>JAFGRE010000020.1 GCA_016935335.1 Deltaproteobacteria bacterium
GCAGCAGGCCAAATATTTTCGTAAAATAAGCAAGATCTATGCGGCCCAAGGAAATGAAAACGAATCCCTTCGCTACCTGGCCTTTGCGGAACGGCTGGAGGATGAAGAAGGTTCCGGGTGACCCCAAAATGTGAGGCCGCAAACCATTTTGAAGAATTTAGTATTATGTCCCCGGAATTCTCTTCATAGTTTATGCTTTGTTTTTCTGTTTACCCTTTCGAAGTGATCCCTCGTGTAGTCCTTCTTTGCCGAAATTACCTCATCCTGTTACTCGTCCGACTTGATTTCGGAAATTCCGGGGACACGATACTGGATTATTTATTGCGTCTGTTTTTCCACGGCCCTTTCGGCCCGGTCTTTTTCTTCCGAGGTTGTTTCCTAACAACACCCCAAGCTTATCAGCGAGCAAGTTATTCCCAAGGGTACGGAATTCCGTTTCGTGACTTTCAAGAGAATGGGATGCGGCGGAAGCATAAACGCTTCACAGGGATATCTCATTCTGGTATCGTAGGATGTAACCCCCCTAGAGCGTTGACATTCTCATGAAGAAACGGGAGAAACAGACCATGGCAAAGGAAAAAATAATCCCCGCTAACTGGAAAGCTATGCAAAAGTATTCCGCCGGATTCAAGGTCTCAAACGGTTCCTTAATCGTGCTCTCAGGCAAAGGAGCTGTTGATCCGGACGGAAAAATCGTCGGCAAGGGAGATATGGCTGCTCAAACCGCATATATTATGGAAACTATCAAAGAGATGCTGAAAGCGGGTGGCGCAACCTTGAATGATGTCATAAAAACAACCATCTACGTGAAGAATGTGGGGGACTTTTTTCCCCGGGTGTGGGATGTCTATGCGGACTATTTTGAAAAAGATTATCCGGCAGCTACACTTGTCGGGGTCACCGAACTGGCATATCCTGACCTGCTCATCGAAATCGATGCGATGGCATTTGTTTCAGAGCAGCGGTGAGTTTAAACCCAAGTGTCCTCCTCGTTGGCTTAATCGCAGTACCAAAAAGCCTCTTTGCTCATTTACAAAACCGCGCATAAATATATCTTCATTCCATGCTGACTGATAAGATCGGGATTTGTCGGGTGGATTTTCAGATACCGCCGCCTTTTGATAGGGGCACACTATTTTTGCGGACTATGCACATTAAAAGAAGCCCTAAAAAAGCCATCATCGTATTTACCATAAACGCGTGATCGTAGCTGCCCGTGCTATCTCGAAGCATCCCGCTAACCCAGTGAGTGAGCATGGCTCCCAACCCAAAAAATGAAGTCCATACCCCGATAACAGTCCCCATCATTGCCCTTGGAAAATAGTCCCCCGCACACGCCCCATACAGGGGATATATTGCCCCGTAGAAAAACGCCATGCAGCCCACCAGGACACTAAGCAGCTCCCACGAATTTCCTTTCAAAACGATTCCCACCAGCGCAATGGTGATACATGCGTTCGATATAATAATAGCCTTCTTTCGTCCCAGAAAGTCGGATACAGGCAACACTGTCAATACCCCAACGATTTGACAGAAACCATGGATGGTCGCCAGCAACCCCGCCTTTCCCAGGGGGAGGCCAAGCTGGTACTCGGCGTAATCCACCATAAAGGTGGTGATCCCGTAAAGACCATACGATATTGCGAAATAGGAAAAACCGATAAGATAAAAAGCGCTGTCGGTAAAAAGCGTCATCAGCGACGTATCCTCCTTCCCACTTTTTCCGGTCATATTCATTTCCGGCAAGGTACCTTTTTGGTGGCCCCATGGCTTATAGCCGGATGGTATCGGATCACTTTTTAGTAAGAACCCATTGATGACAACCAACCCCAAGGACCACGCCCCTAACAAATACCACGCAAGACGCCAGCTGAATCGATCGATAAGCAACGGAAGGATCACCCCCATGGCGGCAAAACCGATGCCGTAGCTGGTGGAGAGTATGCCGAGAGCCAAACCCCTGCGATGCACAGCGAACCAGCGCTGTACCAGGGTAAGGGCGGGCGTCCACATGCCGGCGGCTCCGACGCCGGCAATAGCGAAGAAAAAACATGCCGCCCCAACGTTCTGAGCCGTTCCCATGAGGAAAACCCCTAACCCAAGAATCAGAGAGCAGACAGTGATGACAACACGGCCTCCTAATCGGTCGGTTAGATTACCGACGATGGGGGTAAAAACGATATAGGCAAAAAGATAAGAATTAAATATTGCACCAGCGGCGCCTCGATCACATTCAAGGGCCCGGATCATTTCCGGAAGAAGCACGCCATACCCGAGATGAACGGAGTAGTTAATGAAAAGGTCGATAAAGCAGATAATGAGAATAACCCATGCCCAGTGCAAAATTGGCCGCTTTTGTACCATATTTTCTCTTTCGTCCGGAAAGCTTGCTGTTTAGTCAACCCTCACGCTATTACTTTGAGGATTGGTCCTGTGCCTCAGTTCTTATCCCCTTCCCTGTCCCCGTCACCCTCCTGAAAGCCGGTGGGGTGGTATTTTCAATTGTTCGACACATTGGACAAAGATCTCAGCGCTTCTTTCCACTTCACCAAAACTATCCATCGCGGAAAAAAGCGTCTCATCATAACAAGAGGAATAGAGAAAAAGAATTGACTATTCATTCGGTTTTGTTATAGTTTTTTTCTTTCAGTTTACGATTTATGGTGCCTTTTCACGCCATGAATTCGCACGGCGCACTGTGTATTACTTAAGAGCGCGTTTGGGACTCGTAATGGAAGGTGCTGGGGGGCACCTCGCTGTACTGGCCGGACAAGAAAGAAAGTGACAAGTAACACCTCCGTAACTACACCCTCTGCATTGCTACAAGGTTCATTTATCCATACCGTGTGATTATGCAGACCGTCTTGTTATTGGCATCCTTGTTTGGTCTTCCGTGAAACCGTCAGGAAGGTAATGCTTTCCCCATCGCAGGTAAAATAAATAATGGAGACTCTTCGAGCAACAAAAATAGATGCTGTCCGGCGACAGATAATGACGGCTTTACAGCTCTATTTTACTGACGGCGATATCGTCTCTGTTCATACCTTGGCAGCGGCTGCGTTTGAATTGACCAAGAGCATTTGTGACGCTGACGGAAATCGATTGGATGCACTTTCTTCTTATGTGGACGTACTCATACGACCTGAATATAAAAAACTTTTTTGGTACACGTTAAGCGAAACCGAAAACTTTTTCAAAGGACTAGAGAGGAATCCACCGGAGACGCATGAGTTTCGACCCGACCAAACAGAAAATCTGCTCTTTTTCGCAGTTTGTCAGTACCAGAATGTGACTGCCGACTATCCACCTCTTATCCGCATTTTCAGCGCCTGGTATATGATCCATCACCCGGAGGTTTTTATTACACCTCCGGAACTAAGCAGGCTGGGAAAAGAACTTTTTCCCTTCGAAGACAAAACACTCTTTTACCGCATCGTGCTTCCCCTGATCCAAAGCTTTCAGACATGACCGCTCCATTTTCAAGCCTTTTTCGCTCTGCCTTACAACTGACCTCTTGTATAAAATGAAGTGCAGAGGCGAAACCGATCCCGGTGTGTCGGTTTTTTTTCCAAGCTGTCGTCTTTTTTGTCATGAAGCCTTTAGTGCGTTTTTGCGTACTAATAATAACTATCTGTATATACTAGCAATTTTTACAACAAACTATTATTTAATAATTTGCACGGTTCTTGCATATATAAGAAATCAAAATAGAATAGAAATCGAAAAAAAGCCTTACGCCCTTTCCCCATCTAAACTCTCTCCTCCACCCCCCTACATGAGCGTAAGGCTTTTCTTTGTCTGCATACCAGCCGGGCAATCATCTCTTCTCCGGAGGAGAATCTTTAAATTCCTGTAATATCATATCAGCCGGAGTCAGAAGATGTTTTTCCGCATTACAGCCTCGGCAGCAAGGAACAACGTTTCCCTTGGTGCTTTTCCCCCCTCGCGAAAGCGGAACAACGTGATCCATCGTCAATTCCTCAGGAAGGAACTTCCTGCCGCAGTAATAACAAATCCCCGTCTCAACTCTGTTCCGCCACCACTGGGACTTCTTCAACTCTCGGGCTTTGCGTTTTTCCCGTGCCATATGGCGAGGGTCTTTCTCGATCGGTATCCAGTCCGCCATTCGATTCTCCGGTAATCTCTCTCCCCGTGCTCGTTTTGACTGCCGCACGAGGCTGCGACGATTGTTTTCGATAACTTGTGATAAACGCTGAATCGTATTATAAGTCAGAACCGAGCAAAAGAAAATTTGTTTCGGCCAAACAGAGAGGCCCTCAAGGCTTTGACAAGACCTTTGTTTTAGGATACAAGAAATCCAAAAACCGTTGTTTTAAAAGGTCCTATAGTGGCGAGGTGATTCATGGAAGAGGAATTGTTGGGGTTAATCTATGAAAAAGGATTTCAATACAATGAGGCCGGAGAATTTATTCTTGCCTCAGGGAAAAAAAGCAAGTTCTATGTTGACTGTAGAAAGGTTACCAGCCTGGCAAAAGCAAAGTATTTGATGTCCCGGATCATTTACGAAAAAATTGCGGAATTGCAGGTTGACGCCATCGGAGGACCGGAAGTCGGGGCAATTCCCATTGCGGATGCGGTTTCCTATGCCAGCTACTTGGAGGGTGATGAGGTCAAGTCGTTTTGGATACGAAAACAAGCAAAAGGTCATGGTTTGAAAAAGTGGATCGAGGGCGATGTAACCAATGGCGACCGGGTAGTCATTGTTGACGATGTGATTACCACGGGAAAGTCCACAATTGAAGCTCTGCGACGGGCACGCGAGGCAGGTTTGGTTGTGGTGAAAGTTATTGCCCTGGTCGACCGTGAAGAAGAGAACGGGAAGCAAAATCTTGAGGCTGAAGGAGTCTCGGTTGAGGCACTGTTTACTGTGAGCGATCTTATGAAAGCTCATGGCAAAGAGTCTGCAAACCGCCATGGACTATAAACCTAGCTATCTGTCCCTCTATGAATCCGGGGAATTAGATGCCAGGATAGAGAGGTTGCGGGAACTTTTGAAGTCCTGCATCCTCTGCCCCCGCCAGTGTCACGTTAATCGCCTGGAAGGGGAGCGAGGTGTCTGCGGAGCAGAACTTGCCCTCGAAATTTCCAGTGCTTTCCCCCATTTTGGTGAGGAACCCCCCCTGGTCGGATCCAACGGTTCAGGAACTATCTTTCTTACTCACTGCAACCTCAAGTGTGAATTTTGTCAGAACTCCGATATTAGCCATTTGGGCAGGGGAAAGAAAATCTCACCAGAAGAAATGGCGGGTTATATGGTGGCCTTACAAAAGCAGGGATGCCATAATATCAACTTTGTCACCCCCACTCATCTTGCTCCTCAAATCGTTTCCGCTCTGCCGCATGCGGTTCGATTAGGGCTGAATGTGCCCCTCGTTTATAACTGTGGAGGATATGAAGCATTAGCGGTAATCAAATTATTGGAAGGGATTATCGACATTTACATGCCGGATGCCAAGTTTGCCGATCCGGCGGCAGCGAATAAATACTGCAATGCTCCCGACTACCCTCTCGTCCTGGAAGAAGTGCTCAAAGAAATGCACCGTCAAGTGGGAGTGCTCCATGTCGATTCAGCAGGCAGAGCAACCCGCGGTCTATTAATCCGTCATCTGGTCATGCCCCAAGGACTGACGGAAACCGAAAAGATCTTACGTTTTATTGCCGACGAGCTGTCCCAAGATTCTTACGTCAACATCATGGATCAATATCACCCCCACTATAACGCCTATCGCTATCCGGAGCTGCGGAGAAGAATAACCACGGAAGAATACCTGGAGGCGCTTGCCATCGCCCGCCGACTTGGTCTGCACCGCGGCTTTTAATGAAATGTTTCACGGTCATTTATCGACAGTACTGCCGGACGACCTCGTAAAGCACTTTGATGCCAAAGAGAAGGTTCTGCTTCGAAATCCTTTCATTATGGCCGTGAAAGAGATCTTGGTAGTGAGAAAGATCGCCTTCCGCAAGAACCGGCGCGAATCCAAAGGCGGCAGCTTTCCCCTTCCGAAAAAACCGGGAATCAGTTGCCCCGGATGAAATGTAGGGAATCAGTTTAGCCTTGGGATCGTGACGTTGCAAAGCTTGTTCGAAGATCTGCAAAATCTCATGGCGATGACTGGATTCAGACGCCGTGGAACCATCAAGAACTTCAATGGCGCACTGGGGGATGTCTTGTAAAATGGTTTCCACCTCCTTCTGGACTCCTTCGGGTGTTTCTCCCGGTAACAGTCTGCAGTCCACTTCACACAAACATTCGCCGGGAATCACGTTGGTCTTTTCTCCTCCTTTTACCACGGTGGGAACATAGGTGGTACGAAGCATAGTGCCCACAAGCTGCTTCAGCCCCCTGTCAGGGATTTCTTCCAGAACTTCGTCCGCGCCGTCAGGGTTCTGAATAATCCGGTTGAAAATCGGCGCTAAAACCTCGTCCTCGGAGAACCCTTCGATAAATCGCGTCGTCACCGGCGGAACCTGAATGCGTGCACGAAACTCACCGATGCGGCTCAGGCATCGGCCGAGAGAGAGAAGACAGTTATCCTGCCGCGGCAGCGAGGCATGCCCCGGACTCCCTTTCAGACGGATCCTTATCCAGCAAATACCCTTTTCTGCCACTTGACAGAAATAAATATTTTTTTGTTTCCCGGGCACGCCGACACCGCCCCCCTCGTTAATCACCGTTTGAATCTCTTCAAAGTCCGGTCTGTTCTTGCAGAGCCACGCTGCCCCGTTTGTGCCGCCCTTCTCTTCGTCTGCGGTAGCTGCCAAAATAACATCACGGCTGAGTTCCACTCCGGCCCTTTTTAAAAGAATAAGTACCATAACTTCACTAATGCCGAGCGATTTGCAGTCGATGGCCCCGCGTCCCCAAATTTCATCCCCTACCACCTTCCCGGAGAAAGGCGGATACATCCATTGTTCGGCTTCGGCAGGAACGACGTCAATGTGACTCAAAAGAAGCAGCGGTGATTTCGTTCCCTTTCCCTTTAAACGCGCTATGAGGTTTCCCCTTCCCGGTTCAGACTCCAAAATCGTGCCAGCGATACCCTCTCGCTCGAGTATTTCTTTGAGAAATCGAGCGCCCATAATTTCATTTCCGGGAGGATTGGTAGTATCAATTTGGAGATATTGGCACAGATATTCAGTTGCCTGACCCAACACCTCACTCCAGTCAATCTTTTCATTCCGCATGTCGTGTCCTTTCATTACCTTAAAAAAAGTGCTCTTCCTTTACGATCAAAGCAGACTCCTTCCAATTCCAGCAGCTTCCGTTTAACGGCGGTGCCGGTAAGACCTGAAAACCCACCGAGGGAGCCGTCCTTATGAATAACCCGATGACAAGGCACGATGAGAGGAAACGGGTTTCTCCGCAACGCATTTCCCACCGCTCGAGCGGCCCCGGCTTTTTTCATGCACTTCCCCACCCATGAATAGGGTCTCACCGTTCCATAGGAGATGGACTGAGTTGCCCTCCATACCGCCTGCGAAAAGTCGGAAAATGATGACAGATCAATCGGGAGGGGAGAGACGATTTCTTTTCCCTCAAAATATGCAGCCAATGCGGTTGCCGGCCAACGAAGTAACGGCTCGTTCGCCGAAGCATCGGGAAATTCGTTTTTGATGCGCCGTGTCACATCCTTAGGATCGTCCTGGGGAAGAAGGACTTTCTTTATCCCTGCCGCACTCCGTACCACCCCCATCCAACCCCATGCTGTCTCAAAGACTAAATAAATTACCATATATCAAGCAGCCTTGCTTACAAAAAAATCAGGCCATCGGTACCGCCCCCATCATAATGAGGAAAACAAGCCATTGTCAACAAGGAGTTGGATATATGCTGCCTAATCCTTGACCCTCTCTCGGTTACGTGATAAAAAATAGGTTAGCCTCCACGGGCAGAATTTTCCAAGGGGATGAGAAAACAGACTCTATTACTCCCATATATCATTTTTACGACAGAGAGGAGAGTATGGGGGGATCTTTCCTAGATATCGGCGTTATCGGCGCGGGAAGCTGGGGCACCGCACTCGCAATTCTTCTTGCGAAAAACGGACACCGGGTTACCTTATGGGTCTACGAAGACGAAGTCTATGACCAGATAGGAGCCTTCCATGAGAATCGTATCTATTTGCCCGGTTTCCAACTCCCTGGCCGTATTGCGCCAAGCCGGTCTCTTGCTGAAGCATCCTCAAAAAAAGACCTGATTGTCTCGGCCCTGCCCTCCCATGTGGTCCGACATGTCATACATCAGTGTGTTCCTTTCCTGGAGACTCGTACCATCATCGTCAGCGTATCCAAAGGCATTGAAAATGAAACCTTGAAGACAATGACGGAAGTCTTGCGCGATAATCTTCCATCGGACATGCATAGCCAGATTGTCTGTCTTTCAGGTCCCAGCTTTGCCAAGGAAGTTGTCCAGTACATGCCGACGGCGGTGGTTGCGGCCGCAACCATCCAGAAGACTGCTGAGAAGGTACAACAGGTTTTTGCCGCTCATTATTTCAGGGTATATACGAGCACTGATGTGATGGGGGTAGAGTTGGGTGGCGCCTTGAAAAACGTTATCGCCATTGCCGCGGGTTGTTCTGATGGGTTGGGTTTCGGAAATAATACCCGGGCCGCATTGATCACGCGCGGCCTCGCTGAAATTACACGATTGGCTGTGGAAGCGGGTGCCCATCCGCTTACCCTTTCAGGATTATCCGGTTTAGGTGATCTGGTTCTCACATGCACCGGGGCGTTAAGCCGGAACCGATCAGTCGGTATTAAACTAGGAAAAGGATCAGACCTGGATGAGATTATAACGAGCAGCAAAATGGTAGCCGAAGGGATAAAAACCACCACGTCCGCCTTCCAGCTTGCCCAGCGCCTAGGTGTCGAAATGCCCATAGTCGAACAGGTTTATGCAGTGCTCTACCACAAAAAAGATCCCCGCCAAGCTGTGACTGATCTCATGGGGAGAAGTCTTCGCTATGAATTAGACGGCCATCTGTAAAATCACCCTGGAGAGGATGAATAATGAATCGAAGGAAAGGGGCGCCTTACTTTTTGGGGATTGATGTCGGCTCGGTGAGTGTAAATACGGTTATTCTTACCGAGCAGAAGTTAATTGCTGAGGAATATTATCACCGTCACCACGGTCAACCGCTGGCTACTGTCCGTTCCGTTCTAAAAGATATTTTTTCCCGGATACCCCCGGTTGACTTTGTTGATATTTCCTTTGTCGGCACCGGTGGTAAACTCCCGGCCGAACTCCTGAGCGTACGCTTCGCCAATGAAATTGTCGCACAATGTAAAGCAACGGAATTCTTCCATCCGAACATCAAAACGGTTATTGAAATGGGGGGTGAGGATTCAAAGCTTATTATCCTTGACCATGATAAAGACCTCACGACATCAAAGCTTGTCAACTTTTCCATGAATACCATGTGCGCCGCCGGTACGGGATCATTTCTTGACCAGCAGGCGCATCGTCTCAACGTCACCATCGAAGAATTTGGACAACTCGCCCTCAAGTCAAAAAATCCATCCAGCATAGCCGGACGTTGTAGTGTTTTCGCCAAAAGCGATATGATTCACTTGCAGCAGATTGCCACTCCTGATCATGACATTATTGCTGGGTTGTGCTTTGCCCTTGCCCGAAATTTCAAAAGTACTATCGGCAAAGGGTATACCTTTCACCCTCCGCTGGCTTTCCAGGGAGGGGTTGCGGCCAACGTGGGCATGCGCCGCGCCTTCGCTGGGATCCTCGCCTTGGCTCCACACGAAATTATCATCCCGAGACACTTCGCCTCCATGGGAGCAATCGGCGCCTGCCTCATGGCGATAGGAAGCCCTTCTTTGTGCACGCCGTGGACCGGGTGGCGGCGTTTTGATGAATCCGGAGCCTCAGCTCCACGGGAAACAGCGACGGAGGCGCCACTTTCATTTTTGTGCCGCAACCCTGTCCTTTCCAAGGCACCCTGCTTTCCTGTTCAACGGGGAGGAAAGATCAGGGGATATCTTGGTCTTGATGTCGGTTCTATTAGCACCAATCTGGTGGTGATTAATGAAAACCGTCGTGTTTTAGCCAAACGCTACCTCATGACAACAGGTCGTCCCATCGAAGCGATTAAACGAGGCCTCAGAGAAATCGGGGAGGAGCTTAACGGGTCCATTGAGATTGCCGGAGCGGGGGCTACCGGCTCCGGCCGTTATTTAACCGGTGATTTCGTGGGAGCTGATGTGATTCGCAATGAAATTACCGCCCAGGCAACAGCCTCAGCCAATATCGATTGCGAGGTGGATACCATCTTTGAAATCGGCGGACAGGACTCCAAATATATCAGTCTGAAGAACGGAGCGGTCGTGGATTTTGAAATGAACAAGGTCTGTGCGGCGGGGACCGGATCATTCTTAGAGGAACAGGCAGAGAAATTGGGCATCTCCATAGAGAAGGAATTCGGCACTATGGCCCTTGCCGCCCCCACCCCAGTAGCACTGGGTGATCGCTGTACAGTGTTTATAGAATCCGACCTCGTTCACCACCAGCAACGGGGCGCTGAGAAAGAGAATCTGGTAGCCGGCCTTTGCTATTCTATTGTCCGCAACTATCTCAACAAGGTCGTGAGCACCAAAAAAATCGGCGACCGAATATTCTTCCAAGGTGGAACAGCATTTAATGAGGGAGTGGTGGCAGCATTCGAAAAGGTCCTTGGCAAACGGATAACTGTTCCCCCCGACAATGAAGTCACCGGCGCCATTGGTGCCGCTATCTTGGCGATGAAGGAGAAAGATGACGAACCCAGCAGATTCAAGGGGTTTGATTTGAGCCGAAGGGAATACCTGCTTTCGTCTTTCCCTTGCAACGGTTGTGCAAATATGTGTGAAATACATAAGCTTGAGGTAAAGGATGAGAAACCTCTTTTTTATGGGGGACGATGCGAAAAGTGGGAAATAAAACGATCAAAGAAGAATATATCCGACATTCCGGATCTTTTCTCTGAACGTGATGAGCTCCTGCACCGATTTCAAGAGCAAAACAACCGGATGCCGGTTTCAGCGCCGTCAGTCGGCATTCCCCGCGTGCTTTTTTTCCATGACCTGCTGCCGTTCTGGGGCACGTACTTTAATGGACTAGGGTTTCGAGTTGTTCTTTCCGAGCAAACCAACAGAACTATCATTCGAAAAGGGTTGGAAACGGTCGTAACGGAGACCTGCTTTCCCATAAAAGTGACTCACGGCCATATACTGGACCTGATTGAGAAAGGGGTTTCTGCGATTTTCTTACCCAGCCTCATCACCTTAAAGCGCTTACAGCGCCACATCAAACACAGTTATTCTTGTCCGTATGTTCAATCTGTCCCTTACACGATTCAAAGCACCATTGATTTCAAGGAGTCCGGCGTTGTTCTCCTTCATCCCCCGGTGTTTATGGGACGAGAACTCCACATGCTGGGAAAGGA
>JAFGRE010000136.1 GCA_016935335.1 Deltaproteobacteria bacterium
AGGGGGTCGCAGAGAAAGTGCAGGGCAATAGGCTTTTTAGCCTCCCATGAAAGGGCGGATGCTTCCTTCACGATCTCCTCTACCGAATGTTTTTCGAAATAGTCTCCGGTTGCAGGATGAAACTGAGACAAAATTCCTCCATCCACGTCATCAAGGTTGATAATCATTTTCATGGCTTCGTAGTTGGCACGGCTGTCGTAGATATTTCCCGTGTCCACCGGATTGGTGATGTTGATTACCTTGGCTTTGGGGAGGTCTCTAATCTTATCCAGACATTCAGCGGGGAGGGTTGCCAGCTTCATCCCCTGTCGTTCGCAGGTATCGGCAGCCATAATGGCGACACCGCCGGAGGCGGAAACAATGCCGAGGCTCTTGCCGCGTATGGAGGGAAGTGAAAGAGCCTTAGCCATTTCGATCATTTCACGGAACGTTGTGGCCCTCATGACCCCGGCTTGCCGGGATACGCCTTCTATTATCGTGTCATCGTCGGCCAGAGCGGCCGTGTGAGAGAAGGCGACCGGATGGCCTTCAGGCGATATCTGAGTCTTAAACAAAATAACCGGTTTGGTGCTGCGCGCCAGAATCTCGAAAAGAACGCGGCCGTTTTCGGTGCTTTCGAGGTGAAGCACGATAAGCCGGGTAGTGTCGTCTTCCAGGAGATAGGTGAGCGCATCCACTTCATCCACGTTCATCTTATTCCCTATGCTCACCACCTTGTTGACGCCGGCGATTTCGTGGGACAGGTACAGTGAGCCCATCCAGCAAATCGATCCGCTTTGGGTGATTAACGATATATCTCCTCTTTTTAGTTTTCCCGGAGGGAAGAGACCGAAAGGAAGGCACAGCCCGGTGGCAGTGTTGATGACGCCCTGACAGTTCGGCCCGATAAACCGGAGGTTCATATCTTGTGCCGCTTTGACCAGGTCTTTACTTAACTGATCCCCGCTTCCCTTAAGCTCCTTGAATCCGGACGTCATGATGACCGCGCGGGTTATTCCCTTCCGTTGGCACTCCTGGAAAATGGGAATGATGGAAGGGGCGGGGGTGACAATAACCGCGAGGTCGATTGGTTCGTCAACATCATCTATGGAGCTATATATCTCGAAACCCAGGAAGCTGTTTCTCTTCGAGCCGATCCCCACCACGGTTCCTTGGTAGCGGCACGAAGAAAGGTTTTGAAGAACTGCTCGGGCTACGTTTTTGGGGTTCGAAGAAACCCCGAATATCGCAATACCCTGAGGGGAGAAAAACCCTTCCATAGCGACGACCTCATTGTGAAAATTATATACTTAGCGCTTGCTATAATTTTACATGGCAAATTCGCTCTGTCAAGCTAAATTTGCGGCAACAGACTTTTTTTATCCCCATTAATGAAAATAATTATCCTTTATTATTAATATGATCTCAGGTGGACCGTATTATTGTAGCATTGGGTTACATTTCATGATAACTTAGCAAATGCAAGGTAAATGCCCTCGGGGGGCATGCAGTATTTCGGGAGGTTCCGGACCGGCATAGTGGCGGAAGCGTTTTTCGAAGTGCCGGCGGCGTGGTTTCCGCATGGTATTTAAAAGGGATTTATTTGGATTAAAAAAGAGCAAATTTTCAACGTCGAGAGGCAGCGAGGTTGCGCTATGAGACATCAAGGAACCAGGGAGTTGTTGATCCAAAAAGCGATTGACCTGTTTTATGAATCGAGCTATTTGAAAACTCCGATCCGGAAAATAACCGAAAGTCTGCAGGTGGAAAATACCATCATCTACTATTATTTTAAAAGCAAGGACGAACTCCTTTTTTCGATCATCAATGGTATTACCGATGAATTAATCAATACCCTGGAGGATATTGCGGAGCGGCTTGATGATCCTTTGGAGAGGCTGAGACAGATGATTTATGCTCATATCGTTATTTTGAAAAAGAGAAAAAAGGAAGTGAAGATTTTTGTTGAAGACACTGATAAACTTCCGGAAGAATTACTCAAGAAGATTAAGGGAAAACAGAGTAAAATATATGAGATATACTCGCATCAATTTAAAAGGCTTCTCAGAACCCAGAGGATAAAGGAGTATGAGATACCGGTTATTATATTTTCCTTGTTTGCAATGATTAACTGGACCTATCGTTGGTTTCGGGAGGGAGGGGGCCTCACGATCGAAGACGTGGCCAACAGGACGATCCAAATATTTTTTCACGGAATATTGCAAGAGGAAGAGTAGGTGGTGCGAACGGCTAATCAAACAGCGCGTCTACAAATTCCCGGGCATTGAACTCGCGGAGGTCGTCCATCTGCTCACCGATACCGATGTATCGAATAGGTATTTCCAACTCATCACAGATCCCCACAATCACCCCTCCCTTTGCCGACCCATCCAGCTTGGTAAGGATGATACCGGTATAGCCAAGTGTCTCCCGAAAAGTTTTTGCTTGTGATATCGCATTCTGTCCGGTCGTGGCGTCCAAAACCAAGAGTGACTCATGGGGTGCTCCCGGATGTTCTCTCTCTATAATCCGTTTAATTTTTTTTAGTTCTTCGATGAGATTAACCTTAGTATGCAAACGGCCGGCCGTATCTATGATAAGGACATCAGCCTTGCGGGCTTTCGCGGCATGGACGGCATCGAAGGCTACCGCGGAGGGGTCGGACCCTTTCTTCTGTTTGATTACGTCGCAGCCGAGTCGGCCACCCCAGACTTCCAGTTGCTCAATAGCGGCGGCCCTGAACGTATCGGCAGCAGCCAGAAGAACCTTTTTTCCCTCTGACTGGAATTGGTTGGCGAGCTTGGCAATCGTCGTCGTTTTCCCCGAGCCGTTGACGCCCAAGGTCATGATGACAAAAGGTGTGGCTTTTGAGGTATCGAGTGATTGTTGTCTGGCGGCAAGAATTTGCAGAATTTCGTCTTTTAAGTAGTTCCGGATGCGGTCTGCCTTATCATACTCTCCATATTTAACCTTTTTTTGCACCCGCTCAATCAGGTCTAAGGCAGCGCGGGGGCCGACATCGGAAGTGATCAGGATCTCCTCAAGGTTCTCAAAGGTCTCCTCATCGATCTTTTTTTTTCCCAACACAAGTTCATCGACCGGCGTTACCAGGATTTCATGGGTTTTTTTTAACTGAGACCGGAGTCGCGTCAAGAAGCCGCTTTTTTTTTCTTCAGCGGCCGGCTGCGGAATCTTATTGTCATGGGTGGGGTTTTTTTGAAAGGTAAACCTGCTGAAAAATCGTTTTTTTTCCGAATTATTTTCCATTGAGAGCGATCCTCCGTAATAAGAGCAATGAACACGGCTCGTAACCGACTACAAAAAAACAGAATAGAACCGAGAAGTATTGAGTCAGTATTTTTTATCCCGAATCCTCACTTGATAAAATGAGGTCGGAAAGAAAATCGTGAAGGTGGCGAGACGGTTCCCTGATCGGGTTGACGGATTTCACCAGTTCAAGGAGGCGATCGAAAAACCAGTCTTCTTCCTGAATTTCACTGTCTCCGTTTTTAAAAAGATGAGTGGAGAGCTTTCTTGGCGCATGCTGATTGTAATAAACGTTAAGGGAATCGCAGTGCCGACAGTACCCGTCGGGAGAAATGAGAAGGCAGCGCTGCCGAAACAACTCAGTGAGGGTTTGTCGGGCGGACCGGACCAATTCATGAAGCTGGCCAGCAGAAACCCCCAGGATTTGCGCTACGCTCGGTGAAGAAAGCGAGAACAATTCTGTCAGGAGAAGGGCTGCCTGTTGAGGGGGGGGCAGGGTGCGAACGTGGCAATCGAAACAAAAGCTCACATGTTCCGTAACCGAATACGTGATTTTGGGATACCGCTTGAACGAATCCAGCTCTTCCATGAGGACTATATCGCTAAAGATTCTCTCCATAACTTTATCCTGGGCATCCACCGGCCATAAT
Source organism: Deltaproteobacteria bacterium (assembly GCA_016935335.1). Taxonomy (GTDB): domain Bacteria; phylum Desulfobacterota; class WTBG01; order JAGOGO01; family JAGOGO01; genus JAFGRE01. The sequence continues at coordinate 3,897 of JAFGRE010000136.1, forward strand.
TTTTCTTGACTGACATATTCAAGAGAAAGATCGGCGGCAATTTTAAAAAACATCTCCCGCGCGCAGGTGCCCTCCAACTCAGGAATCTGCTGCTCCAGCATGATTACGGCCACCTCCTGCACCAGATCTTCGGCGGTCATGTAGCTGCCGACCATCCGGAACAGGTACGCAAAAAGCTCTTCCCGGTGGCGAAGATATTCTTGTGTCAATGCCTCTTTCGTCAATCCTGCATCCATCTCTTTAGGTCGTGTCCCCTGCCTTTGAATCGCACGGCAACTCATGGCTCCATTGGCGGGTACTCTAATTTGCTGTGGGACAACCCCAGATTGACAAGCATTTCAGCATTCTTGAGGGCGA
>JAFGRE010000137.1 GCA_016935335.1 Deltaproteobacteria bacterium
CCTCCCTTCCCGCTGAGAACCATAACCTTGTATTTCACCTGCGCCATTGCCGCCTCTCGCCGGGCCTCATCATGCGCCTCCTTCTCCGCCTGATTGCAGCCAGTAGACTGGCTGCATGTTTCGCAACTCGTTCGGGTTGGTTTGTCGCAACGATCAGAAACCATATGCATTCTCCTTTAACGTGTAAACAAGTTCATTGGTAAAAAGTAAGTATATACCACATCTCGGGAAGAGGAATCACGAGTTTTTGCTCGGCGCGGCCCCAAAAGAAACTGCGGCTCTCGGGAATCCTCGTTTTTCCGAGCTTTCGCAGGGTGTGCGTAGGCATCAATCGCCGGGCGCGGCTGTCCAAAGGGGGCGGGTTTTTTATTTTCCGGGACGGCAGAGCACGCCCGCAAACCGCACCCGCGGGTATTTGCTCATAGTATGCGTGGGTTAAAACAGGGGCAATGATACGGAAGGCATGTAACGGGGCAGCAAAGGGTGAGACAATTGCTGGCAAGCGGTTCGGTTTTGCGGTTGGCTTGAAACCAAGAGAATCTTAGAGTTCGATTTCCATTCCCTCCCGGGTAACCAGTGCATGTTCGGAAAGAGCACCAACTTCGCTTGCTATCCTATCCATAAAGGCGTCATCATGTTCAGGATCATGGTGAAAGACACCAAATCGCCCAACCCCCGCCTCGTGTGCTATCGCAAGGCCTTCCCGATAGGTGCTGTGGCCCCACCCCTTCTTTCGTTCATACTCTTCGGGCGTATAGGTGCAATCATAGACAAGAAAATCCGCGTCCCGGGCCAACGCCACGATATTTTTGTCGATTTGGCCGGCGCGGTGCTCAGTATCGCTTGCGTAGGCGAAGATTTTCCCATCTGCTTCGATGCGAAATCCGTTGGCTCCCTGGGGATGGTTAAGGGGAAACGTTTGAATGAGCGAATCGGCAACCTGCGTGCAGTCTTTTTTTAACTCGGCAAATCGAATTTTGGCTCTCATTTGATCAAGGCTCACCGGGAAATAAGGATAGGCCATCTGGCCTTCCATGATCGTATGAATACGATAGTCTGTTTGGGGGGCACCAAAGACGAAAATCTTATGTTTATCGTGAAACGCTGGTTCGAAGAAAGGGAAACCCTGGATGTGGTCCCAGTGGTGATGGGAGATGAGGATGTTTATGCCTCCATGGGGGAGATATGCCTGATCCATTAATTTTTTACCGAGCTTTCTAATGCCGGTGCCGGCTTCAAGAATAAGCAACGTATTGTTGGTGGCCCGTATTTCAATGCATGGTGTGTTGCCACCGTATTGCATATACTCGGCATTGGGTGTGGGGATGCTGCCGCGAACCCCCCAGAACCGCACCTTCATATCCGCACCTCCGCATGTTTTTTTGTCGAAAGACGAACAGACGCGGGACCTCAATATCCCCGGACTTTTGTCAGGCTGCGTCTCTCTTTCTTGGTCGGCCTTCCCGCCCGTTTTGATGAAAGCCGGGCAGGCTTTCCCCTGGTGGGCATTGCCGCCGTAGGGTTGTCCTCACTGGCACAGACCGTCTCTTCCCGGTATAATTCTTTGGCCTCATTGGCGGGCACGGTTTTTAACACCACGCCCAGAACGTGAAGCACCCGGGAGCGGGTCTTGCCGGTAACGGTTATTTGGTCCCCAAGCTTAACAGATTTTGCCGATTTGGCAATCTCGCCGTTAACGGTTACCCGGCGCTCTTCGCAGGCCAGATGGGCCCGCGTTCGGGTTTTAAAGATACGGGCTTTGTGAAGCCACTTGTCCAGCCTGACCGACCCTTCGATGGTTTACCCCCTCCCGGTGGTTGAGTTTGTTAATGCTCCCCTGGAGCAGGAATCCGTTAGATAATTTCTATCATTCGGGCGACCGCATTCACCGCCCTTTTTCGTATAGCCTCAGGCACGATTACTCTATGCTCCATAGTTTCTAAAGACCAGAGAATCTTTTCCAGGGTAACAAGTTTCATGTCGACGCACACCGCCGCCTGAGAGGCCGGGATAAATACCTTTTCCGGATTCTCCTTTTTGAGGCGATGAAGGATTCCTGTTTCGGTGCCGACGATAAATTCTTTCACGCCGCTCTCCCGTGCGTGCCTCAGGATGCCGTCGGTACTGAGCGCGTGGTCAGCTAGAGCGATGACCTCCGGTCGGCACTCGGGATGAACCAGCACTGCGGCGTGGTGATGCCGGGATTTTGCATTTTTGATGTCATCAACACTAATGTGCATATGGACAGGACAATATCCCGGCCACAGGATGAGGTCGCGGTTTGTCTTGGATGCGCTATAAGATCCCAGGTACTGATCGGGAACGAAAAGTATTGGTCGATGGCTTTCCAGACTTTGGACTACCTTGATGGCATTTGACGAGGTGCAACACAGATCGCTTTCAGCTTTTACCTCGGCCGTAGAGTTTACATAGCAGACAACCTGCACACCAGGATATTTTTCTTTTTCATGGCGAAGGGCGGCGGCGGTAATCATATCCGCCATCGGGCATCCGGCCCTCGGGTCGGGAAGAAGCACGATCTTGTCCGGCGAGAGCATGGCCGCGGTCTCGGCCATAAAGTGGACCCCGCAAAACAGAATGACGGCAGCCTCAGCTGCAGCGGCTTTTTGGCTAAGGCCGAGGGAATCACCAACGAAGTCGGCGATGTCCTGCACTTCTTCCGTCTGATAGTTGTGGGCGAGGATGACGGCATTTCGTATTTTTTTGAGATGGAGGATTTTTTTTATGATAGATTGTTTGTTCATGGCGCAGCACCGGCAGGATGATGTTGTCTTATGGGTCCCGAGGCGGCCTCCCCGGCGAAAATTCTCTTAGCTTGGCGATAATAGGGGGCAGGCATTCCAAAATATAGTCAATATCCTCACCGGTGTTGTAACGGCTCAGACTAAAACGAATCGAGCCGTAGATCGCAGACGCAGGAACCCCCATGGCGCGGAGCACAGGCGAGGGAGTGTCGACGCCTGACATGCATGCTGCCCCGGAGGATGAAGCGATGCCGAATTCATTGAGGAAGAGAATCGCGGACTCTCCATCGATCCCCTCGAAACTGATGTTCGACGTATTGGAAAGTCGATTTTCTCGGTCGCCGTTAATCAGGCAATGAGAAATGGCGGAGAGGATTCCTTCCTCCAAACGGTCACGCAACGGGCCGACGGTCGTCCGCTCCGTATCGAGCGATTTTCCGGCGAGTTCGCACGCCTTAGCCAGCCCCACAATATAAGGAACATTTTCGGTCCCGGCTCGCAGCCCCCGTTCCTGGTGGCCCCCTACCAGCAAGGGAGAGAGGGGGGTTCCTTTTCTTGCGTAAAGGACGCCGATACCCTTTGGCGCATGCAGTTTGTGTCCCGAGAGGGAAAGAAGGTCCACCGGCAGCGCAGAAAGGTCAAGAGCGACCTTCCCGGCCGCCTGAACGGCATCACAGTGCAGAATAATTCCCCGGGTTTTCACGATAGGGGCAATTTTTTCTATTGGGAAAAGGACCCCGGTTTCGTTGTTGGCGTACATAATGCTTACCAGGGCAGTGTCATCCCGCAGGGAGTCTTCAAGTTCGGCGATGTTGAGGTGGCCTTGTTCATCAACCGACAGTTCGGTCACCGCATAGCCGCGGTCGCTTAAATGCGCACAGAGGTTGCGGACAGCCGGATGCTCTACGGCAGTTGTGACGATGTGTCGCTTGTCAGGAAAGCAGTCGAGGGTTCCGCGGATGGCGGCGTTGTTGCTTTCGGTTCCGCAACTGGTGAACACGATCTCTTCGGGATTTGCACCCAAGAAGGCAGAAACCTGCTCTCGTGCGGCCCGACAATGGATCACCGCCCTTGCTCCAAAGCGATGGATGCTCGCCGGGTTACCGAAGAACTCCCCGAAAAAGGGGAGCATCGCCTCCACCACCTCCGGCGCTACCGGGGTGGTGGCATTGTTGTCAACGTAAACTTCTCTCATGGCTTCGAACAGATTTCACAAGGTTTTCGTCCCGGAAGTGACTACTATAGTTCAGAACTCGAGAAAAACAAAGCCCTTTCTTGTCCCGGCATCGGCTTCCCGCCATCATCCCTTTTCTGGTTTTTCGTGGGCGTGAAAAAGGTCAAAGATGTTCTGAGCGTCGGCGCGGGAGACGGTTGGGACGGATGCGAGTTCCTCTATTCCTGCTGTTTGCACTTTCTTAAGGCTCCCGAAATGGTTAAGCAAGCTTTTCTTTTTTGCCGGCCCGATTCCGGGCACGGCATCCAGAATTGACCGAGTTGCTTCTTTTTGCCGTAACTTGCGGTGGTAGGCCAGGGCAAACCGGTGTGATTCATCCCTGATATGTTGAAGCAGGTGGAGGACCGGGTAATCTCTCGCAACGATGAGCGGGCCCTTGTGGTCCGGAAGAAAAATCTTTTCAGGGGTCCTCTTAGAACCTTGAAAGCGGCTTTTGGCCAGTCCGATAGCATCAAGATTGTGAATTCCCAGCTCTCGGATCGTCCGACAGGCAACCTGGAGCTGTCCTTTTCCTCCATCCACCACAATAAGGTCGGGAAGATTCTCTTCGGCAAGCCCTTTGGCAAGGCGGCGCTGTAAAACCTCATACATCATGCCGTAATCATTGGCCTGTTTGATTGTCTTGATTTTATAATGACGATATTTTTGTTTTGCCGGGTTGCCGTTCTCAAACCGAACCATGGAGCCGACCGCCTCTTTTCCCATAAGGTTTGAAATGTCGAAGCATTCTATCGTGCGTGGTTCCCGCGAAAGATGAAATTGGGTGCGCATAATGCCGAGGGTGCGACGGAGGGTTTCTTCCCCGGAATGCCGGTTTTCCCATGCAGCCTGTGCGTTTTCCCCGGCCATCCGCAAAACTTGGCTGCGGTTGCCGCGGCGGGGAGCAACCAAACGCACCCTTTTCCCCCGTTTTTCGGAAAGCCAATCTTCAACGGTGTGCCGATTCTCCAGTTCGAGAGAGGTAATGATTTCATCAGGGATAAACTGGTCGCCTCCGTAATATTGGGAGATAAACGACTCCATGGCTTCACCGTCTTCTGCCGCCAGGTGACGAAACGAGAAAGAACGGTTGCCGGTTATCCGACCCCGGCGGACAAACAGAAGGAAAACTTCCATCGCATCATTCTTGTGAAAATAGGCGATTATATCCTGGTCGATAAGTCGAGCAGAAACGATTTTCTGTTTCTCCAGAGTTTTTTGAATCGCCCCTATCTGGTCTCGAACATGGGCGGCCTTTTCAAAATCAAGTTCCTGGGCGGCGGCTCCCATTTCTGTGGTCAGTCGACGAAGGAGTTCGCGGTCATATCCCCGGAGAAAAAGAAGGATGTCGGCAACAATCTTGCGGTAGGCTTCTTTGACCGTTTTGTCGTGACAGGGAGCCAGGCAGCGTTTGAGCTGAAAATTGATACACGGACGATCACGGCGGCCGAAGGACTGATCAGAACAGGTGCGGATTGGAAAGATCTTGTGGATTACCTGCAGTGTTTCCCGAACGGCTTGCGCGTTTGCATAGGGGCCGAAGTAGAGGGCCCCGTCTCGCTCAACTCTCCTTACAATCAGGAGACGCGGGTATCTTTCTTTAACGGAGAGCCTTAGATAAGGATACTGTTTATCATCTTTGAGGGTTGCGTTGTAGCGAGGCTTGTTCTTCTTAATAAGGGTGCTTTCGAGGATGAGAGCCTCCTTTTCCGTATCAGTTATAAGATACTCCACGTCAGCTATTTTGGAGACGAGAAGGCGGGTTTTGGGAGAAAGGTCAGTGCCGGGCTGAAAGTATGATCGAACCCGATGACGAAGGCTCTTGGCTTTGCCAACATAGAGAATTGCCCCGGTCTTATCCTTCATTAAATACACACCCGGCCGAACCGGTAGCGATAAAAGCTTATGCTCTAGCTGTGAAAGGCGGGAACTGTGGGGCGCGCGCACGGTATACGGAGAAACTCTTCATTCCCTATCTGCGCAAGGCGGCAGACACGGGAAGACCGGTAAAATCAATTTCCCAGACATGGAAATTGTGTTAATATAAAAGCCTTTAAAAAAAAATTTTAACACAAAATCCAAAAGCAGCCCACTATATTTACCAAAAAAGGATTCAGAAAGCTATGCCAAAACAATTAGCGGTGGTTCCCGAGCGTTGTTCCGGGTGCAAAATCTGTGAAATTGTCTGTTCCATGAGCCATTTCAAGGTAACGAATCCTAAAAAATCGGCTATTCGGGTAATGGTTGTCTATCCTCATCCGGTCGTAAGAATGCCGATCGTGTGCAGTCAATGCCGAGTGCCCAAATGTGAGGAAGGCTGTCCCGTGGACGCAATTGCTCGACGTGATGGGGTGGTTGAAATAGACAGGGATCTCTGCATATCCTGCTTAAAGTGCCTCAAGTCCTGTCCGTTCGGCGCTATTTTTGTTCACGACGACGTTGAGTATCCAATCAAGTGTGATCTGTGCGGGGGCGATCCCCAGTGTGCAAAAGCCTGTCCCAAAAATGCAATTATTTTTATCCCCGAACACGTTTTGGGGCAAGCGCAGCGGCTCAACAATGTTCTTTCCTATTACCACATGAAGGAGATCGAGTATTTTGAGCGAGGCGAAAAGAAGCAGATACGGTATGCAGAAATTGGCAAGGAGGAAATATGAACACAGTGAGGGGTGGATATTTCGGGCAGATCTTAAGGGTAAACCTCTCTACCGAAGAATGGGTGGTGGAGAGGTCTTCTGAGGGCTTTCTGTTGCAGTATATCGGAGGGCGGGGATTTGGTGCGAAGCTGGTTTGGGACAACTTAAAGGCTCATAATTTTATGGTTGATCCCCTGGGGGAGGAAAACCTTCTCGTCATTGCCCCCGGCCCCCTGACCGGTCTTTATTTACCCTCTTCGGGGAAGTGTTCTTTTGTTTCATTGTCACCGGCTACGGGGATCTATGGGGACAGCAACATGGGTGGAGTGTTTGGCGTAGAACTGCGACAGACCGGTTACGACGCCGTGGCAATCACGGGAAAGGCGGAAGAACTCTCCTTTCTGTTTATAGACAACGGGGATGTTTCAATAATTGCAGCCCCGGAGTTGCGAGGAAAGGGGTGCCTGGAGGCCGAAGGGCTCATAAAACAACGGTTGGGAGATCACTCCGTTCACGTTGCCGTCATCGGCGTGGCGGGAGAGAATCTCGTGAGTTTTGCCTGCGTCAATGCTGATTGGAGTCGCAATGCCGGACGCACCGGCATCGGCGCCGTGATGGGAGCCAAGAATCTCAAGGCGATTGTGGTGCGTGGCAGCAAAGATCTGCCGGTTTATGATCTTGAGAGACTCAACCAAGAGACCTGCAAAGCCATGTCGTATATCAAGAATCATAAATTTTTCAAGCTCTGGCAAGAGCAGGGGCTCATGTGCGTGATTGACTATGCCAACAACATGGGGATTCTTCCCACCCACAATTTTCGCGACGGAGCTTTTGTCCGAAGCGAGGCCATTAACGGCTTTACCATGGAGTCCAAGTTCAAAATAGGAGACTCTGCTTGTTTTGCGTGCCCCATGGCCTGCGGCAACATTTGTTTGGTCAAGGACGGAAAGTACGCCGGCACGGTGACCGAGGGGCCGGAATATGAATCCTGCGCAATGCTCGGCTCAAACCTGGGAGTTGATAAATTCCCCGCGATCCTGAAGGCGAACAGCCTTTGTGATGAACTCGGCATGGATACCATCTCGGTGGGAAGCCTGATTGGCGCAGTTATCGAAGGATACGAGACGGGGTTGCTTTCGTTGGAAGATCTTGACGGAGAACCGATTCAATGGGGAGACGATGAGAAAATAATTCGCGTGATCGAGAACATTGCCCGAAGGGAAGGAATTGGGGAGATTTTGGCGGGGGGTGCCCGGAAAGTTCTTAACCACTGGCCCCAGCTGACCCCCCTCCTTTCTCATGTCAAAGGGCTTGAGCAGTCGGCATATGATTGCCGTGCCGCGATTTCCATGGCGTTGGCTTATGCAACGTGCGACATCGGGGCGCACCATACCCGGGCCTGGACGGTGGCAAAAGAGCTGGAGGATGGCCAAAACTGGTCCCTGGAAGAGAAGGCGACGTTTGTTGTTTATCACCAGACCATTCGACCGCTTTTCGATATGCTGGGGGTCTGCCGCCTGCCGTGGATTGAACTCGGTCTCAACGAGAAACACTATGAGAATTTTTATGCGGCAGCGACCGGTGTCGAACTTTCTCTAGATGACCTGATGGCACGATCACGGGAGGTGTATGATTTAACGCGGCTGATCAGTGTTAAACGGGGAGTCTCCCGAGACGATGATCAGGCCCCCGTGCGCTGGTTGAAAGACCCGGTTCAGACAGGTATGCAGGCGGGGAAGACTATCCGGGAAGATGATTTTAACGAGATACTCAGCACCTATTACCGATTGAGAAACTGGGATGATGAGGGGAAGCCACTCCCCGAGATCGAAAAAAGGTTCGATTAAACAGGACGTGAAAATATGAAACCATTTGAGAAATGGATGTTTCTTCTCCTGGTAGTGATCGGTGTCGCTCTGGGAGCCTATCGATTTATTGAATGGCATCGGGAGGTCGTTACCGAAGTGTCCGAAGAAACGGCGCGGCAGGAAAGGGAACGGTGGGAACGGGAGGTTGCCCAAATGCAGGCGGATCTTGCGGCGCTGCAACGTAAGGAAGTAAGGGCGGAACCAGAGGCTCCCCAAGCGGAACCTTCGGAGGCTTACGATCGGGAGTTGTTCCTGCCCGACCGGAAAGACCGGGCTAGCTGTGAGGATCTGAAGCATCAGGTCTTGACCGTTTTCGCCTATGTGGAGACACGGGAGTACCTCCCGCACCCGCATCTGGAACAGAATGTCCGGGGCTTTTATAACGCGGTGATGGCCACGCTGGCTCAAAATCCACCGATAGCCTCGGAGCTGCTGCTGGATTTTGACGCTCTGTTACAGAACGTTCTTCACTTCTATCGGGTCTTGGGCAAGAAGAATGTCCATGTAATCAGAAACTTACTCGCACGGGAAGACAGGAACCTGGAAATGATCCTGAACGTCTTCTTCGAATACTTCAGGGCTTGCGAGGCATCTCGGGACGAGGAGATTTTTGTCCCTCCATTCGCCGTGCAGTACGAGTACGCCGCTTTTTTCTTAAACACTTTGGGCGGGCGGTCCTATCTCTTTCGCCGAAACTCGCATCTGCGCATCCTGGTTACCTACTATGCCGTCTTGGTTCTCCACGAGGCGAATGAAAAAATCTTAAATCGACACGGCATAGACATTCGCCCGCATCTTTATCGGGTCATAGAGGAAATCGAGGCCCGCACTGATCTCTCCCTCCAAAAGAATTACCTGGGAAAATTGTCTTCCATCAGCAAGCGCTACCCCGCTCTTGAGGGTTCCTTTCAGGAGCGACCATGAGGAAAGAGAGGATTCGGGAGCCAAGCGAATGAAGTTCGACTAAAATCTGCAGAAGAGGGAGGGTCTAGAGGGAGCACCCCCCTATCCACACGTCTGGATCATACGTCTCATCAAATGTGACAATAGAGAGATTATTTTGCTCAAAAAACGTTATAAGGGTGAGATGTTCTTTGCGGTTGGTCCACCCCAAATCAGTTAGTCGCGCCATGAACACGCCATCAATAATGAGTTCGTTGTTCCAGACCGAGGTGAGCAACCGGCGTATCGCGGTTCGGTCTTCCAGAGGACAGTCGGGAGAAACGTTTTCTTCCCAGAATTCATCCACGATTAGGCAATTTTTGTTTTTAGCCGCTGTTCTCAGAATCTCTTTTTGAGATTCAATCGATTCCCCGGCATCATCCTCATCATACAAACGACCCAAAAGGGCCACCCGTACTTTTTTCTCGCTCATCTTTGTTGCCTCCTCAAACGCAGAACGCCGATTACATCACGGCCGACGAATTTCGTTTGTTAGCCGCACGCCGAGGGCGTGCCGGATCTTTTTGTGGTGTCGGCTGGAAAAAACATTTGAATAGCCCCGGCAATGAAAGTCTGCATAAATTTTAATATACGTTTTTTTGGTGAAATTCTATCGGAATTTTTAGAAAAGGCCTTGTCCGAAGGTGTCTTATTTAATGATTGTCAAAGAGGATAACTTGGTTGTATAGTATGAGGCGGTTCATACTGAGTGGAAGTGGGTAGGTTCTGGTGAGCCTCCTGGACTTCAAATCCAGTGAGAGGCGTGAGTAGCGTCTCTGGTGGGTTCGATTCCCATGCACTTCCGCCACTTTAAGCCCCCGGCCGGGGGTTTCCTTTTCAACGCGCCGTGCTTCTTTACCAAGCGCAGCATGGGCGAGAGAAGGAAGCGGCGCAAGCATCATATGAAGATTGGTCTAGCCCAAATAAATACTACTATTGGTGATTTCGACGGGAATGCCGCAAAAATTATTCAGCGCATAGAACAGGGCGGGAAAGAAGGATGCAATCTGGTGGTTTTCCCTGAATTAGCCCTTCCCGGGTATCCGCCTGCCGACTATCTTGCCAGGAGAGACTCGGTTTCCCGGGCCCTGGAGCGGCTGGCTCTGATTGCCCGGGTTAATCATGGCATCGGAGTTATCATCGGGTTTATCGATCTGGTGCGAAGCGGTAAAGAAGCGTTTTTTTGCAGCGGAGCAGCGCTGGTCACGGAGGGACATATTGCGGCAAAAACGTATAAGATCCCTTTATCTTCCCACGACGGCTGCGACGAAGGCAGGCTGTTTAGACCCGGAAGCGGTTATCCGGCGGTGCAATTTTTGGGCAAACGATTGGTTATTATCATGGGTGATGATCTCTGGAATGACACCACATCATCCCCCCCCCATTCTTGGCCGAAAAATCTGGGCGATGCGGTGGCGCCCCAAAATCCTAATATTATTATAAATATTGCGGGATCATCGTTCTATGTAGGCAAAAAATCGGTCCGGCGTGAGGCCTTGAGTGCAATTGCCCGGAAAAGCAAAGCCCCCCTGATCTTCGTTAACCAAGTGGGTGGCAACGACAGCCTGCTTTTTGACGGCGGAAGCATGGTTATTGATTCTCGGGGCGAGATACGGGCCTGCGCCCAGGAATTTGAGGAAGACTTCGTTACGTTTGATGTAGAGACCAACATCGGCGATAGACATGCCTCGAACGATGAAGATGAAGCCTTGATTTATAAAGCCCTCTGTGTCGGCACGCAGGATTATGTCCATAAATGTGGCTTCGATCGGGTTGTTTTAGGGCTCAGCGGGGGGATAGATTCGGTGGTTACCGCGGGCATTGCCGTGGAGGCTTTGGGGGCGAAGAAGGTTTTGGGGATTGCCATGCCTTCGCCCTATTCTTCACCGGAAAGTCTTGAGGATGCCCGGACCGTGGCCGGACGGCTGGGAATGGAGTTTTCGGTCGTTCCGATATCAGCAGTCCTGAGCCGGTTTTTGGAGGAACTGAATCCTCTTTTTGCGGGCTATGGAGAGGACGCTACCGAGGAGAATATCCAGGCGCGCATCCGGGGCACGATTTTAATGGCCCTGGCAAATAAGTTCAACGCCCTGTTGTTGTCAACGGGCAACAAGTCGGAAGTGGCGGTAGGTTACTGCACCCTCTACGGCGACATGTGCGGCGCGTTGGCGGTTATCGCCGACATCCCCAAGACCATGGTGTACCGGTTGGCGCGGCTTATGAATCGAAACCGGGAAATTGTACCGGAATGCGTGTTTACCAAGGCTCCATCCGCCGAGCTGCGGCCTAACCAGACGGATCAAGACGTGCTCCCCCCCTACGAGGTGCTGGACGACATTATCGCTGAATATATGGATCGTGATGCGGCGATTGCCGATATCGTTGCGAAAGGATATGATGAGAAAGTTGTTAGAGATGTTGTTCGCCGGATTCATATAAATGAATACAAACGAAGGCAAGCGGCCCCCTGCCTTCGGGTAACCACGAAAAGAACTGGTTCAGGGAGGCGATTCCCGCTCGCGGATCGTAGTAACATCTGAAGCCTACGTCTATGCTTGTACCGTCGGCGGGAAGAGTGATATGGTGGTTTACGGAGACTCACAAAGTCTGGGTGACAATCATTAGTTGATTACTTATCGTTAGCGAGGTGCCGCATGGGCGATGGACTGAAGAGTACGCTTGATATTGTCATGGAAAAGCTTAAGGGTCTGGAGGGAGAGCCGCCCGAACTCAACGACCGGCAAAAGGAGCGAATTGCCGAGATACGGCGAGAATGTGAAGCCAAAATCGCTGAAAAGAAAATTCTTATCGACGACAAGGAGTTGCTTGCAAAAGAGATAGTGGCGCTAGAGGAAAAGCGGGATCGCCAGATAGCGAAGGTGCATCAGGAATCGAAACCGTGAGGAGGCGGAAGCGACCCAATGACTCTGGGGGATGTTGTGTCGCGAGGCATCCGGCGGTTTCTTGTTCGCCCCGAGCGCTCGCCACATGCTTCCCGCGGCGGCCGACACGAGGATCGTTGCTGGCCTATTTCTCATTGGTTTTGCGATAAGGAGCGGGCAGCCTTCTTTTCTTTGCGTTCAACCTGGTTAGGAGCGAGGCGCATAGAAACGTTCTTCTCCTTTCGGCAATAAAGACGCCGAGAAAGCGGGGTAAATTCTCCGCGGAATCCTTGCCCCCCCAGCAATGCTTAGTCTCAAGGTCAACCCAGCCAGCGGAAAATGGTTTCAAGAATCATGAACATTCCCGATGCAGTGCGTTTCTATAACCTTCACCGCTGGCGCCCCCGGAAGGAAGTGGCCGCGCTGCTGGTTATCGATATGCAAAATTACTTCCGCGAGACGGCGAAAGAGATCATCGTACCGCTGGCGGCATTTACAAACCATTGTCGAGAGAACGGGATCCCCGTTATTTATACGGCACATGTCCATAAAGATGCGGAAAGAGACGGGGGCCTGTTGAAAGAGTGGTGGCACGACCTTATCATTATCGGAACCCCGGAGCACGCGATTATCGATGAAATCGCTCCGCATGAAGGTGATCCGGTTATTTATAAGAATCGCTACAGCGCATTTTATGAAACCGTGCTTGGCGAGGAGCTGAGAAACCTGGGGATAAGGGATCTCATCATCGCGGGAGTAATGACCAACCTCTGTTGCGAAACAACCGCTCGCGATGCTTTCGTTAGGGATTTTCGAGTATTTTTTCTTGCCGACGGGACGGCGACTGTTTCTCCAGACCTTCACCTCGCAAGCCTAAAGAATCTGGCCTTTGGATTTGCCACGATAACGACCATCAAGGAATTAGAAGGACGGCTCGAATTTGGGATGAAGGAGTAATCGGGGCGGGGAGATTTGAACTCCCGACCTCATGCGCCCAAGGCATGCACGCTAACCAGGCTGCGCTACGCCCCGAAAATAGAAAAATTTTATTATACATGTCTTATTTAAAGCAAGTCAAGAAGAGAGGGAACTTTGTAACGACGGCTCTCTGCGCTCGGCTTTTTTTTGCGCTATGAAACATATTTTGTCAACAACGGCCGCAGTTTTTCGATAGCCCGGGCCCGATGGCTGATTCTGTTTTTTTCTTCCGCGCTTAGCTCGGCGAATGTTTTCCCGAGTTCCGGGACAAGGAAGATTGGATCATATCCAAACCCCTGCGAGCCTTGTTGATTCTCAGTTATGATACCCCGGCACTCTCCTTCAACTCGCTCCCATTTCCCTTCTGGCGAAAAGATGACGATCGCGCAGACAAATCGTGCGCCTCGCTTCGTGAAGGGCACACCCTCCAATTCCCGAAGAAGCTTATCATTGTTTTCCTGGTCGGTTGCGTGCGCGCCCGCATAGCGGGCTGAAAAAATACCGGGGCGACCGTTCAGGTAATCGACCTCCAATCCGGAGTCGTCGGCGACAGAGACGCTGCCGGTGATTTGAGCGGTCAGCGAGGCCTTGCGGAACGCATTTTCCCAGAAAGAAGCACCGTCTTCGCGAACCGAAAATGGACAATCGAAGTCTTTCCAAGAAAAAAGGGTTATACTCCCCGTTCCCAAAATCGACCGAAACTCCTTGATTTTTCCCTCGTTTCCGGAACCGAGGATAATAGCGTTCTTCACCAGGCTCTCCCGCGTTGTTGTTTTGAGGCGTAGCTTTTCGTGACGCCGCCCTTTCCCTTCTTAGCATGCAAGCGTTAAACTGACAATGAAATTCCGTCAACCATTTTGGGGTATCCTCTGGTGAGTCTTCGTTATCGGAAAAGAGTGGTGTTTCTTGCTTGGCAAATCCATCGGGGGGTGGTAAAAATAATCACTGTTCATACAACGGCGTGTTCACCATAGTGTTCGGCTCTTATTGAAAGGAGAAAATTTCTATGGCTGATGTGATTGACTATAAGATTTATGGGGACGATATGCAAGCGGTGGAGGTGGAGCTGGACCCCGGTGAAGGCGTGCGGGCCGAGGCCGGCGCCATGATGTACATGGAAAGAGGGATCGAGATGCAGACCTCAACCGGCGGCGGTCTCTTCAAGGGCTTTAAACGAATGATCACCGGCGAAAGTTTTTTTATAACCACGTTCCTGTTTAACGGAAAGGGCAAGGGACATGTTGCCTTTGGTGCCCCCTATCCGGGGAAGATTATTCCCCTGGACCTGGGTAAGCTCGGCGGGAATTTTTTATGTCAGAAGGATGCATTCTTGTGTGTCGCCCAGGGGATAGAAATAGAAGTGGCATTCACGAAAAGAATTGGTGCCGGGCTGTTCGGAGGCGAAGGATTTATTTTGCAGCGCCTGGAAGGAGATGGTATGGCTTTCGTTCATGCCGGCGGAACGATTATAGAAAGAGTACTTCAGCCCGGAGAGGCATTGCGCGTAGATACCGGCTGTCTCGTTGCCTTTGCTCCGTCGGTTGACTATGATATTCAGTTTGTGGGGGGCTTCAAGAATGCACTCTTTGGCGGTGAAGGGATGTTTTTGGCAACGCTGACAGGACCGGGACTTATTTTGCTGCAGACTCTTCCCTTTTCCCGCTTAGCTGATCGTATTTTTGCTGCCGCGCGATTCCAGCAGCGGGACGAAAAGAAAGGGATCGGCGGTATCGGCGGGGGGGTGTTAGGAGGAATCTTGGGAGGGGATCGTGGGTTTTAGAGCAGGTATTCCCCGAGGGCGGTGTAGACGGCACCGGAAGGCCTGAGGTCGCTTTTGAAAAGGATAACCCTGTTAATACCGATTTCACCAACCACCAGCTCTCGTTGATCGATGAGATTAGCGGCGAGTTCTCTTTTCCCGCGAGAAGACCTGACGCGACCCAGTGTAAGGTGCGGGGAAAAGGGTCGGGTTTCTTTTGGGAAACCGATCGAAGATAGTTCGTTCTCGATTTGCTGCTGGAGCGTCATGATCTGACCGGACTCGTCTTTTATACCGATCCACACAACTCGAGGATTGCGGAGGGAGGGAAAGGTCCCCAGGGTTCTGAGGGCAACGGACCATGGGGTTAACCCTCGCATTGCTTTCTGAATCGCCCGGCTGATCGGTTCGACCGCAGCCTCATCAATTGACCCCAAAAACTTCAAGGTAAGGTGTATCGACTCGGGGCGCACCCACTTGACATCAGCGGGAATTGCCTTCAGGTCTTTCTGGAGAGTATCGATGCGGGCAATAATCTCATGAGCGAGCGGGATGGCGACGAAAGCGCGAAGAGAGTTCATCAAAATATCTATCCTCCGGATTAATGTTTGATTCCTCGATTCCTGCATCGGGAGGAACGGCAACTTCTTCGACGCAGGTCCTCAGCACGAAACAGCGCCTTTACTATCTTGGTTTGCGTGGTGCAGGGGTCGCACGCTTCAGGTTTTGATCCTCATGCCTCCGCGCACAACGGTTGCTTGCTTCGAGTTTCCGGTTCGACTTACTGAACCCCTTCCCGGCTAAATCGCCGCTCCTGCGCAAGGTAATATCCCAGGTTGTCCGGTTGGAGGGCGATCGCCTCCTTAATGACTTTCAGCGCATCTTTCCGGTTGCCATTTCTAAAATAGGCTTCTGCCAGGGTATCCAGGATATACGGTTCATTCTTCAATGCTGCCGCTTGTTGAGCTAACAGCAGGGCCTTCTTGCTGTTGCCGATACCGGGGACGGGCCCAACGGCGTAAAGCCAAGCCAGGTTATTCAGGGCGGTTACATTAGCCGGGTCAATCCGAAGTATGTGCCGGTAGAGCGGCTCTGCCTGTTGATACTCATTCTTTTCGAGGAGGATGCCGGCGAGGACGAGTTGGAGGTCGAGGTTTTCAGGGTCCTTCGCCATCAGCCGCTGCACCTGCCCTTCCAACAGGCGAAGATCGATTGCGCGTTTCAGCGGGGGGGAGTTGAGGCCGATTATGAGCAGGAGTGTGAGAATGACCGCCGACAGAAACGAGCGGACAATGACCCTTACTCGGCGATGATGGGCGGGGATTTTCGCCTTGTTTTTCATGCAGTCGGAAAGCAAGGCTATCCGTTCAGCGATACTGTAGTGGTGCCAGTTGGGGGTGTCTTTGGCTTGCCCACCGTAGTAAGCGATTTTTTCCAGGGCAGAAATAAGGTGCAAGGGATGACCGGCCACCGCGATTGCAAAGAGGTCTGCCTGACGTTCAAAGGCGCGGCTCAACATACCGAAGACAACGCGCAAGTAGAAGATCATAAAGGCTGCGAGCGGCACCAGGACCCCCAAAGAAAAAAAAGTTCGGTCATAAGTGGCAAAAACATGAAGAGAAGACGTTACGTCTGCGTAACCGAGAAGACCAAGATCGGTTATTTCGGAAAAGAGGAGCATGCAAAGGGGAAACTCAAGGAAAAAGAGGAGGTAGTAAATGAGGTGTTTCAGCTTCACGTGTCCGGCCTCGTGCGCAACAACTGACTCCACCTCGTGATCATCCAAGAGAGAAAGCAACTCCGGAGAGATAAAAAAATATCGGAGCTTTCCGACAACACCGACAATTCCGGCGGTCAAGGCCCTTCCTTGGAGAGCGGGCCATATCAAGATATCGGAAATTTTTAGTCCCGCCGTGCGGCAGTGAGCTTCTATTTTGGTTCGGTCAGGCCCCGCAGGCATCGAATAGCAGCCCCAGAGTTTTTTAACGATTACCGGATAAAAAATAATGAGAAAAATCAAGAATGGCAGAAACCAGAGGAGATCGTGCAGTACCATGTCATCAGCGCTTTCGAACATGTGAAAGGGAAGGAGCTTAAGGATGTCCTGAAAGAGTGCAAAGAGAAAAACGGGGAAGATGAGGGGCGCATTCATCCTTATTTGAGAGCGGAGGTAGGTTTTTCTGGCGCTGGCGGCAGCAGCCGGAGAAGCCATGAGCAACGCGGAAACATTGTACCAGAGAATGAGGAGAAAGAGCACAAAGGGAATGATTCCCGCAAGTAGGTCAAAAAACAGCGATTCTCTCAGAAACGGCATCCTCCACGCGACGTCCTTTAACCCGGCTTGATAAACAAGGTAAAGATAGAGGAACAAGGCAAGGATGATGAAGTGGCGCTCGATGGAATTCACGCGCGGCAGGATCAACCCAATGGCAGGGCGTTTTGTTTCTATTCTTCTTTTGAGGTGATGGCAGGCAATCCAGGTTGTGAGGAAGTAGATCCCGCTGAGGGTGATAAGAGAAGCGACCAGGGTTGCGACATTTCCTTTGTCCTGAGGGAGATAGGTCAAATAAATGAGGAGGGTTAACGCAAAAAAGATCAGGTTTGTGTATGACATGTCCCCGCAAGGCCCGCACCGGAGATTATTTGTTTTCGAGTTATGCTACATGATAGAATACCATCTCGGCAGCCACATCGTCAAAAGGAGAGTTGTATGCTCAACGCCATCGGGATTGTTTTCCTTGCGTTAGTTTCGCTCAACGTTGTTGTGGAACTGATCTTGACGATCCTCAATCTTCGTCACTTGAAAAGCAAGGCCGGAGAGCTTCCCGACGTGCTGCGCGAGCATATCGATGAAAAGACTTACCATCGAAGCACCGCCTATAACGCCGACCTCGGACGACTCGAAATTGTGGAGACGGCTGTCTCGTTTGTCCTGATCATCTATTTTGTTTACGGGGGAGGATTCGCGAGGATTGATGCGCTGGCACGGACTATCGACAGCGAAGGGCGTTATCTTGCAGCGCTTGTGTTCGGGGCGAGTATTTTCTTGATAAAGTTCGTAGCGGATCTGCCGGTTAGTCTTTACGAAACGTTCGTTGTTGAAGAGCGGTATGAATTTAACAGGATGAAACCGGGCCTCTATTCCGCTGATTGCCTCAAGTCGCTCGCGGTGGCTGCCGTGATTGGAATCCCGGTTTACCTGGGAATGTTGTGGTTTATGGCCGCGACGGGCGTCCTTTGGTGGTTTTGGTGCTGGTGCTTTGTCGTTGTTGTCCAGGTTACCCTGCTTATCGTTTTCCCCGTTTGGATTGCGCCCTTGTTCAATAAATTTGTGCCGCTTGAGGAGGGAAATTTGAAAAACCAAATCATCTCCCTTGCCAACCATGTAGGATTTCCTGCGCAGGGAATATTCGTTATGGATGGCTCAAAGCGGTCTCGCCATTCTAATGCATATTTCTCCGGTTTCGGAAAAAAGAAGCGCATCATCCTTTTTGATACGCTTGTTCGGCGCCTGGCATCTTCTCACATTTTAGCGGTGCTTGCGCATGAGTTTGGGCACTATAAAATGCACCACCTCAGGAAGCTTCTTCTGGTTAACTCGACAGCATCTTTGGTGATCTTGTTTGGCCTGAGCCGTCTCTTTCATCTCGAAGGGTTTTACCCTGGGTTTGGGTTTATATACCCTTCGCATTATGCTGCGCTCGCCATAGTAGCCGTGGGCGCCCCGTCCCTCTCTTTTCTTGCAACCCCGTTCTTTTCGATGGTGTCGAGGCGATTTGAATATCAGGCTGACGATTATGCCCTTGGCGTCTTAGCAACTCCGCGCGCCATGGCTGAGGTGATTGTTTTTTTGACCAAGGATAATTTGGCAAACACCAATCCCCATCCCTGGTACAGCTTTTTCCATTATAGCCATCCCGGCCCGACCGAACGGATCAATGCACTTCAACAACGCATCGAACAAGGCCAGCGGTAAAGGAAGTGGTCACTGTCTTTTCAACAGCAACGCATCAACGATTGCGACAGCTTCATCGACAGTGATATTGGCCATATTAATTACCAGATCATAATTCTGTGAGTCATAAATATCAGCATTGAAGTATTTTTTGATGTACGCTTGACGATCGTTGTCGATCTTCATTACCAGATGCTTTGCTTCGGCAAGTGACCGATCGAACCATTTGGCGATGTTCTTGACTCTCATTTCAAAGGGAGCGATAAACTGCAAACGGAGAACATCAGTATTTGGGAGGATAAGATGCGCCCCTCTCCCGATGATTACGGCATTACCTTCCTTCTCAATGACCCGGATAACCTTTCGAAGATGCCGGAGGTAGTCACTCGACCAGAGATGCTGGGTTTGGGTTACGGAAGCTATTATATCATCCAGCGAGGTAAACCGTCGTTCGTCCAGATTTTCAATCTCGGCGATGTTGATTTTTGCGCTTTCCGCCACCGCCTCAATAATTTCTTTGTCGTAGAAAAGAAGGGTATGCTTCTCAGCAATTCGCTGAGCAACGATATAGCCCTCGCTTCCTGCCTGTCGAGAAACCGTTATTGCCGGGAATCTCGACTTCTGTTTTTCTCTTTCGGCGGCCTCTGTCAGCTTGGTTTCCCTCGCCTTGCTCTCGATAATCTGTTGCACTGAACGCGCTGTTTTTGTTTTCATGGCACCTCCTGTATGGTGAGTCTTTTTCCTATCAGTTTATATACTAGGAAAAGCAACCTCTGTTCAAGAAAAAAGTTCCGGCGTTGGGTCGACACGGGGCAAATGGTTATGAACGGGCCGAAGACAATTTTCTTGCAGGGCGGTACGCAACGATCACTTTGCACCTCACTATGAGGTGCAGGGGGGGTTGATGAAAATGACAAAATTTTTTTCGCTGGGATTTTTACGACAACCATTGAGGATGATTAACTTTTTTAAAATTTCGCCGCGCGGAAGAGGTTTGCGGTAAATAGACGTATTTTGGCCTTTTTTTGGCCGAAGTTTGCACTTTTAACATCCCTTTTTAACAACCCTTTAAGAGCGTTTAACGGGTTAATTAAAAAGGGCTTTTTGTTTTAAGCTGGTCTCTATAACTCTTGATCCACCCCAAACCTTGTTGCAATTTTGGTCTTTTCGGGTGCAATTTTGAGTGACAACTAGTTAAAACAGAGTGCAAGACGCATAATCATCTATAATGATAATGTTTTTTGATAACCTTATGTAAATATAGGTCATATTTGAGAATGCAAAAGAGTGCAAGGTTCTAAATAGAGTAAATAACTCTTGACAGGTTAGAATAAGAATATTATTCTATACATCGAAACGTATATACAGACAAACATATGGAAAACAAATTATTCTTAAATAACGAAGTGAGTAAAATAGTTGGTCTGACTTCAAGGCAGATAATAAGTTGGACGGAAAAGGGACTTGTTATGCCTGAAAAGCCTGCAAAAAAGGCTGGAAGCAGAAGAGGCTACAGTTATGTAAACTTATTGGAATTTGGATTAGCTAAATACTTATTGGATGTCATTGGATTACAGTTCTACACTGCCAAAGCAATTCTTGATGCATTGAGAGACGATGATGAGATAACAAATTGGGCCAGGAATTATTCACAGTATTGCCTCAGCTTTGAGACCAAAATAATGGATAAAAATGGAGACGAGCTTTGTGGAGGTCATCTTAGGGTGAGGGAGAACGATCCAGAGGGTTTAGGGGGAACAGCTGGCTTTGTTTATGACGGTCCAAAAGCAAAGGAAGAAAGCGGTACTTTATATTACATTATTACAGGTTTGGACCCTCACAAAGAAACAATTAGAATAATCTCTCCTTGGGATGTAAGAAAGGCACCCGACGCATTCATTCGATCTGGAGGAATAGAAGACATAGTAACAAGCCGAGGAATGATTGTTATTAACTTGGGCAAAATAAAGCATGAGATTGATATTCAGATTAGGGAATAGAGAAAAATTTTTTGAGCATAAAATACATCAAGATGTATAGATAGCTATAAGTGTGGAGGGCTGCCGATGAGGCTTTGGCTAAAAATAAAGATTCTGTCTAAATACGGCTCTCAGCGTGCTTTTGCTCTTGCATGTAATCGCTCAGATGACTGGATAAGCAAGATTATTGTTGGACGCAAGGACCCAGACGAGACAGAGAAAAAAATGATCGCCGCTAAATTAGGCATCGATTACCAAGAAGAACTATTTATAAACCAGACGCGCTGAAACCCTTATATGTTCTCAACATGAATAGAGAAAGCAGCCTATATCTATCTTTAAATGAATACGCTGAACTCGCTGGTTGTTGTGTTAGAACCGTCTTTAATCGCATTAACCGAGGAGAGCTAGAGCCTATTAAGGACCAGGGGAAGACCTTAATTCATTATTACCAATTACCCACTGAGGCAAGCAGGGAAGCCTTTTTAAAGGATCGGGGTTTATTGATCAGCGACAATTAGAATTCCGGGTTAACGACAATTAAAATTCCCGTTTCAAAGGTAATGTTGTGCTATCTTTTTCCTTCTAC
>JAFGRE010000138.1 GCA_016935335.1 Deltaproteobacteria bacterium
GCTTCTACTCATAGTCATCGAGCACCTCATGACCCATCGACCTATTCCCCCAAAAGCCCGACCACACCCCCAAAAAAGGCACCAAACCCGGACGAGCGTTGCCATGCTAAGGAAAAGAACGAATGATCGCACTCCCCCCTTCGTCGCCGGGAAGATTCCTCCCTTTAAGGTCCATGCTTCACTGCGTCCTGTTTTTCGGAAAATTGGGATACCCTTCCCCGTCTCCTTTACTCCCGATCCTTTTCAGGTGGAAGCTCTTGAAAAACTGCGTTCTACAGATGTCTTGGTAAGTGCTCCCACGGGTGCTGGAAAAACCTGGATCGCGGTCGAAGCAATCAAGCGGTCCTTGGCCCAGGGAAAGCGAGCATGGTATACATCTCCCCTCAAAGCCTTATCGAACTCCAAATACGAAGAATTTAGATGTGAATTTGGGCCCAACAGAGTCGGTATCCTAACCGGCGACAGAAAAGAGAACCCGAACGCTCCTGTCATTGTCGGTACAACGGAAATTCTCCGAAACCAACTCTACGATGCCATGTCCTCCTCAACAGACATTGAGGTTGATTTAGTCGTCATTGATGAGGCACACTATTTAAGTGACGTCGATCGAGGAGTCGTATGGGAAGAAGTCCTCATCTATCTTCCTGGTCGCGTTCAATTGTTACTCCTCTCAGCGACGCTCCAGAATGGGGATGAACTTGCCCGATGGTTGATGGAAATTCGGGACCGTCCTTGTGCTGTGGTCGATTCCAGGGAACGGCCCGTACCATTGGTTCCTCTCTTTCTTTCTCCTGACAATGAACTACTCCCACTTCGCCAACGGGGCAAAATACTGCCCCGAGTCCAGGAAATCGTCACCGCCAACAATCGCTCCAAGCTTCGCCGCACATCTATGATTCCCGACTACGGAACGCTCATTCGGCATCTCCGTGTCCAGAACCTTCTTCCCGCCATCTTTTTCCTTAAATCCCGCACCGATTGCGACTCAGCGCTTAGCACCTGCCTTCCTGCACCGCCATTACCTCCCCAACAAGAGATCCACCGCCAGGAATTACTAAAAAGCTCCTTTGACCAATTTTCATTTCTCAGTTCCCATCCTCACCTTCCCTCGCTCCTTGAATACAGGGTAGGATCGCACCATGCAGGTCTGCTGCCGCAATGGAAGATCCTCGTCGAAAAGATGATGAACGGCGGATTTTTGGAGGCCATCTTTTCTACCTCTACAGTCGCTGCAGGAGTAAACTTCCCCACTCGAACCGTTGCCCTCGTTCAAAGCGACCGTTACAATGGCCGGGAGTTTGTCAACCTCACTGCTACCGAACTCCATCAAATGACCGGCAGGGCCGGAAGACGAGGAATGGATAAGGTTGGTTTCGCCTTGGTATTGCCCGGTGCGTTCCAAAATCCCGTTCTGATCCACGATCTCCTCGCTTCTGAGCCGGAGCCGATACGAAGTCAGATCCAAATCACCTTTTCCATGGTCCTTAATCTCCTCCTGTCCCACCGACCCGAGGACATTAAACCCTTGCTAAATCTTTCCCTGGCAACCTTTCAAGACACTCCTCGAGATCTCGGCACCAAAAGGAAACAAGCATACCTTAAAAAAAGAATCGCCCTCATGGTTCCTCACCATCGTTGCACCCTCGACCGTCCCGATACCATCCGGACGCTGCCTCGTCGCCGGGACAAGACTGCGACCGGGACACTTCCCTGTGCAAACTGCGTCCATCTCAATTACTGCCACTTTAAGAATTATAAGCGTCTCACCCCCCTCTTCCACCGACTGTTAAAGGTAACCGAAAATATCGACACGACTCATCAAAAACTCTGGCTCGACTTTCAACGCCACCTTTCTTTTTTGAAGAAGACCGGATTTGTCGGCCAGGACGACAAGCTTACCGATGACGGTATTTGGGCGTCCCGACTGCGGCTCGACCAGCCTTTACTCATTGCCGAAGGTATTCGTCAAAATGTGTTTCGCGATATTGCGCCTGAAGTGCTCGCAGGACTCGTTGCAGTATTTGTCACCGACAATAGCAAGGAGATTGACATACATCCCGCCCGATTACACGAACTGAAGCCTCTGGTGAACGCTTTCAACCATATGGTGGCACGTCTTCACCGCCTTCGCGCACTAAAGATCAGACAGGGGTTTCCAACAACGCCCCTCAAGTTCTGGCCGGCGGCGGCGCTTTTTCTCTGGGCAAAAGGTCTTTCCTGGTCCGACCTTCTTGGAGCAGTTAGCCTTGAAGAAGGAGATATGGTCATGCTTATCCTAAGGACTGCCGACCATCTTCGTCAAATCAGCGATCTTGATGATACTCACCCGGCATTGGCACAAACATCCCGCCGCCTCCTTCCCTCCATTCTCAGGGAACCCGTCTTGCCGTACTGACGATGATCACTGCCAGATAAAGGGGAAAAATCTTTCGAGAACCGGGTAAAGGAGGTTTTAATGGAGGAGCCCGACAACCAGAGCATCGCGAACCGGCTAACGAATTCACCTTACCCGGTCACTTTTTCCGCCTCGACATGTTCTTAAAATTCTCTGGGTTTTGCGAGGATTTCTTTGACTTTCATCAGGAAAAAGTGATTTGAAGAATCCGGTTTGATAATAATCGCGGTATCCGCTCCCCGTCCCGTTCCCGCCACCGCAATAACTTCTTCGCAAGGAATCAGACCGGCATCGACCACCATAGCTGCAATTTCCATACACACCTTAGTCCCCTGCCCAAACACCCGGAGCGTATCGGCTACAATCTGCTCGTGGGTATATCCCCCCTGACCCCTGACTGCCGCTCCCAGGCCGCGTAAAACCATTGTTCCCGTGCAGATCTTCCCTCCCAGCTCTTCAATCATCCTTCGAACTTCCTGATCAAACTCCTGCTCACCGCTTTCCCGAAAACCTGTGTTGTGCGTCACGACCACAACCGAAACAGGGGCGTCCTTGCACATCTCCACTGCCCGAAGACCGGTTGCGCCTGAGGTGGAGGCAACGACCAAATGCGCTATTCGTCGTTGACATGCGATTTCCCTCGCCACAATAAGGGTGGCCTCGGTGTTCTCCTCTCCCGGTTTTTCGAAATACATATTCTCTTCCCCTTTACCGTGGAGGCACGATCAGTCCATCTTTCTGTTGTGCCTTCTCACCCTCCAGGTAAAGATGAATGCTCCTTTTAATCAGTTCCCGCAAAAAGCCGTGTCCTTCTGAGGGAAGTCCGCCGGCTCCCAAGTCGACGGCCGCACACAACGCACATTTTGCCGAAACTTCATCTCCCTCGCAATAGAGCATGTAGGCCATCTCCTCCAGCCGTCGTCTATAAATTCTCCGATACTCATCGTCAAATATTCTCTTGGCAGCATCCGTAACGATCGATCCTATCCGTTCCTCAACCTGATACGGATTCAGAACCAACGGGCTCGTCTCCGCCTGGCGATATTTTTCCACATACGTCCAAACCAGTCGGGGTTCTAGAAACCAGTTTCTGAAAATGCCCAACTCAAGCAACGTCGCATACTTCCCTTCCATATGCGTTCGCTGCGCCTCCGAAAGCCCCTGCAAAAGCCCACAACCATAAACAATCGGCTCCTTGACATCCCCCTTCATTTCATTCAGTTCGGCCTTCCACTCTCCGAATTGTCCCGGCAAGGGAATGCCTTTCGAAAGGTTAACCTGATACGCCTCCTCAATTAAAAAATAGCAGTACTGAGAACCCACTTCAATGAGGGTAATTACTCCCCCCTCAGCAATTTTTTGGAAGATTTTTTTAATCTCCTTTCTCTTGATTTCAAATGCGTTAAAATGCCGAATGCCTTCAATGTCGCTCAGGGTAATCTGAAAGAAAATCATGCCCCAGCCTGCTACTGACTTGCCCAGTAAAACCAGACGCTCCCCAAGGTAGTCAATGCCGCTAAGACCGGCGATCACCTCGGATGGTTCTGTCTTTAAAAGCTGTGGCGGGCCCTCATCGTCCCCATTGGGAATCACCACATCCAGCCCCCTGGTTTTCATCTGGTAGAGATTTCTTTTTAATGCTCGTCGAAGGGGCTTGTTCGTCGTTTTGACCAGGATTTCGGTGAACAACGACCCCACCTCGACCGTCCCCTTCGCAGCCAACATCTCGACAACCTTCTCATCCAATTCAGTTTCGCGACCAAGGAGCTTTACTACCACCCCAATATTACCCCCATAATCATCCACTAGCTGCCGGACAATCGAAACCTTCAGTCCCTCCCCCAATCCATGGAACGCTTCTATTACCGAGAGATTAAGTTCCTTGCCAAGCATGCCTTCAACGTTTGAGAACTTCTCAACTGCGCCGATGACCTCTTCCCCTCTTTCCAAGGCCCGTAAGAAATCTTCATCAACTGATTCACCTGCCTTTTTCAGCTCAGTAAGGGCCTGTCGTCGTATCTTAACGGTAACCAGTTCATCACTGGCAATCTTTATGAGATTACCCAGGAATTCCTTACCCTTGATCCTCATCAAGAGATCAAAAATAACATTTTGAGCTTGGCCGGTTCCGCCCCCAATCTTTTTCATCAGGAACGGAACGGACTTCTTCCCCGATTCCGCCAACTCCCTGATCTTGCCGTCCAACAGAATAAGATTCCTATCCGGTTTTGTCGACTCCTCTATGATTTCATTCAATAATTGACTAAGGCCTTTTTTTTCGATCGAGCTTTTATTGTTTGATTGCCCTCTCCTCTTACTCTTCTTTGTCATGTACTCACTTCCTCGCTTCCTGCAAAATATTAAACTTCCTTCTCGAACGTGTGGTTTTTATCCTTGTTTCACTGTTCTCGTCGCCCCCAAGGAAGGCTGATAACGCCTCGCAGCGCCTTTTTGCCCGCCCGGATTATAAGCAAATCCTTTCGACAAGTCAAAACCATTCGGGGTTCAAAGCCACTTCGCTATCACAGCGGGCGAGGTTGAAAATAGCTTGCTTTGTCGTGCTTTTTGTGATTTATTATAAAATTTTGAATTAAGACCTTCCCGGATTGGGTAATGACCTTCCTGGCGTTGATACACCGCATCAAACTTGGCAGGTGACCTCA
>JAFGRE010000139.1 GCA_016935335.1 Deltaproteobacteria bacterium
GAAGACCGTTTCTCCGTCATCCAGAAAAAGGAGACCACGGCGGACGATTCCACCCGGGTCAACAACGAAATCATTGAATCCCACCTGTTGGGTGCCTTCAAGAACTTCAGGAGGTGGTATTCCTCCGGATGTGCCTTCTGCAAACTTCATGACCATAACGATGTTATTACACGTGGTCAGCACGGCACGAAGCTCTTCATGACCGGGGGGCATGGGAATGTCGCGATAGAGGTCAACACCGACGGCGCGGGGGTGATGCCGGATTAGTTTCGTCAGAAGGCGGGCTACAGTGGCGTCGGAAAGCGGCCAACGCCCCAGCGTGCGAATATCCTCTTCATTGATGGTGACCAGAACAATACGGCTATCTGATTTGGAACCGCGCGCATGTAATCGTATAACCCAATCATAGGAGGACAGCTCCAAGGATTCCACGCCGCCGGTCCTGCGGATACCGATGATGCCGAGAAAAACAAAGATGCTTACCAGCAGGCCGGCAATGAGAGGAGATCGTAGACTGGGAGCAGAAATCTTCATGAAAATTTTACAGCCAGTTATTGATCAACAGGAAGGGAGACCAGTACCCAGGATGCTCATAGCGCGGGTCACGAATCAGGTCTAACTGGGCGCGCTGCAGGGCCACACTCCTGGAAACCGATGGATCATTAAGCTCGCGGTAAAATTTCTCCACCAGCATTGAAGAAGCCTGATCGTTGACATGCCATAATGTGGCCAAGGCGCTTCGAGCCCCTGCTTTCACGGCAATCCCGGCAAGTCCAAGTGCCGCCCGATCGTCGCCGGCGGCGGTTTCACAGGCGCTTAACGTAAGCAATTCCAGAGGATCCTCACGGAATCGAAAGAATCCTACGCATTGATCAAGGCGATCCATGGTAAGTTTGTCGTCAAAGGTGAGGATAAATGTCTTGTTTACATCGTGATCGAATTGTCCGTGCGAGGCAATGTGCACAATGGTAAAGGGTTGATCAATGAGTTCGTGTTCAATGCGGGAAGAAAGAAAGTCCTGATTAAGGAGCGTACTCCCGGCGAAGATCTCCTGGAGGGCCGTCAGCTCGGAGGCTACGAAGGGAAGGGGAGGAAAGCCCTGAGAAGCCTCCGTGAGCCCCATTGCCAAAACCTTGATGTTACCACGCCTGAGCGGTTGGGGGTCGGTAAGATTAAGTCCCGGCGTAACCGCCAGCGAGAATTTGCTGATTAAAAATTCTTTGCCGTCATGCAGGGCGGCCATGGGGATCGTTCTCAGCGCACCGTCCGGGACAAAGACCACGGTATCAGTGGGGAAGCGCGCTAGGTCGGCCTCAAGGGGGCGAAACAGCCATTCGTAAAGCTTTTGGGCATGGGGAAGATATTCCCGGGAAATCCGTTTCTCCAGCAACTGGCGAAATTTTCGTACCTCGGCCGTCACCGTTGCCGCATCCACCGGCACCGAAAATCTTTTCAGCCCGGAGGGAAGACTGACCAGCAATTCAATTCGATCGGGAAGCAGAATAGGGTAGACGACGACGGCGGTTTGGGAAACGGTGTCAAGGCTGGTAACCCTCGCCTGGGCGGCATCTACGCATTCATCTTGAAAATAGTCCCGAAGTTCCGCAACCTTGAGCAGTTCCACCGTTTCCCGCGCTTCTACGAGGTATGGTTGGTAATGCTCAGGATCAGGAAAGGACGCGGCACGCTGAAGGAGCAGATCCACCAGCTCAAAATAGACGGGTCCGGCGGATTCACGGAATGACTGCTGTCCTTTTCCATAGGTAACGCTCATTTCCTGCCGAATGGATTGCAGCGTATCCACCGCACGCCTATGGGCGGAAATCGCCGCCTCGAGATCGCCTAGCGTCTTGAGTAACCGCCCGGTCTGCCACTGCCATTGATACAGTGATTCAGGTGCGTTCATCTGCTGAGCGGCAAAGCTCGCCTTCCGTGTCAGCTGCAAGGCTTCCTGATACCGGTGCTCCTCGGCGTAAAGCTTGCCGAGATACCCCCATGCGTAAGAAGCAGCGCGGCGGTCATCGATAGACTCCGCCACAGTGCCGGCGGCATTAAGTGATTCAAAGGCAAGAAGCAAAAGCTGGTTCTCCCAGGCGGGAAGATGCGGGCGCAGCTCATAGTAACCCAGACCGATGTTGATCAGACTGAAGGCCTTGTCATGTGATTGCGGCAATGCCGGGATCTTTTCTCTGGCGTTATCCAAAAGAGCCTTGGATTCTTCATGCCCCCCGTTGCTGAATGCGGCTGTTGCGCTGTTGATAAGCGCGGCGGCAGCCAAAGAAACATTATTGGTTTGCTCTGCGAGAGCCGCTGCTTCCCGGTACGCAGCGAGAGCTTCGGGATACTTTTTCTGGGCTATAAATAGATTCCCGGTATCGTTGAGTACAACAGCCATGAGAGCATTCGCGCCCCGTTCCCTCGCTATCGCAAGACTCTCGTTCAATAACCGTTGGGCTTTCTCCATCGTTCCGGCGGCAATACAGGCGTTGCCGAGTTTTCCCCAAACAGCGGCAACCAGGAGCTGATCGCCGGATGCTTCAGCCGGAACCAAAGCCGATTCGAGGTGCTTCAAAGCCTTTTGATATTGTCCAAGGGACTGATAGCCCTGGGAAAGTTTAATCCGCACCTCGACCTGCTCCTGAAGTCTCTTTTCCTGTTGATAGAAGGCTACCGCTTGTTCCCAGCTTGTCACCGCCTGTTCGAAATCACCGCGCTGAAATGATGCTAAGCCTTCGGCCATGTGGTTTCCGGGAGATAATGCTTCGGATGCCAAGAGCGCAACAGGTGAAAACAGAACGAAAACCATGAGGGGCGCAATGGAAAGAAGGAAGAACATAAAATGAGCGAATCGAAAGTTATAATATTGTTTCATAGTATTATGATTTACTTTGTGGTGCAGGTAAAGACGCCGTCCCATTCCGGCGGCAACTCTTCCATCCGGCATGCTTCGCAGCGTTCCAGATAGACGGAAGCGGGCTTGTCATCAGGATTAACGGCGAGGGCCTTTCGGAATAACGCCGTGGCGGTCTCCCAGTCCTGTTTGCGGTAACGGGTCAAACCGTGGTGAAAAAAATCGATTGAAGAACGAATTCTTTCCGGGACCTTGTCCTCGCCAATCAGTTCGTAAATCCTTACCGGTTGGGTTTTTCCCTTAACCCGGACAAAATCCAGTTCGCGACAGAAGAACCGGTCTTTTACTTTTTCATAGGTATATTCACTGATAATGATATTGGTTTTGTATTCTTTGTTTTGCCCTTCAAGACGGGAACCAAGGTTGACGGAGTCTCCCATCACCGTGTAATCGAAACGCAAAGACGACCCCATGTTACCGACCGACATTGGTCCGGTGTTGATGCCGATGCCGATGTCTATTTTCGGTTTTCCTTCTCGCACCCATTTGGTTTGAAGCCCTTTCAGCGTTGCTATCATGTCGAGAGCGGTCCGGCAGCCGCGAATAAAGTGGTCATCTTGCTCGATCGGAGCACCGAAGACGGCCATAATGGCATCGCCCATATACTTGTCCAA
>JAFGRE010000140.1 GCA_016935335.1 Deltaproteobacteria bacterium
CCCGCCGTGGATGGCGACCAAATGCGGTCCTCCTTTTTCGATGGAATTCATCTCGCATAGTTCGATACTCATCCATCTGCTCTTCGGTTAGCAGTGGCTCAAGCTCTCTTTCGGCGGATTCCTCCAGTGCCTCGATCTCTTCCCGTAAGGAGCGGAACTCTGGGGGGCCTTGTTCTCTCTGTTCTCTATGCTCTCTTATGAGTCGATATATTCGCCGAGTAGTCGCTTCGATAATCGGCCGGACCTCTTTCTCCTGTTCTGCGGTCACGTTAAGCCGTTTTCTCACCGAAGACCACGGCATCTGCTCGGGAGGCAGCGGGGAAAAATCCGGTCGGTGCCTCATTCCTCCCCTGTGTTCCTTGAGCCGTTTATGCGTAATTTCCAGTTCTTTTTGCTGGGCCTCGCTCAAGTTTTCCTTGATCCGGTCAATGCCGCGATCAACAGTCTTTTCAAATTCAGGATGATATTTTTGCCGCAACACCTCTAATTCTTCTTCGGTCTGCAGCACGATCTCTTCGACTTTTCTCTCCTGTTCCTCGGTCAAGGAAAGATCATCTGACAATCTTCGCGTGAGCATATGCATAAGTGGTGGGCGATTACCTCTGACAAACTCCCCGATTTTCTGCTTTAGATATAACCTAGTACCGAAAGAACCGGCTAGTGCGCCAAGAATAAATATGAGAAGTATTCCGGCACAGACTTTTAGTTTATTCATTGTTCCCTCGTTATATCAAAAATGATTGCACCAGAGAGAATTCAACCGGATCGTTCATAAGGAGTGTGGCCATTTCAAACTCTGAAATAACGTCAAGATGGAAAAGGAGAAACGTAAACAGCACGATCAACGCCCCTGCGACCGGAGCAAAACGCCACACCCATTGGCTAAAAAGGCCCATGCCGGGAGGACTCACGGCCACAAGCAGCCTGCTTCTACGAACATCTTTCATTACGGCGCTTTCCCATTCGCCATCCAGGGTCATGGCTTCTTTTTCTCTGTAGGCGCTGATGAGCTGATTCTCGAGGTGGATCACCTTTCTCTTTATCTCATTCATAAATCCCTCCTCTCTACATCGATCAAGCCGGTGAGCAGCGTGCGGAGCTTCCTCCGCGACCGGAACGAGCGTACCTTCACCTTGGCAACGCTCCATCCCAGAAGGCCGGCAGCTTCTTTTACTGATAAACCTTCCAAATACACCATCTCCAAGACCATTCTGTCTTCGGCGGACAATTTCGCCAAAGCCCAATCCAGTAATTCTACGGCGGCCTTGCGGGAATCATTTTCAGCGCACAAGCGGTCTGACTCCGCAGCCACGATCAGTTCCACCCGCTCTTGCTGCTTTTCACTGAGCGAACTCATGGGAAAATCGCGGGTTCTATATTTTTTTCTCCAAAAATCATAACAGGTTTTCACCGCGATACCAACCAACCACTGTTTGAACGTACTTTTCCCCTTAAATGTTGGCAGTGCCTGATAAGCTCGCACAAACACATCGTGAGCAATCTCCTCGACATAACGTGCGGGTGTGTGTTTTATTACGATGCTCACAATTAACTCCTTGTGCCTCGCCAGCAAAATCGCAAAAGCATCGACATCTCCATCAAGCACCTGTCGGACAATTTCACTGTCACCGGGGATAAAAGAATCACCTTGCATGATGAACTGCCGGAACTTTTATGTTGCCACAAGTAACGAGCATCGCCGCTGGCGCCCTTTCAATTTTGATGCGAGGAGTTTCAGCAAAATGGGATCTTTTCCTTTGTAACACCTCGGAATAAATTTATAAACAACAATTGCATTCCTTCCAGCCACACAAGGGCTGCAAAACTGATCGATTTCTGCCCTTGTGTGGCATGGCGAGGTCGTTATTCCGCGAACCTTTTGTTTTTGGGATTCCCCTGCGGGCCTTTCCTGTCATGAAAGTCTCTCATCGCATCAAGCTTTCCCTTAACGTATCCCATCTGTTCAGGAGTTAAAACCGCACGTAGTTCGGCAAAAAATTTCGCCCGCGAAACCATTAATTCCTCCTCAATCGAGGAAACCTGTTGAAAGGCACTCCGAACGGCATTCTCATTAAATTCCGCGGCATGAATCATATTGTGAAGAGCCTCCCTCTTATGACCGAGGCTTTCACGCAAAGCTTTTTGCGCACCGCGATGCCGTTCAAGAATCACATCAACTTTGGCCTTCTGGGATTCCGAAAGGTCAAGCCCCTCTAAAATTGCTTTCATTCTCTCCCCAGGGGGGCCCCCTTCCCCATGTCTGCCGTGACCGGCTATGGCCGCGGAAACAAGAGTAAACATCATGACAAAAATTCCTACCGCTATCATTAGTTTGGTTAATTTCATGGCATGTCTCCTTAGGTAATAGATTTATGGTGATTGCGCCCGTCTTCTTCCTGACAATTTTCCGCCATTTGTCTTCTTTTGACCCCGTGGCTGTTTAGGTCGCCCTTGGGATCATTGCACCATGCTGCCTTTACCAGCACATTTTTTCGTCCTCGTGATGGCTGTCTTTTTGCGAGTACCCGCTTCCCACCTATAATAGTCGCAGAACGTCCCCAAGAAGTTACACCAAAAATAAAGAGGTGACACTTCCAGACCGGCGATATGCCTTTTCCATGCCTTTCGGCTCTTGCCGCACCACATCGTAAGGCCGGATCGAGTTCGCGCGGTCACATAAAACAGAGGAGGTCTCTCATAACCTTGGACCGGGCAGGAGACGCATGATAACGAGATAATTTACCTGCGCGTCTGAAGCACCTATTTCAGGATGGCAAACGCAAAGCGAGGGACCCAGTGGCTTCAGGGATACGAAACGGCGCATCCGTAGAAACGAAAATGACTTATATCCCCGGCCACTGAGCGTCACAGGTGACACCCGGCCTCTGAATTATCACGAGCTGTATTCGTTTCGGAATTTTCGGTGCGATTATCGGTCACCTCATCATGGAATAAACCCTGAGCGTGATGAGTATCTTCCGGTTGGTCGCCCGATCCGGTGTCGTGGTAAACAACTCGCTGATACTCACTGCCTTTGCCAACAGACGGCGACAGACCGGGGATGAACGCTCATGATGCCATTCATGCGTCCGTCATTCACTGGTTACGGCCGATTCCGCCGCAAGAAACGTGAACGGGGATTACAACACTACCTACTCCTTATTTTCATTTCTTAGGTTTCGTCGGCAACATACCTTTATTCCGTCAGCGCAAATCTATGGCGAAGGCATAATTGTCGAATTTAATTAAGTTAATTCCCTCTTGACGTCTCTTGCGCACTTGTCATACAATAGCTCTCTACGCTATCGGACAACCATCAAAAATTGGTCGGTATTTGATCCGAAGAGTAAAAAGGAATCTCGGATGGGAAATGATGACTATGACGGACCGGAGAGAAGAGACTATTTCAGAGTCGTATATCCGCTTGCCCAAAGACCCCGGCTCAGAATCAGGCATTACGAGTTTGAGGTTCAAGATGTATCTGAAAAGGGCATCAGGTTCCTGATCGACACAAAGATCACCTTTGCCAAGTGGGTTCAAGGAGTGTTGGTGTTGCACGATGATCGGACTGTCGAGATCGATGGGAAAATCGTCTGGAGGCACGGCCACGAAATCGGTCTGCAACTCATATCACCCATCCCGTATACTCATATCCTAAAAGAACAGCAATATCTCATCTCCATGCGCTCCCGAAGTGTGCGCGATGAAGCAAAACAATTTCCATCGGAGAATCCGGCATCCATCAGAGTCTATCTTGCCAGGCATGGGAATGCGGCGGCGGAGCACAGTCAACTCAAAAAACCTCTCAGTGAAAAGGGAGCAGACGACGTAGAGAGAACGGCACGATTTCTCAAGCAAATCAAACCCATCATCGGTGTTATTCAGCATAGTGACGAAGAGAAAGCAATTCAAACGGCGGAGATCCTGCATTCCCAAATTGCAGCCGCGCGGGGTACTCTTCAGAAGAGCAGCCTCGGTCCGATGGATCCCATTGAGCCGTTGCTGGATGAAATTCAGGAATCTCGGGAAGATATGATGATCGTAGGGCACTTACCCTTTCTGAACAATGTGGCAACCAATCTGCTTGACGGACAAAAGGGCAAGAGTCTTATAGCCTTCAAGGAGGGAGGGGTAGCCTGTCTCGCAAGGAACAGTGAAGGGAAATGGCGCATTGAATGGATATTAACTCCGGACCTACTACCTTAACTGTGCCCCGGCCCCATTTATCCCCAATAAAATGACCTTGTTCCCTCCATGTCAATCTTGTCTTTTCAACAATGTCAACACTGAACCGTTAGCGACCCATCCCCATGGTTGATCTGTCCCATATGAGTATTGTCGTAGGTTTTGGACTGTTGTTTGCCATTGCAGTGGGGTACCTTATTCATTATCTCCACGTGCCGAAAGTCACGGGATACGTAATCCTCGGCATTATTATGGGGCCGTTTGGCCTCGGTCTCATAACCCCTGAAGATATTGGTCACCTTTACCTCATTTCCGAACTAGCCCTCGGGCTGATTGTTTTCAGCATCGGAGGTGAACTCAACGCCGCTCACTTTCGGAAAATAGGCGGCCGGATCTTGATCGTCTCGTTAGCGGAAGTTGCGTTAACGGTTGTTGTCATCACTGGCATCATTCTGTGTCTGGGGAAAAGCTTCTCCTTTGCCTTCCTCCTGGGCATCATCGGTATCGCCACCGCTCCCGCTGCCACCTTATTGGTGCTGCGAGAGTTTGATTCCGAAGGTCCGGTCACGCATTATATACTCATCCTGGTGGGGATGAATAATCTCTTCTGTTTAGCTCTTTTTCGCGTGGTCTTCCAACTGGAGAAAATGACCGGCGGCGGATCACCGGCTGCCGCACTGATCAAGAATCTCATGTGGTCCCTGGGGGAAATCGGGGGATCGCTGCTGATGGGGTTACTCTTAGGCCTGCTTGTTGTGGTCGGCGAAAGATATCTCCGCAAGAAAAATGAATTGCTTACTCTGATCTTGGCAATGATAGTAATCGGTGTGGGATGCGGCTCTTTCTTCGGGCTTTCTTCGTTGCTCATCAATTTAGCATTGGGGTGTGCGGTTGCCAACCTGAGCCGCGAATATACGAGTCTCCTCGGTCAAGTCAAATCCATTGATCTTCCTCTCTATATCATCTTCTTCATATTAGCGGGCGCAAGCCTTGAACTCGATCTCATCCCTTCGGCAGGGGCCATCGGTATCGCGTATTTAGGGGGAAGAACAGTTGGAAAGCTCGTGGGCATGTATGTCGGTGCTCGCCACGGCAAAGCCCCGGAAACAGTCTGCCGCTTTGCCGGATGGGGAATGCTTGCCCAAGCAGGGATTGCTATCGGATTGTGCCAAATCATCGCCAAGGAGGATCCGGTCTTTGGTCCCCTCATCAATTCCACGGTTCTTTCTTCGGTAGTAATCTTCGAACTCCTGGGACCGATTTCTCTCCGATGGGCCCTCATCAAGGCCGGTGAAGTCAAGCTCATCAACATTATCCACAAGAAAGAAAGCTTTCCCTTCTGGGAGTCCATCATGAGCCGTACCAAGCAATTATTCGGTCTCCCTCCCCGGAGGATTTCAATCCACGATGGCCCCGTCTTGGTTAAACACGTTATGCGAACTCAGATAGAGACCATTCAGGAAGACACCCCGTTTGACCAAATTTTAAAATTTATCGAACACAGCCGATACAACCAGTTCCCGGTCGTCGATCGGGAAGGGATCTTCGTGGGACTTATCGCCTACCAGGAAATCAGAGACTCGCTCTATGACGAGAGTATCAGGCACTTAATCATTGCCAAAGATCTCGCCACTCCTCCTAAAGTGTCTGTATCGACCGAGATGACCCTGGAACACGGCTTACAGCAGTTTTCGTTTAAGGATGTTGATTTCATTCCCGTTGTCAATGCCGATGAGCCGTCCAAGTTGGTGGGAATTTTGACCCAGCGCGACGCTCTGGCCGCTTTTCGGATCAAAAAATGACAAACTCCTTCATCGCACTGTGCGGTCAAATAGTCCTTGACTTTTTAAGCTTTTTTACAATATTTTTATATACTTTAATGATTATAACCTTCACAGAGAGCATTGCGGGTGTGACGTAAAAGACCTTTTTTCTGGTCTTTCACGTTTTCCTCCGACAGGGGTCGTTGCAATGCCTCTTATCGGGATAAGAAAGGACTGCCCATGATAAGCGAATACCATCCTCATGAAATCGAAAACAAGTGGCAGCAGTATTGGGAAAAAGAGAATCTTTTCACCGTTACCGAGCTAAGAGACAAGCCGAAGTACTACCTTTTGGAGATGTTTCCGTATCCCACCGGCCGAATCCATATGGGTCACGTTCGAAATTATTCCATTGCCGATGTTGTGGCCCGGTTCAAAATAATGAGAGGCCACAACGTCCTTCATCCCATCGGGTGGGACGCCTTCGGCATGCCGGCGGAAAATGCCGCGATTGAACATAAGACCCATCCTTCTCGGTGGACATACGATAATATTGCCTATATGAAATCACAACTGAAGCGGATGGGATTTAGTTACGACTGGAACCGGGAAATAGCTACCTGCGATGTTGCGTACTATCGGTGGGAACAACTTATCTTTACGAGGATGTTCGAAAAAAATCTCGCCTATAAGAAGCGCTCCTGGGTAAACTGGTGCGAAAACTGTAAAACCGTTCTGGCAAACGAACAGGTGGAAGCAGGCTTATGCTGGCGGTGCGGAAACGAAGTAACGCAAAAGGAACTGGATCAGTGGTTCTTTCGGATTACCGCCTATGCTGAAGAACTTCTGGAAGGATGCTCAAAGCTCACCGGATGGCCGGAGCGCGTGCTGACCATGCAAAAGAACTGGATTGGAAAAAGCGAAGGCACCGAGATCATCTTCCCCTTGGAAAACGGAGCGGGGGAGATTACGGTTTTTACTACCCGCCCTGACACGCTTTACGGCGCTACCTTCATGTCGTTGGCACCGGAGCATCCCCTTGCCGTAGAACTTGCCCAGGGCACCAGCCAAGAAGACGCGGTTACCCGGTTTATTGAGAAAATAAAACGACAAAATATTATCCAGCGCACGGCTGAAGACACTGAAAAGGAAGGCGTTTTTACCGGAGCGTATTGCATAAACCCGGTAACAAATCGAAAGATGCCGATCTTTGTGGCCAATTTTGTCCTTATGGAATACGGAACCGGTGCGGTCATGGCGGTACCCACGCATGACCAGCGGGACTTCGAATTTGCAGAAAAATATGATCTTCCCTTGGTGGTGGTCATCCAGCCGCCAGGAGAAAATCTCGACCCAAAAACCATGGGAGCTGCGTATGTGGAAGACGGCGTTTTAGTCAACTCGGACCAGTTCGACGGGATGCCGAACCGGAAAGCCATGACCAGCATTACCGAGCATCTCGCCTCCCTCAATAAGGGCAGAAAAGCTGTGAGTTACCGGCTGCGGGACTGGGGCATTTCCCGACAGCGATACTGGGGAGCACCAATACCCATCATTTACTGTGCAAAATGCGGTGCCGTCCCGGTGCCGGAGACGGATCTTCCGGTTGTCTTACCTCTTGACCTCGCAATGCTCGAAACCGGCCATTCTCCCCTTTTGTATAGTGAATCGTTCCTGAAAGTCGCCTGTCCGAAATGTGGCGGCAGTGCCCGAAGGGAAACCGACACCATGGACACCTTTGTGGAATCCTCATGGTATTTTGTCCGGTACACCTGCCCCGATTACCGGGAGGGGCCGTTAAACAAGAAAAAGGTGGATTACTGGATGCCGGTTGATCAGTATATCGGGGGAATAGAACACGCGATCCTCCATCTCCTTTACTCTCGTTTTTTCACAAGAGTCCTGAGAGATTTGGGCATGGTAACCCAAGACGAGCCGTTTACCAATCTGCTTACCCAGGGAATGGTCCGAAAAGAAACAATGCGATGCCCCAATCATGGATGGCTCCTTCCTGATCAAGACAAGGGTGGGGTATGTGGTCTCTGTAATGTGCCGGTAGAAATCGGACGAAAAGAGAAAATGTCAAAGTCCAAGAAAAATGTGGTTGATCCCGACGACCTCATCAAACGGTACGGCGCGGATACCATCAGGCTCTTCTGCCTTTTTGCGTCTCCCCCGGAAAAGGATTTGGATTGGAGCGACCAAGGGGTAGACGGATCGTTCCGATTTCTGGGTAGAGTGTGGCGCATGGTTTACGCCAATTTAGAAACCATTAAAGATACCCGCTCCTTCCAGGGCAAAAACGATGACCTTCCGGAAGACCTCAAAGGCCTGCGGCGCAAGGTCCATCAAACCATCCGAAAGGCGACCGAGGATATTGAGGAACGGTTCCACTTTAATACCGCCATTAGCGCCATTATGGAACTGGTAAACAGCGTATACCAGCTTGAACCTTCGCCGGCAGACAGTCCCTTTCGCGGACCGGTCCTGAGAGAGGCAATTGAAACGACCGTTATCCTGCTTTCCCCGATTGTTCCCTTTATCGCTGAAGAACTCTGGCGCGGCTTGGGATACACAGAGAGCATTGTCAAGGCACCGTGGCCTCACTATGATCCTGCCGTGGCCGCGGAGGAAGAGATGGAGATTGTTGTTCAGGTCAACGGCAAGCTCAGGAGCCGCATAACCATACCGGCCACTGCCGCGGAAGAAAAAATCAAGGCAGCCGCCCAAGAAGATGAGCGCGTCAGGCAATGGACCGAAGGGAAGACAATTGTAAAAGTGATTTATGTACCTCGAAAACTCGTTAATATGGTGATAAAATGAGATACGCTTTTCTTTATTCCGGCACGGTGAGACTTTTCTTTATCCTTTTGTGTTTTGCCCTCTTCCCCGGGTGCGGAAGCTATCGGTTTGTCCCGGAACACAATACGCTCCCGGAGGGCGTGAAATCGATATCCATTCCCTTTTTCAAGAACGACACCTATGAGGCCAATATTGAATCATATTTTAGCGACGCCCTCATCAATGAGTTTGTCAAAAACAAACAGATAACCGTTGCTTCGCACGGTGCGGATGCCACTCTTTATGGCATCGTGAAAGAGTTTTCCATGGCCAGCATTGCCTATTCCCGGGAAGACCGGGCCCGCCAGTACCGAGCCTATGTGGTGCTCGAATTGACCCTCACGAAAAACGAGAGTGGTGAAATCATCTGGAGGCGCCCCCGGTTAGTCCATGATGAAGAGTATGCAGTGGAAGAAACCATAGCGCTTACCGACGCCAATAAGAAATCCGCCATTCAGAAGATTGCCGTGGAACTGGCCGAACAAATATATGAAGACCTGGCTTTAGGATTCTAGGATAGAACATCATGAGACCGGGCGAATTTTTTTCTGCGTTTAAAGAGGGACCCTTATTCCCTCTTTATTATTTTTTCGGGGAAGAACGGTACTTGATTACCAAAGCGGTTCACCTGGTGAAAAAGCGAGCCGAACAGGAGGACAATGGATTGGTGCGCCTCACACTATATCCGGAAAAGAACACTGCCCTTTCAACCGCCCTTGATGATGCTCGGACACTCCCCTTCTTGGAAACACGGAAAATCATTCTGCTCCCGGATGTCGATAAACGAGTTCTCGCTGAACAGCAAACAGTCCTCACCTTCTTGCGAAGACCTGCCAAGAAATCCATCGTCATTTTTACGGGGAAAGAGCTTGCCTTTAAGGGGGATTTGCTCACCGCGTTTAATCAGAACGGTATGAGTATGCGTCTTCCCCATCCCTATCCCGGCGAGGTTGTCGAGTGGATAATCCATATGGCAAAGGACCTGGGGAAAACCATGAGGGCCCCCACAGCGTCCTATCTTCAGGGATTGATTGGCGACCGGCTTCAGGACCTCTCTAACGAACTGGGAAAACTTTCCTTGTATTGTGAAGACAGGGAAGAGATCGGCAGAGACGATATTGAAAAAACGACCTCGGCGGCACAGGTCGATTCGATTTTTGAATTAACGGACCACATCGGCAACCGACAACATCTAAAAGCCCTTCATTCGCTGGCTCACCTGATGAGTAGCGGCGAACCCCCGCTCAGAATCTTGACGATGATTATCCGCCAATTTCGGATGATCATGGAAGTCCGTTCCTGTCTGGACCAGGGAAACAACCCGGAAGAAGTTCGGCGGCATCTCAATATGAAACCCTATCTGTGGAAGAAACTCTATCCGCAAGCACGAAAATTCTCGGAGCCCAGCGCTAAAACCTGTTTTCAGCGATTGTGGGAGACTGACCAAACGTTGAAAACTCAGCAACTCCCGGCGAAAATCATCTTGGAGAGGTTAATAATGGACCTCTGCCGGTAACGAAGAAATTCCAACGGGAACATTGTGCCGGTTAGATCAAAATCGCGACGAAGGGGAAAAACTTCTAGGAACGTAATGCGTTAATCTTGCGGGTTAGGCGAGACACTTTACGAGCAGCAGTACGCTTATGAATTACGCCTTTTGAAGCAGCCTTATCAATAACGGGGATCGCCTGCGCAAGAGAACTCACGGCTTCTTCCACATTTTTGGACTCAACGGCGCTAATAACGTCCTTGATTCTCGTCTTCAAGTATGTTTTAGTGCTTCTGTTTCTGCTTTTTTGGATGTTACTCTGTCTATTGCGCTTAATAGCTGATTTATGAGTCGCCATATCTCTCGTCCAGATTCCTTGTTGATGTTTACCCTTATGACTTAAAGTTGGTATATTTATCACTGTTTGTTTCAATTTGTCAATAAAAATTTATCTTACGATCCTGGTACCATTGAGTCACTTTCGTGTCCAAAAAACATGACATCCTCGGCGCCTTCGGCGTAATCGGCCTTTCAACCCTTGCCAGTCGTATACTTGGTTTGGTGCGAGAAATGGTCATCGCATTCCTGTTTGGCGCCGGCATGTCGGCTGATGCATTTTTTGTCGCTTTCCAGATTCCCAATACCTTTCGAAGGCTCATGGCCGAGGGGTCACTGACGATAGCCTTCGTCCCGGTCTTTTCCGATACGATGATCAAAAAAGGCCGCCGGGAAGCTGAAGCTCTCGCCAACGCAGTATTCACGCTCCTGACAATCTCCCTTATCGTTCTTACCATAGCCGGCATCCTCTTCTCTTCCCCGCTTATAAAAGTGATGGTATGGGGATGGGAACAGGCGGGCATTCCGGGCAAAATCGAACTGACCGTACTTTTAACCCGCATCATGTTCCCCTATGTCTTTTTTATCAGTCTGGTCGCCTTCTGTATGGGTGTATTGAATTCTCTGAAACATTTTGCCGCGCCAGCGCTGTCTCCGGCTTTGCTCAATCTGTCCATGATTCTATCCGCCATCCTCCTTTATCCTTATTGTAACCCTCCCATTCTCGCCCTCGCCGCCGGCGTCATAGTCGGAGGATTTCTCCAACTAATCCTCCAGATTCCCTTCCTCATGCAAAAGGGGATCCATCTGGTTTTTGATTTCAGCCTTCAGCATCCCGGACTCAGAAGAATAGGAAGCCTCATGGTATATGGAGTGTTCGGCTCCGCGGTTTATCAAATCAATATTATTATAACCAGATTTCTGGCATC
>JAFGRE010000141.1 GCA_016935335.1 Deltaproteobacteria bacterium
AACGACCTGGCCGAGTTCGGGCAGGTTTCAGGCGACATTTATCGCGCCGCTTCCCTACAGCGGATGGGGTGATTCCAATGTCGGCGGTGCAGTGGGGCCGGAACTGAAATTTGCCGGCTGGGATACGATTGTCATTAAGGGGAAGGCTGAAAAACCGGTCTATATATATATCGAAGACGACAAGATTGAATTTAAATCGGCGGATTATTTATGGGGTAAAGGCGTTGATGAATGTACCCGAATTCTCCATAAGGAGTATGTCGGGTCCGAAGTTCTCCTTATCGGCCCTGCCGGCGAGAATCTCTCGCGATACGCCGCCATTAGAACCCACCGGACGGCCAGCATGGGAAGGACCGGCGGTGGGGGGGTAATGGGGTCGAAGAACCTGAAGGGTATCGTGATACGGGGGAGCAAAGGGGTAAAGATTTATGATCCCAACAATTTTCTGGACCTCTCCCTGAAATGCCAGCGGGACCTTATGGATCCGGATTTTGGAATGATACACAGCCTGACTTACAAGATTATGTCAAAATACGGGGTGCCCGGGTGTACGCGACTCATAGGCTCGACCGGCATGACCCCGATTAAGAACTGGAATGAGTGTGGCCATTGGGCTCAGGACGGAGAGCTTTGTGAGATGATGGGAGATAAATGGTGGACACGGCAGGACGCTTGCTATACCTGCCCGGTTCATTGTCATGGGGCATACAAGGTTGACGACAAAATGTTCGGGTGTTTCAGTGGTGGTCCGGAATACGAGACAACCGTGGCATTAGGGCACAAATGTTTGGAGCCCCGAGGCAAAGCGGTTCTGAAGCTCAACGCTATGTGTAATGACTTAGGATTCGATAGCGTTGAAGCGGGGAACATGTTCTCGACCCTGATGGAGTGGTACGAAAAGGGTATTATTGATGAGAAGTTCACCGACGGGGTCCCCATGACGTGGGGCAACGGAGAAGGTATGGTTGAATTGTTGCCAAAGATCGCGAGGCGGGAAGGCTGTGGTGACCTGTTGGCCGAAGGACCGTACTGGGTTGCTAAAGAGCTTGGTGAAGAAGCAATGAAATGCGTTTATCACCAGAAAGGGATGTGTGCAACCGGCGTCGAGACCCGATCGACCATCGGGTCCATGCTTCAGTTTGCCCTCTCTCCGCGTGGATCTCATCATCTTTCAGGATTGCCTACCGCAGAATGGGTCAATAATCCACCCGTAGCCATCCATGTAACTGGAATTGAGGAGGCAGGGGATATCCGCTCCTACCATCCGGAAGGAAAAGCCAAACTGGTTCAGTTTTACGAGAACCTGTTTGAAATTCCTGATTCTCTGGGCATTTGCAAGTTTAATTTCGGGCATTTGGGTTACTGGCATGATAAGCCGGAGGATATTGACAAGATGTGGGATTACCTTACCAAAGCGATATATTATGCCAGCGGAGTGAAGTTTACCCAGGATGAGCTGCTCGAGATTGGTGAAAGGGCTTATCAAATTGAACGGGCAGTAATCACCATGAGAGGAATCAGGCGGGAAGATGATATGCCTAACTGGAAGTGCGCTCACGAGGAATGTCCGGGTGAACATCCCGTGGGTCCGATCCCGTTACCGCCTATCGATATGGAAAAGTACAACAAGATTATTGATAAGTACTACGAAATAAGAGGGTGGACAAACGACGGCATTCCCACCAGAAAACGGCTGGAAGAGCTGGATCTGAAAGAGGTTGCCGACAGAATGGAGAAGCAGGGGTTGATGCAAACGCCAGCAAAAGCTTCGAAACCGGCAAAATGACATGTGAGGTAAAGTGAGCAGTTGGCTGGAAAGTAGCAACAGTGCCAGGGCCGGAGTCCTTATCCGGCCCTCGCATTGTTCATAATGTCGGAGAAGGATAGAGAAGCGATCGTGTTTCTTGTTAGTATTACCGCTACGACAATCTGCAGGTAACCAGCTGAAGCCATCAGTGCGTTTGATTTATTATCATCACCCGTTACAGTATCGAACGCGGACACCTTAAGAAAGCCGCAATCTAAGGGCTAGAGATTAGCCGGAGGAAAAAAATGGATGAGAAAGTAGAAAAAATTATCGAGCAACACCAAGGTAAACCCGGAACGGTTATTTCCGTATTAGAGAGCGTGCAAGAAAACTATGGCTATTTGCCGCAACAAATTTTGGAACAAGTGGCGCAAGCACTTGGCGTCCCCTTGGCCCAATTGTTTAGTATGGCGACTTTCTATTCGGCATTTTCGCTTAAGCCA
Source organism: Deltaproteobacteria bacterium (assembly GCA_016935335.1). GTDB lineage: Bacteria > Desulfobacterota > WTBG01 > JAGOGO01 > JAGOGO01 > JAFGRE01. The sequence continues at coordinate 2,251 of JAFGRE010000141.1, forward strand.
CGGGGAAAGCATACAATTTACGCGTGCTTGGGAACCGCTTGCCACGTGCGAGGCGGGGCCAGAGTGCTAAAAGGAGTTTCTCAGCAGATTGGAGTTAAGCCAGGGGATACTACCGATGATAGACAATTTACCCTCGAGACCGTCCGTTGTATCGGATGCTGTAGCTTGGCGCCGGTAGTAAAAGTGAATGAAGACGTTTACGGATATACGACAACTGATAAGATGCGCGGAATTTTAGATAATTATAAGGAGTAAGCATGAAAATCAGAATCTTTTCGGACCTGGAGAAGGCCAAAGGCAAAGGGATGAAAAGCCTGTTCCCGGAACGCACGAAAATCGCCGTTGGGTTGGGGAGTTGCGGAATTGCCGCCGGCGCCGAACGAGTATACCAGGCCCTTAAGGGCGAAGTAGAAAAACAGGGAGCGGACATTTCGGTTGCCAAGACCGGATGCTTAGGCTTCTGCGGGGAAGAGCCGCTGGTTAATGTGACGCGACCTGGCGCACCCCTTGTGGTATTGCATGGAATTACCGAGGATGATGCGAGGGAGATCATAGAGAGAGCGGCCGGCGGCAATATCCTTGAAGACAAGGTCTTCTGCAAAGTAGAGCGGGTCGATAACTTTCTTGAGCCGAAAGGGATACGATTTGGAACCGGGTATGCGAACTTCCCCCATTACGATGAAATTCCCTTTTATACTAAACAGCATAAGGTTGTTCTTAGAGAAAGCGGTTTGATCGATCCCGAAAATATTGATGAATACATTGCCGTCGGTGGCTATTCGGCTCTTATGAAAGCGCTGGTCGACTCTTCACCCGAGAGGGTTCTCACTATTGTAAAAACCGCGGGGTTGCGAGGCCGGGGCGGCGGGGGTTTCCCCACGGGAGTGAAATGGGAAATTGCCCGGAATACGCCCGCTGACAAAAAGTACATTATCTGTAATGCTGATGAGGGCGATCCCGGTGCTTATATGAACCGGAATGAGATGGAAAGCGACCCCCATATGTTGATTGAGGGGATGATTATCGGTGCCTACGCCATTGGGGCCTGTGAAGGGATTATTTATGTGCGAACCGAATATCCCTTAGCCATAAAGAGACTGGAGAACGCACTGGAACAGGCACGGGCTTATGGATTCTTAGGAGACAACATCTGCAATACTCAGTTTAATTTTGACATCTATATTGTATGCGGTGCCGGCGCGTTTGTCTGCGGAGAAGAAACCGCGCTGATTGCATCGATTGAGGGATTCCCCGGTCGACCGCGACCTCGTCCACCCTTTCCCGCAGTGAGCGGTCTGTATGGGAAGCCTACCGTTATCAACAATGTGGAAACATGGTGTAACCTTCCTGTCATCATTTCAAAAGGGCCCGAATGGTTTGCTGATATCGGAACCGAGGAGTGTAAAGGGACCAAGGTTTTCTCTTTGGTGGGGAAGGTAAAGAATGTCGGTTTGGTGGAAGTACCCATGGGGATTTCGTTAAAGGAAATTATCTATGAGATCGGCGGGGGAGGACTGAAAGGCAAAGAAATCAAGGCGGTTCAGACCGGTGGCCCTTCGGGGGGGTGTATTCCCGCAACACTTTTTGACAGCCGGGTGGATTACGACACCTTAAAACAGGTGGGCTCCATTATGGGTTCGGGGGGAATGGTGGTGATGGATGAAGACACATGCATGGTGGATATCACCAAATATTTTCTTTCTTTTACGCAAGAAGAATCATGCGGGAAATGCATCCCCTGTCGCAGGGGCCTTGAGCACATGCTGGGAATCCTGGAAGATATCAGTGCGGGCAGAGGTGAAATGAGGCACCTCGAAGAACTGGAAGAGCTTGCAAAAGTCATCAATGTTGCCGCGCTCTGCGGGCTGGGGCAAACAGCGCCCAATCCGGTATTAACGACACTACGGTATTTTAAAGACGAATATGAGGAGCATATCATCCAGAAACGTTGTCGAGCGGGGGTATGTGACGCCCTCTTTCTTGCTCCCTGTGAGAACCGGTGTCCGCTCAACATGAATGTTCCGGGCTTTGTTCAGCTGTTGAAGGAAGAACGGTTTGCCGATGCTTACCACCTTATTCTTGAGGATAATCCTTTGCCGGCGGTATGCGGGAGGGTGTGCCATCATCCCTGTGAGGGCAAATGCCGGCGCGGGGAGGTCGATGGACCAGTGGGAATCCGCGACATACGGCGTTTTATCACGGACTGCGTCTATCAGGCGGACGATACGAGAGAACTTCGTTCACCAGTTGTTTTTCCGGAGACGGGAAAGAAACTTGCAATTATAGGTGCGGGGCCGGCCGGACTGACCGCCGCTTACTATCTCAGGCGCTTGGGACACGAGGTTACGGTTTTCGAAGCCTATCCTAAGGCAGGTGGTATGTTACAGTACGGTATTCCTGAGTTCAGGCTACCCAAGGACATTCTGCAGAAAGAGATTAACGTTATTAAGGACCTTGGCGTGCATTTCGAATTCAATAAGCGAGTCGGTGATGACATAACCTTGGAAGATATGAGGGCAGATGGATTTGCTGCGGTATTTGTGGCTACCGGAACTCATCAAGATATCCCCTTGGGCGTTCCCGGCGAAGACCTCGATGGAGTGTATGCGGGGATGAAATTTCTTAGGGACGTTAACATGGGAAAGGCTTTTCAGGTGGGCAAGGAAGTAGTGGTAATCGGAGGAGGTAATGTAGCCATAGACTGTGCGCGGGTTGCTACTCGTTTGGGGGCGATGGTGACCATTCTGTATCGAAGAGAGAGGAAGGATATGCCGGCGCTTGAGGAGGAGATTCACGAGGCGGAACTAGAGGGTGTGTCCTTCATCTTCCTTGGCGCTCCTCGTGCGATCGTCGGGGCAAAAGGTAAGGTAGCGGGAATCGAGGTGACGAGAATGAAACTGGGAGAGTTCGATTCTTCCGGCAGAAGGAGACCGGTACCTACTGAAGAAATATATACAATACAGTGCAATGCGGTGATTACGGCAATCGGAGGTAAGGCGGATACCAGCGTGCTTGAGCAAATGGGGGTTACTCTTTCGCGAAATGGCACTGTTCAGGTGGACAAGTATACACTGCAAACATCGGTTCCCTTGTGTTACGCCGGAGGAGATGTGGTGACCGGGCCGTGGACTGTCTCGGATGCGATGGGATACGGCAAGAATTTTGCGAAGATCATTGATGCTCAGTTAATGGGAGTCGATAGATTTGATGGATTGAAAAGGGACGTCACTTACTCTATGGACGTTTCCATTGAACCGCAAGGAGGGAAGAGAAATGTTGCGCAATGTTCGAGCCTTACCGACTACACGGGCAATTTCAAGGAAGTGGTTCAGTCCCTTTCAAGAGAGCAGGCGCTGAGAGAAGCAACGCGATGCCTTAGATGCGATGTGAAACCTGAAGAAGAAGAGGAAATTTAACATCTGTGACGGGAATCACGAAGGAGAAAATATAATGATTACGGTTACAATCAATAATAAAAAATACGAGGCGAACGAGGGGGAATACGCTCTTCAGGTATTAAAGCGGGAAGGAATTGAGATCCCTTATTTATGCTACCATGAAGCTCTTTCTCCGTACGGTGCATGCCGGCTTTGTATGGTCGAGGTTACCGGCGGAGCGCGTCCGGGGATTACGACTTCATGCACCCTGGTGGTGACCGATGGCCTGGAAATCCAAACCGAAGCCCCGGAGGTGGTCCGTATCCGAAAAGTGCTTCTGGAGATGTACCTCGCCGAAGCTCCCGGTTCAGAAGCGATTCAGGAACTGGCACGTAAGTTCGGCGTGGAGCGTTCGCGTTTTGCAGACTTTGATATTGAAGCGAAAGGGGACCGGTGTGTGCTTTGTGGGCGGTGTGTCCGTGTCTGCAATGAGGTTTTAGGAGTGGGTGCCATCAATTATGCCAGCCGGGGAACCAAGTCCAATATCAATACCCCCTGGTATGGAGTTTCGAGCGCTTGTATTGGCTGCACTGCGTGTGCTTATGTTTGTCCCGCAGGGGCAATTGATATTATTGATTCGGGTGACGAGCGAATCATGGAGACCTGGAATCGAACCACCCTAAAGTTGAAGGAATGTGTTGAGACAAAAGAGTTTTTTGCCACCGAAAAGGTGATAGATCATGTTTATAGCAAGGCCCTCGACTTACCCGAGGACTTGAAGGAGGTAAGCGCGGGCAGCCGCATGAGGAGAAGGGCTTCCGAATTTCTGCCCAAATATTTGCGAAAATAGGCATTGTTTCTGCAGGAGTTAAGGACCACAGCGGGATCGATTTCCAGACGGATCGGAAAAAAGAAAGGCGGTCGGGAAGGTCGCCATGGCAGCGAATACTTTTTCGCGCACTATCCTTTTTATGACCTTCCTGCGCGTATGATTATGCGCGGGGATCGATCTCTGGTGCCATAGTCCTTTTGATTATGGGAAGGATTTAGGCAGAACAGGCGTTCTCTTGCTTACGGACAACGGGTCGAGGAACCGGCCTTCACGCAATACCGCCATAGAGTCGAGATCAAAGTGCCGGAAATAATAGTGTTGATTCGGGCGGCGGTTTTGGGTATTCTGCTAAGAAGTCGATCGATATCGTTACCGTTCTATACGAAGGGACTTGGGACAGCCTGGGCGAGGGTGAGGCGATTAACCATGAAAAAAAAGGCAAAGCACCTTGCGAAGGAACAGAGGAACAGTCAAAGGATTAACTTCGGGTTTATCGTTGAAGAGGTAAATGGCGAGCGCACCTGGATGACCGAAGATATTTCATCAGGGGGCTGCTTTCTTCGGGCCATGGAAGGAGCTCACGTCGGAGCCAAGATTAGCCTGACATTCCAACTCCCCGGTTCTGATAAATATATTGAGGCAACCGGCGAGGTAAAACATGCTAAAGATGGAGGCGTAGGAATTGAATTCATCTCTATGGATAATGAAAGCAAAAAGGAGGCTGCTCGTTTTGTTGAGCACTATGGGGGATATCAGGAGAAAAAGAGAGGCTAAGACGAGCCGCCTCGTTTCTGCAGCCTTTTTCCCTCTCTCTCACTAGTGCGGAATGCCCATGGCGCCAAGGCCTCTGCCATGGACGAACTCCCCGATTTTGCCTTCCCTGGAAAGCTCTTGCCCCAGTCTCTGCAAAAAGTACGAAAATCCTCTAGTTATCACGTTGTTGCTGTGATATATATAAATATGCTTTTTTTCACGTGAAGATGGCATGAAGCCTGAGCGATGCCCCTTCTGCGAAGAAAAAAGCGGTGGTGGTTGGTAATAATAAAGTGGGAGAGATCCCCAGAATGAGTCTACGGGTTTTTTGAGGAGCCGCTTCTAGGTACACAGATAAAACAGGATAAGGAGGTGATAGAAGGTGAAGTAGTCACGGAGGTACAGACCTGAGAGAACGAAAT
>JAFGRE010000142.1 GCA_016935335.1 Deltaproteobacteria bacterium
AGGATCTCCTGCTCGATATTTTTACGGACATCCTCATTCAAATCCAAGGCGCACCACCCGGGCACTGACGGTTGCGGCGCATCGTGGCTGGGATGACGGTATAATAGCCCTAGTTTGAATCGAATTTTTTCTACGGTATTCGCCCCCATTATTAGATTGAGCTTGGTTTTGATTTTCTCTTCCATGAAGTGCATTTGTTGCATCCACGTAGAATTATCAACCTCCACCCAGAGGGTGTGATCCTGCAATTTTTTTGGCTGGGCGTGTCGGGCTACCAGCGTTCCCACCGCAGAGTCCCACACGGCAAGGACGCGACGACTATCTACAACCGACTTAAGTTTCGGCTTTCGAAAAAAATTGTCCAGAATAGATTTTAGAGCTTCCATTGACAAAAATTTTTTACTGCGGGAAGGTTACGTCTCCTTGAAGATCGCTCCGGTGCTGGCAGAGGTGACCATTTGAGCGTAACGATACGCATACCCCTTTGCGATTCTAGGCGGCGGCGGACGCCAGGAATCCATGCGCCTGGCAAGCGTTTCATCATCGACCCTCAGGGTGATCTTCTTTTCCAGAATATTGATCTCGATGGTGTCGCCTTCTTCCACCAAGGCTATTGGTCCCCCCTCGGCCGCTTCTGGAGAGATATGACCGATGGCCGCACCCCGTGTTCCTCCGCTAAATCGACCGTCAGTGATAAGGGCAACATCCTTGTCCAGTCCCATTCCGGCTATGGCCGACGTTGGTGTGAGCATCTCTCTCATGCCCGGGCCTCCCTTCGGGCCCTCGTACCGAATCACCACCACATCTCCTGGTCTAATTTTTCTTCCCAAAATGGCTTCAACCGCCTCTTCCTCAGAATTAAAAACTCTCGCCCTTCCTTCACTTCTCATCATTTCCGGGGCTACTGCCGATTGTTTTATCACCGCCCCATCCGGAGCGAGATTGCCCCGTAATATGGCGATTCCTCCTTCCGGGTGATAAGGATTTTCCAGTCTTCGGATAACGGCGGCGTCTTTAATTTCAGCGCCGACGATGTTTTTGCGAACCGTTTTCCCGGTCGCGGTGATGCAGGCCAAATCGATCAGGTTGTTTTTACTCAGCTCCGCCATGACCGCCGGGATGCCGCCGGCTTCGTTCAGATCTTGGACATGGTGAGGCCCGGCAGGACTCAAGTGGCAGAGGTTTGGAGTTTTCCTGCTGACGTCGTTGATCATATCCAGGCTCAAGTTGATTTCGGCTTCATGGGCAACAGCGGGAACATGGAGAACAGTATTTGTGGAGCAGCCGAGGGCCATGTCCACCGCCAGGGCGTTTCGGAAGGCGCCGACAGTGGCGATGTCCCGGGGATGAATCCCCTTGTTCAAGAGTTCCATCACCTTCATACCGGCAATTTTTGCAAGCCTGATCCGGGCGGCGTAAACAGCAGGAATAGTGCCGTTTCCCGGGAGTGCCAGACCCAAGGCCTCAGTTAGGCAATTCATCGAGTTAGCAGTGAACATGCCGGCGCATGATCCGCAACCGGGACAGGCATTGTCTTCGAGTTGGCGAAGCTCTTGCTCGGAAAGAAGGCCGGCTTTTACCGTGCCGACCCCTTCAAAAACAGAAATCAGGTCAACGTCCTTACCATTATGCCGCCCGGCCAGCATCGGCCCCCCGCTGATAACGATGGCGGGTATATTGATTCTCAGGGCGGCCATCAACATCCCAGGAACAATCTTGTCGCAGTTGGGGATCAATATCAGGCCATCGAAGGGATGGGCTGTAGCCATCACTTCGATCGAGTCAGCGATGAGTTCCCGACTGGCAAGCGAGTATTTCATACCCTCGTGATTCATAGCAATGCCGTCACAGACACCAATGGTTGGAAATTCAATCGGCGTTCCCCCCGCCATCATGACCCCCGCTTTTGCCGCCTGGCAGATAGTGTCGAGATGAATGTGTCCGGGAATTATCTCGTTGGCGGAATTTGCAATCCCTATAAGCGGGCGCTCCAGTTCGGCATCCGTGTATCCCATGGCTTTAAACAGGGCGCGGTGCGGGGCTTTTTCCAGACCGGCTTTCATTTTGTCACTTCGCATGCTCAATCTCCTTTCCTATGCCTGTGTAAGGGGCGAATGCACCTGAACATTACAAACTCGCAACAGATGGATATTGTAGTTGAAGAATTCTATCATATACGAAAAGCTTTTACTACCCGCTCAATCGACAGCAGGTCTTTCACGGTCGCAGGGGCAGAGAACGCGGGTAGGTGTGATAGTATGTCGCACACAGCATGGCTTTGGGTATCGCCAACTTCAACCAGCAATCCCCCCCCCGGTTTCAAGTATCGGTGAGCCGTCTCGGCAATGGCCCGATAATGGTCAAGGCCGTCCTTTCCGCCGTCAAGGGCAATATGGGGTTCGTAGTCGCGGATTCCGCGAGGTAATGCCGTGATGTCGCCGGAAGGTATGTAGGGCGGATTGGATAGGATCAGATCAAAAAAGTCGTGCCCTTCCTCCAAGGGGGCAAAAAGGTCTCCGTGGAGGAATTGTATCGAAGTAACGCCGTTGGCGGCGGCATTTTGGCGAGCAACGGAGAGTGCTTCAAAAGATATGTCCGTCGCTATCAGAGAGGCTCGCGGTAATTCTCGAGCCAAGGCTACGGAAATCGCGCCGCTGCCGGTCCCGATTTCTAAGATACGAGGAGATGCATCAGGAGGAAAAATTTCCAGGGCTGCTTCAGCAAGCGTTTCTGTTTGTGGTCGCGGGATCATCACCGCCTCAGTGACTCTAAACGGAAGAGACCAAAATTCCTTTCGCCCGACAATATACGCCACCGGTTCTCCCTGAGTTCTTCGGCATATCAATGCTTGAAATTGTTCGTATTCTCGTTGACTTACGCGCCGCTGCGGCCAGAGGTAGAGGCCTGTTTTATCGGTTTCGAGAACGTGGGCCAAAATAACTTCCGCGTCCAATCTCGGGGTATCCGGGCAGTAGCGAGACAAAGAGGGGGTGGTTTCGTTAAGAAGTGAGAGGACTGTAAGGAATCTGGCAGCACCTCGATTACTGCTCACTTTTCTTTGCTTTCAATGCTTCGGTTTGGAAGTGGGCTTGAAGGTGATCGATGATCTCATCCAGGTTGCCTTCAAGGATCGACTCTAGCCTATAAAGAGTGAGGCCGATTCGATGATCAGTCAAGCGTCCCTGGGGGAAGTTATAGGTTCGGATTCTTTCACTGCGATCGCCGGAGCCGACCTGATTTTTGCGGGCCTGGGAGATCTCGTTTCTTTGTTCGGTACTTGCCAGGTCCAAAAGCCGGGCGCGCAATACCTTGAGAGCCTTCGCCTTGTTTTTATGCTGAGACTTTTCGTCTTGGCAGGTTACGACTACACCGGTGGGAAGATGGGTGACCCTTACTGCGGAATCGGTGGTGTTAACGCTTTGTCCTCCTGGCCCCGATGAGCGGAAGACATCGACCCTGAGATCAGACGGATCTATTTTGATATCAACTTCTTCGGCCTCAGGAAGCACCGCCACGGTCACCGCCGAGGTATGGATTCGGCCTTGCGATTCAGTCGTGGGGACCCGCTGGACGCGATGGACGCCGCTTTCATACTTGAGATGGCTGTAAACCTTGCCGCCTTCGATGAGGGCTATTATTTCTTTAAATCCGCCCAATCCGGTAGCGTTCTGACTCATTGTTTCAACGCGCCAACCCCTTGTTTCTGCATAACGAGCATACATGCGAAACAGATCAGCAACGAAAAGCGCTGCCTCTTCCCCTCCGGTACCGGCTCGAATTTCGAGGATGACGTTTTTTTTATCAAAAGGGTCTTTGGGCAGAAGCAGCGATCTCAAGGTTGTTTCGAGGTTCCCCTGCTTTTCCTTGAGAATGTGAATTTCCTCCTTGGCCAGTTCCTGAATCTCCTCGTCTTCATCATCTAAGAGCTTTTTGTTGTTTTCGATGGCTTGTATAATCGTCTTGTGTTGCCGATAGGTTTCAACCAAGGCCGTTAGCTCAGAGTATTCTTGTGAAAGCTTTCGATACTGTGCCTTATCTTCCAAGACGCGGGGATCACTCAAACGATCCGATAGATCGTTGTACCGGCTTTCCACCGATTCCAGTTTTTGAAACATATCTGTTTTCAATTTTGAATTGTTGACTTACGGCAAACCTTATTATAAATCAAAGAAGCCCTTTGGGGCTTGCGGGCCTTTGCCGTGCAGAGAAGGTACGGGAATTGAAATAGTCAAAGCCTACTGGTCTTGGGCGGCTTCCTTTACTTCTGCAGACTTCTTCTTGCTCTTGGCCGAGGGTGGGACTGCTTTTTTCCCGTATTTCTGTTGAAACTTTTCCACCCGCCCGGCAGAATCGATAAACTTCTGCTGACCGGTAAAAAAACTGTGACAGGAAGAACATATCTCCACGGTTATATCTTTTACAGTGGATCGGGTTTGAATTACATTCCCACACGCACAGGTTATGGTGGTGTCAAAATAGTCTGGGTGAATTTCTTTTTTCATCTTTTACCTCCAGGGGTACTATAGGATATTCATTGCCACCACTCTATTGCTACTAAAATAGAGATGGGTAACAGCCTGTTAATTCCTACTTTCTATTGATTCATCGAGCCGAGGAATTCTGCGTTGGATTTGGTTTCGCTCATTTTTTCCAACAGAAACTCCATCGCATCGATCGGACTCAGTGGTTGCAGCACCTTTCGAAGAATCCAAATCCGGTTGAGATCCGTCTTGTCTAAAAGAAGCTCCTCTTTTCTCGTCCCGGATCGGTTCAAATCAATCGCGGGAAAGATTCTTCGGTCGCTCAGTTTCCTATCCAGGTATATCTCCATATTACCTGTTCCCTTGAATTCTTCAAAGATTACTTCGTCCATCCTGCTGCCGGTGTCGATCAGGGCTGTAGCCAGAATAGTGAGGCTACCGCCGTCTTCGGTATTCCTTGCGGCGCCAAAGAAGCGTTTGGGGCGATGCAGAGCGTTTGAGTCAACCCCTCCTGACAGGATCTTGCCGCTCGGGGGGACGACCGTATTATACGCCCGGGCTAAACGGGTAATGCTATCTAATAAGATAACGACATCTTTCTTGTTTTCCACCAACCGTTTTGCTTTTTCAATGACGATTTCAGCTACCTGGATATGGCGCGTGGCAGGCTCATCAAATGTGGAGCTGATTACCTCTCCCTTTACCGAACGTTGCATATCGGTGACTTCTTCCGGCCGTTCATCGATCAGCAAAACAATGAGAATGATTTCTTTATGATTTACCGCTATACTGTGGGCGATGTTCTGCAGAATCACCGTTTTTCCTGCTCGCGGGGGCGAGACTATTAAGCCTCTCTGCCCCTTTCCGATAGGGGTGAGGAGATCCATGATTCGCGTTGAATATTCCTTGGCGGTGGTTTCCAGCACAATTCGATTTTGTGGATAAAGAGGGGTTAGGTTGTCAAAAAGAATTTTGTCTCGGGCACGTTCCGTATCCTCGTAGTTTATAGATTCAACCTTCAGGAGCGCAAAGTACCGCTCCGAGTCTTTTGGCGGGCGAATTTGTCCGGCAACAGTATCTCCGACGCGCAGATTAAAGCGGCGGATCTGGGACGGAGAAACATAAATATCATCCGGTCCCGGAAGATAGTTGTAGTCTGGAGCTCGCAGGAAGCCATATCCTTCCGGAAGAGGTTCGATCACCCCTTCGCCGTAAATGGATCCGTTTTGTTCGATTTCCGCCTGAAGCAAGGAAAAGATAAGCTCCTGCTTGCGCATTCCGCTTATCCCTTCCAATCCGAGTTCTTTGGCCATGGCAGTCAGCTCGCTGATTTTTTTTGATTTAAGTTCTTTTAAGTTCATAGCATATACGGGTTCTTAAAGTTTACAATAGGCACTCTCCCTTCTCGTGAAGTAAAGGGCACGGGTTGCTTGGGAGAATCGGCATTATTCATTTCAATATGAATATCCTGGAATTTCACGAAACAAACAAGGATGGACGTTTATCACCGGCTATCAACCAGATTTGAATTTTTAGTGAGCGTGAAAATAATATAAGGAAAGGAGATGAATTAGTAACAAATTCACACGTATTTACGTTCTTATGGTTCAACCCCTCAGAAAAGTAACTCCTAAACCCACATCACACATTTGCTTGAATTATCAAGAAAAGGGAGGCTTCCTTTTTTATGAAGGAAAGCAATGTTTAGAGATTTTTTGGCGGGTCTACATTTGTCTCTATCAATATTCAATTATTGGATTTTTGTCAAGAAAAAAAGTTTTTCGTTCCTTATCGCCGAGGGATCGGGACGGCCGAGGCCCATCCCGGCCGTTTGTTACAGCATGGAAAGCGGGTCTATATCAATCCGCAACGCAACGCCGGGAATATGGATGCTGGGTTTAACGGTAGTAGTCAGGGTGGCAACAAATTGCTGAAGCACCTTGTGATCACGACCCTTCAGGAGCATTTGCCAGCGATACCGACCCTTTAATTTCTCCCATGGCGCCTGAGCGGGGCCGAGGACCTCAACATTTTTTCGCAGAACGGCGTCGCTTTGCCACCGGTCCGTGGTTAAAGTACCCAGCATCATTGCATACTTTCGGGTTTCAGACCGGCTGTTCCCGGTTATGAGAAAGTTGACCAAACGGGAAAAGGGAGGAAAGGACAGTTCTTGCCGGTGCAAGATCTCGTCCTTGTAAAAGGCTGAGAAGTCTTGTGTAATTGCTATCTTGATACTGGGGTGATCGGGATTGAAGGTCTGGACAAAGACGGTTCCCGGTATCTCCCCCCGTCCTGAACGCCCGGCGACCTGTGTCAGCAATTGAAATGTTCTTTCACCAGCTCTGAAATCCGGGAAGTTGAGCGAGAGATCCGCGGCAACGATGCCCACCAGCGTGACTCGCGGAAGATCGTGTCCCATAGCCAACATCTGAGTTCCGAGGAGAAGCTCGATTTCCCCCCTTCGAAACCGTCTCATGATTTGCTGAAGAGAGCCTTTCTTGGTAACCGTGTCTTTGTCAACTCTCTCCACCTTCACGGCGGGAAGGAGTTGGCGAATCTCCGTTTCGAGCCGTTCCGTGCCGAACCCAAAGACTTCAATTGCGTGTTGGTTGCACCGGGGACAAAGGTTTGGAGCCGAAACGGAGAAATTGCAGCAATGGCAACGCAGGATTTTCTTTCCTTGATGATAGACGAGGGCGATATCGCAGTTTGGGCAACGGAATGCATAGCCGCACTTCCGGCAGAGAACAAAGGGAGCAAACCCCCGACGGTTGAGAAACAGCAGCGACTGCTCGCCTCGTTGCCATCTATCGACCAAAGCGTTTTTCAGCGGCTCAGATATTATGGTGTTCGGTTTTTCAGCGCGCATATCGACGACTGTTACCTGCGGAAGGGAGCGGTTATCGACTCGTTGGGATAAGTGGAGATACGAAAACTTTCCGGTCTGGGAGTTCTGATAGGTTTCCAGCATAGGGGTGGCTGAGCCGAGGATAACGACAGCGCGGTTCATTTTCCCCTTCACCAAGGCGAGGTCGCGAGCGTTATAACAAGGTTTTGTTTCTTGTTTATAGGCGCTATCGTGTTCTTCATCTACGATAACAATCCCTGGCGAAGGCAACGGAGCAAAGATCGCGGAACGGGCTCCGATAACTATCCTGATTTTCCCGGCGCGGATCTTTTTCCATTCATCATAGCGTTCTCCCTTGGAGAGTCCGCTGTGAATTTGGGCGATGTTGGTGCCGAATCGTTCATGAAATCGTGCTACAAGTTGAGGTGTTAAGGCTATTTCCGGAACCAAGACAATCGCGTTTCGTCCGGTTTTTAGGACGGCTTCCACGGCGCGGAGATAGACTTCGGTCTTACCGCTCCCCGTTATCCCGTGGAGCAAAAAGGGGGCATAGTGTCCTTTCTCTATGGCGGGCAGTATTTTATCGAGAGCGCAATTTTGTTCCGGTGTCAACGTTGGGGGCAAGTGCGGCGCGTCTTCTTTTTCCACCAGCGGTTCTCGGAAAATTTCCCGAATGCTACGAATTATCAGCTTCTTTTTTTCAAGGGCGGCAAGTGTGGGACGGACTTCACCCCAGTGAGAGAATATTTGGCGTTGGGTTGCTTTTTTCTCATGGTGTAACCACTTCAGGAGGATAAATTGACGGGGCGCTTTCTTCCGCAGCCTTCTCCAGTCTGAAAGCGATACCTGTGAAATGGTTTTTTCATTAACACTATACAAACCTTCTTTCCGAGATTTCACGGCTTGCACGCTTTGCTTCTGCTCCGTCGCAATATATTCTTTACGCTGCAACAGCGAAATCAAGGAGCCGATTTGCCTACTCTGAAAATTTTTCACCAGACTCCGACCAGGTACCGCCTTTTTTCCCAGCAGACAAAGAAGAAGTTCTTTTTCCTTCGGGGAAAGCGAGTCGGTTTCCAGGGCATCTCGACCAGCGGCAGTTATGGAAATATGTTGGTCGGTCTTAGGATTGATTCCCGAAGGAAGAGCGCTCTTAATCACTTCACTCAGGGAACACCAGTAATAGGAGGCTACCCATCTAAAAAAAGCAAGATCCACATCACTGAATAGAGGGAGGGGGTCGAGGACTTCTGCAATGGATTTAATGTCTTTAACATCAGACGATGTGGGTAACGCGACCACAAAGGCGGTCACCTTTCTGCTCCCCAAAGGCACGGCCACCCTGGTTCCTATTTTGATACTCTTTTCCAAGGAGGGTGGAATTCGGTAATGCAGCGGTTTTACGGGAACCGTGAGCACTACTTCGGCAAATTGCGGGCGTCTATCGTCCATAGCGTACTCAACAATGGTTAGGGTTTCGGGCGCGCACAGAAACAGTTCCTTGACCTTCACCGCGGAGAGATGCAATTATAAAGGATAAGTCACATTCTAAGATACTAGTTTTCCAATTGCCAATGTAAAAAAGGCACCCCTCTTTTAGAAATGGAGAGTACCCAAGCCGAAATAATCGAGGTTAACCCCGAAAGAGTGACCAGGGCTGACATTATTGTCGGGATTCCCTCTTATAATGAAGCTGCGTCTATTGCTTACCCGACGCAACAGGCGGGAAGAGGGCTTAAAGAATTTTTCAAAAACAAGCGCTCGGTAATTATCAACTGTGACAATGATTCCCTTGACGGAACCAAGGAGGTGTTTCTCAATACTAATACCGACATTCCCAAGATATACCTTTCTACCCCACCGGGAGTCAAGGGTAAGGGCAACAATGTTCGCAATCTCTTGATCAAGGCGGTTTCTTTGGAGGCAAAGGCGGTTGTCGTTGTCGATGCCGACCTTCGCAGTATAAGGCCTAACTGGATTTTCAACCTGGGATATCCGCTGTTTAACGACTATGGATTTGTCGCCCCGATCTATATTCGTCATAAATATGACGGAACCATCACCAACAATATAGCCTACCCGCTTACCCGCTGTTTATATGGACGAAGGGTACGACAACCAATTGGAGGGGATTTTGGCTTTTCCGGTGAAATGGCTAAACGGTATTTACAGCAAGCACTCTGGACAGAGGATGTTGGGCAGTTCGGCATTGATATTTGGATGACCACGATAGCCATGAACCTGGGATTCCCTATTTGTCAGTCGTTTATGGGCAGTCCTAAGGTTCATAGGCCCAAGGATCCGAGTGCTGATTTAGGGCCGATGTTCATTCATGTTAGCGGTATTCTTTTTAATATGATGGAAGCGTTCTCTGATTTCTGGGTTAAGGTAAAATGGAGTAAACCTACCGCCATCTATGGATTTGGATTGGGTGAACAGGATGTCCCTCCGCCGGTTGAAGTAAATGAGGAACGGTTGCATGAAAGGTTCTGCGGCCGGTTTGAACAATACGATAAAATCTGGAAGGAAGCCCTCAGCCCTACTGTGTACGCAAAGCTTTATGAAGTAAAAGATCTGAATCGGCACGCCTTCGAATATCCCACAACGCTATGGGCTCAAACGCTCTTTGATTTCGGGGTAAGCTGGGTTCGTGGTGTTGGAGAAAGGCAACGCCTGCTCAAAGCGCTCATTCCCCTCTATTACGGCAAGACACTTTCGTACGTAAATGCGACCAGGAATATGGACACACGCCAGGCTGAAGAGTATATTGAGAATCAATGCATGATTTTTGAAGAGACGAAGCCGTATCTTATTGAACGGTGGGGCTCCAACTAAATTTCCCGAGGAAGGATCGGGGCCATGACAAAAATTCTCATTGTGGACGATGAAGACAATATCCGCCTCTTTTATTCTGAGGAATTACAGGACGAAGGTTATGAGGTCGTCACCGCCAAGGATGGGCATAGACTTATCGATCGAATCCAGAGGGAAAAGCCGCAGTTGATTATCATGGACATTAAGCTTCCGGGTTATAATGGTCTGGATCTCATGCAGGAGATACGAAGGGAGTTCTATGATCTTCCGGTTATTCTCTGTTCCGCGTATAGTTCTTTTAGGGGCGAACGCAAGTCCATTTCAGCCAATTACTATGTGGTCAAGTCATCAGACTTGACTGAGTTAAAAGAGAAGGTCAAAAGAGCATTGGAGGAGCATATTCCTTCGGGGAGTGACGGATAACGGAGTTGACAGCGGTGGTGTCCTTTACCACCGACCCGACGTACGGTCTCTTTTCTTATTCAGGAGTATCGAGAGGGAGTGCACCGGTGAATTGGACCAGAAAGGTTGTTCCCTGTCCAGGGTTGTTTTTGACTAAAATAGTCCCTTGGTGATGGGTGATAATTTTATGGGTTATGGCCAGACCTAGCCCTACCCCGCTGTCCTTGGTCGAGAAGAACGGGTTAAAGATATTGCCCAGTATTTCGGGATCGATTCCATTGCCCGAGTCTCTGATTTCAACCACAACGTAGTTATCCACGGGCAGGTAAGATGATTTAACCCTCAACTCTCCTCCGCCTTCCATTGCCTGTAAAGCATTGGTGATCAAATTGATAAAAGCCTGTTTTATCTGACTCCGATCACATCGCACGCCAGGGACTAATGGGTCTAATTCCTTTATGAAGACAGTCGTCCCCTTCATTTCTTCAACAAAAACATCGAGACATTCTTCGAGAATCCGGTTTACATCATGGAGACCAAAATGAAAGTCCGGTTCTCGGCAGAACGTCAGAATTCCGTCCAGGATCTCTTCCAGTCGGCTGACTTCCTTAGTTATTATTTCTGCATACTTCTTTTCTACACCGGCATGGAGGGAATGATGCAACCGCCGAGCAAACCCTCCGATGGACACAAGGGGAGTCTTTATTTCGTGGGCAATTGTGGCGGCCATTTCGCCCAGGGCCACAAGTTTTTCATTGTGGATTAATTTTCCCTGAACTTCTTTGAGTTCCTGATGAGCCCTTTCCAGATTTTCATACAGACGGGAATTTTCTATCGCCATTCCCGCTTCGCTGGCGAAAATGGTAAGGAGCTTCATATCATCGTCACTAACGGGCTTTTGGTTATATATATTGTCCACCATTATCACTCCGATGGCTTGCCCCTTGGAAATGATAGGAACGGTAGCATAAGGGCTTCCTCCTACCCTAGAAAATATATGCTCAACAACAAAGGGATCGGCTTTTTCATCGCTGATATTGAAGTGTGTTTTTTCGAGAAAGGTGAGGGCTAAGATCCCTCCTCCGGCATCGAGCGGAACAGAAACATTTTTGCAGACTTCATCGAAAGTCGATTTTGTTTGAAAGCGCTCCCGCTCTGCCGTGAGCACCCATTCCAAAAGGGTCATTTTTTGCCGGGAAAACTCATTCCAAATCCGGCTCGCCTCTTCTGGATTGTCAGGGCCTACTCCGATCATCCCCTGAAGCCGATCCTTTTTGGGGTTCAATAAAAAGAGGATGGCGCGGTTGAATCCTAATGCACCCCCCATGGTGACTGCCGTCATGATTATTTCAAGCAAGTCGGCAAGATTGATCGTGGATATCATCGCTTGGCTGATTTCATGCAAAAGCGAGAGATTTTGGACCAGTTCGTCCTGCTTGGCGGCGGGTATTTCTGTTGTTGAGGGAAAGATTCTTCTAATCACCTTGCTGAACTCCCTTCCCCTTGTGCCCTGAGGTGATGGTACCCCCCGATTCCGCCCCGTCATCACAAGGGAATTTTTTTGCCCGAAGCGCGGATATCATTTTCGCCACCTGCATTGAAGCGAGGTGTCGCGATGAATGCCTGCGGGAGCCGGGGCCCGCTCCCTTGCCAGGCCAGAATCAGGCTGTGCATACTGCCGTGAAGGATACGTCGGAACACTGCATTGTAATTCCAAAAGCAGTAGGCTGAAAGGAGTGGATATGGTCTTGGTAATGCGTGCCTCGATGGATGATAAGCGCAACGAATGGGTGAATAAAAATGAAAAAACGGGCAATGCGAGACAATTAAGATTGTCAGGTGCTCAAAGCCTTCTCTTCATTTTCCTGTTTTTCTTTGCAATTAATACAGAATGTTGTTACCGGTCGAACTTCCAAACGCTTTTCAGATATTTCTTCTCCGCAGCTTTCGCAAATACCGAAGCTGCCGTCCTCTATTCTCTGCAGAGCCTCTTTGATCTTGACAATCAGTTTTCGCTCCCGATCCCTGATTCGAAGTACAAAATTTCTGTCTGACTCAAGCGAGGCCCGATCGACGGGATCAGGGAAAAGGTCTTCTTTCCCGCTCATGTCTTTAACCGTGCCGTCTACTTCAAACAACAAATCATCCAGCTGTTGTTGAAGGAGTTTCTTGAAGTATTGGAGCTTAGCCTTTGTCATACCAGCCGAAAGCCTTTCGGTTTGCTTGGTTTCTTTTCTATAACTTACCTATTAAAAAAAATTATTGCATTTATGTAAAGAAAAAAATGTTTTCACCCCCCTTATTTTTCCGCAGAGCCGTTCAATTCCCCGCATGTCAGCAACAGACCAGGCAAAAAATGTTTTTGCGAAAATTGAAATATGTGATAAGCGGTAGAAAATTATAGTGATTCCTTAGAAGGGGCTTGGAGGAGATATGCTTTCCCGCGTGCTGAGTGCAGCTGTTCTTGGAATTGATGCCTATCAGGTTGAAGTGGAAGTGGATATCGCCCTTGGCCTGCCGATGTTTTCAACGGTGGGACTGCCCGAGGGGGCGGTTAAAGAAAGCAAGGACCGGGTGAAGGCCGCCATCAAAAACTCCGGGTATGAATATCCGCCGCGGAAAATCACCGTGAATTTGGCTCCCGCCGACATCAAAAAAGAAGGTTCGACCTTTGATCTACCCATTGCGGTCGGAATATTGTCGGCGGCGGGGACTATCCGACCGCAAACCTTACGAGAATATTTCATAATTGGCGAACTTTCTCTGGACGGACGGGTTAAGCCCGTGAAGGGAGCGTTGCCGATGGCGTTAGGCGCCCGGAGCCAGAAGGAAACACGCGGAATAATCGTTCCTGTCGAGAATGCTCACGAGGCTGCGGTAGTGCAAGGGGTAAAGGTTATCGCCGTGAAGGACCTTGGAGAAGTGGTTGATTTTTTGAACGGAACGGCATTGTTTGCCCCCACGCGGATTGACCTTGAATCCCTGTTTTGCCATCAGGAAGAATACCCGGATGATTTTTCCGACGTTAAAGGCCAGGAACATGTTAAACGGGCGTTGGAGATAGCTGCCGCAGGCGGACATAACATCATCATGATTGGTCCGCCGGGTTCGGGAAAAACAATGCTGGCACGCCGATTGCGGACCATCCTGCCTCCGCTGACGCTTGAGGAAGCCCTGGAATCAACCAGGATCCATAGTGTGCTCGGCCTGTTGGACAGCAACAAGCACCTTATCGTGAACCGACCGGTTCGTTCTCCTCACCATACCATTTCTGACGCCGGATTAATCGGAGGAGGATCCATACCCAAACCAGGAGAGGTCAGCCTGGCTCACAATGGAGTTTTGTTTCTCGATGAACTTCCCGAATTTCGGAAAAATGTTATCGAGGTCCTGCGTCAGCCGGTAGAGGACGGCGCTGTGACAATTGCTCGGGCTTCCACGTCACTAACCTTTCCTGCGCGGTTTATGCTGGTTGCGGCAATGAATCCGTGCCCGTGCGGATTCTGGGGAGACCACCGTCGACAGTGTACGTGTACTGTCCCGCAGATTCAGCGATACAAGTCGCGAATTTCCGGGCCCCTCCTTGATCGGATTGATATCCACGTTGAAGTTCCGGCAGTGAAATATAAGGAGTTGTCTCACGAGTCTTCAGGAGAGTCGTCTCTTACGATCCGGCAGCGCGTTGTGGAGGCGCGGGGTATTCAGAAAGAACGCTTCCGCACCAGCCAAATTCACTGCAATGCCCAGATGCAGCACCGGCATATCAAGAAGTATTGTGGGATCGGGGAAGATTGTCAGCGTCTTTTGGAAAGAGCGATCAATACCTTGGGATTGAGCGCACGGGCGTACACCCGGATTCTCAAAGTATCACGAACCATAGCCGACTTGGGGGGAGAGGAGGCGATTCAAGCACCGCACATCGCCGAGGCAATCCAATATCGAAGCCTGGATAGGAATTTGGAATAGAACGGAACGGCTTGGGCAAAAATTTATTAATTGACAAACTTGGAAGAGGATTTTATAAGGAAAAATTGATATAACGAAGCAGAAAGGCCGGAGTGGTGAAACTGGTAGACGCAGGGGACTCAAAATCCCCCGGGCCTTGCGCCCATGTCGGTTCGATTCCGACCTCCGGCATTGAGGGAGTAACATTTTCCCGATAAAAAGCCAGTGCTCTGTTGAGCGTATTCTGCGAATGCTGCCCTTTTCCCGGACGGGAAGGTGAATGGAGAGGAGGGGGGAAGAAGGAGGTACATTTTTTATATCTATTTTATTAATCGTTGACCAGAAGAGAAATCATAAGCAACACACCAGAGGGAAACACAAAAAGTAATTGACAATGGGTAGGTAAAGAGGGTATAGAAAGAAAAATTAGAAGGAAGGAGTGTATAGATGAAGCAGAAAACCATTTTATCTGTTTTTTTGTTCCTCGTCGTATTTTTCCCGCTTATGGCTCCTCTCGGGGCTGAACCAGACAAGCTAACCCCCTTAAAAGACAACCTTTTCAGCATTGATTTCGTCAGCGAAACCCATGGATGGGCGGTAGGCTATTGGGGAAGTATCCTCCATACCGTCAATGGGGGGGAGAACTGGGCGCTTCAAGACAGCGGGACGGAAAAAGTTCTGACATCAGTGGATTTTGTTGATGAAAACCAGGGGTGGGCGGTTGGTTACGGCCCCACGATTCTCCACACCGCCGATGGAGGCAAGACCTGGACCCAACAGGATACCGCTGAGGATGTCTTTTTGACCTCGGTTTGTTTTATGGATGCCAAGAAGGGATGGGTTGTGGGTGAATGGGGTACGGTTCTGTACACTGAAGACGGGGGGGCGACGTGGTCAATGCAGTCAGCCGGAGTCGATGCAGTTCTGTATGATGTCGCCTTTGCGGATGCGCTAAACGGTTGGGCAGTGGGTGAGTTTGGAACCATATCCGCAACGGTGGACGGCGGAAAAACCTGGACCCCCCAGGCCAGTGGGGTCGAGAACGTATTTTTCTCCTGCCACGCGGTGGATACCCAGAATGTCTGGATAACCGGGATTGACGCGATAGTGCTCCATACTCGTGATGGCGGAGTCACCTGGGAACAAGTGGACACCGGCATTGGAAAGGTCATTCCTTTTTACGAAATTGAGTTCCGTAATGAGCAGAGGGGCGTGCTGTGTGGTCAGGGAGCGGTCTTGTATACAGATGATGGAGGGGCGACGTGGCGGCCGAGCCTTACGGATACCCCGATGGATTATATCTGGTTATATGGTGTAGGTTTTTCGCCGTTGAAGGGTAGCTGGATGGTGGGAGAAAAAGGGGCCATTTTTAAAAGCGTCAATGATGGCAAGGGCTGGCAGGCTGTCCAGTATTAAAAACCAATATTTTAGAGGAAAGAGATAGAGCGATGACTCCAGAAGCACCTGTTTGGGCAAAAGCTGCCGTTCGATTTCGATGGCCGTTACTGTTTATTATCGGCGTCGTACTGACAGGCCTTTTTTTGTATGGCGTGTCCATTATGTCGGTTAATGTTGTTTTGGAGGATATGTTTCCCTTTGGGCATCCTTTTGTCAAGCTCCACAAAGAGTTTGGCTCCCAGTTTGGCGGTGCTAGTACTACGCTTATCGAGGTGAAAGCCACCAAGGGGGATATTTTTAACAACGCGTTTTTACAAAAGGTGAAAGGCATTACGGATGCGATCGTCTTTCATGATGACGCCTATTCCCTGCTGACCGCCTCGATTTCCGAGCGGAAAATGAAATATATGCGGGGCTATTCCGGGGGACGGGTTGAAATGGACGGCATCATGTGGCCCAAGATCCCGGATACTGAGAAAGAATTCAAGTTCATGAAAGAGAATCTCTACACGAATCCTCTCTATAACGGGGTTTTGGTAAGCGAGGATGGGACCGCCGCCCTGATCATCGGAGAATTTAAGGAAGGGATTGACTATAAAAATCTGTTCAATTTTTTCATGGGACTCAAAGAGAAGTACGAAGACGAAACTACCAGCCTCCACATGATCGGGAAACCGGTCTTGCTGGGATGGATTTACAGCTATTGGCCGGAAATGATGGTTATCTTCGCAGTCAGTATCGGCATCATGATGGCCCTTCTGCTCCTTTTTTTTCGCATTTGGCAGGGAATGGTAATCCCGATCCTGACGGCGCTGGTTTCGTCGGTTTGGGGGTTGGGTATATTGGGATTTGTGGGAGTTAACCTGAGTCCGCTTCTGTTCGTGCTTCCTTTTTTGGTGGGAGCGCGCGCCTTGGGGCAGTCGGTGCAGATGGCCCAGCGATACTATGAGGAGTTGGATGTTTTGCAGGGGAATCGGGTGGATGCCGCCTCCCGGGCGATGGGGGCTTTATTTATCCCGGGGTTTTCGGCGGTGTTGACTGATATGGCGGGGTTTTCGGTTTGTTATTTGGCGAAAATCCTGCTCATGCAGCAGCTTGCGATCTCTCTGACCATCTGGATGCTGGCGATTTTTGTGCTTACCGGGATTTTTACACCCCTTCTCTGTTGTGTTTTTCCCAGTCCCAAGGGTAAATTTATGAAGTCCGTTCACGAAGAGCACGAGGTCACGGGGAAACACCACCTGGTGGACGGGATCAACCTGTGGTTGACGAGACTGGCGATCGGCAAGAAGGGTAACTGGGGTGTTATTGCCACCTTTACGATCCTTTACGTTTTTAGCGTTATTCAAACGACGCGGGTGCCGGTGGGTGATCCGACCGCTGGTTCTCCCATCCTGTGGCCGGATTCGGTCTACAATGGAGATTATGCGGAAATCAACCGGACCTTCAAAAAGGCCGGCGCTGATAATTACATGGTTTTCTTCCGGGGGATTGAGGAATTTGCCTCCAAGGACCCGAAGGTATTGAAAACCTTTGAAAGACTTGATCGCTATATGAGGGCTCATATGGCCGACGTGTACGGCGGGGATTCGTGCCTGTATAACGTGGTGAGAAAGCTCAACAAGGAGATGCACGATGGGAATCCCATCTGGGAATTCGTTCCCGATGAAGAGGCATTGTGCACCAGCATGCTGTTCCTGTTTCAGTCGAAGAGCGTTCCGGGCGATCTGGACCGGTACGCGGATCCGCGGTTTTACAATACCAATACCCTCATGTTCTTCAAGGATCACACCGAAGAGACTATCGACCGGATCCGGGCGAGCATGACGAACTTCTTCGACACCAACCCCAAGGTCCTGGACGGTCTCGGGGAGTATCTGCTTGCCGGCGGAGTGATCGGGATGGAGACTGCCGTAAACGAAGAGATTGCCATGACCCATACCAAGGTGAATGCCTACGTTCTGACGGCGGTTTTCACCATGTGCGCGCTTGCGTACCGATCGCTGCTTGCCGGATTTATCCTGATCGTTCCCCTGTTGCTGGCGACGCTCCTTACCTTTGTTTACATGTCATTCGCCCAGATCGGCATGACCATCAACACGCTCCCGGTGTCGGCGGTGGGCGTGGGCGTCGGCGTCAATTTCGGCCTTTACATCTTTAGCCGCATGAAGGAAGAAATGAAAATCAACGAGGGAAACTGGACGCAGTCCTTGATGATAACGGCACGAACGGCTTCAAAAGGGGTGGTCTACACCGCTTTGCCGATGATTTTGCCGTGTATGGCGTGGTACGGTATGTCGAGCCTCAAGTTTCAGGCCCAGATGGGACTGCTTCTGGGGGTCCTGCTTACCTTTAATATGCTGGCGGCGTTGATTCTGCATCCAGCGGTGATATATCGTTTAAAACCAAAGTTCATCTATAAACCAAACAAGTAACAAACCCAGAAAGGAGGTGTGAAGACAGGAGAGGGAAAGGAAGTAGCAAGTACATAGAACAGTGCCAAATAACAGGGCTTAAGGAGGAGGTAGAATGAAAAAATTAAGGATGTTTATTTTGTGCGCAGCAGTGGTAGGCATGTTTCTGGCGACTGCCTATCCTGCGATGGCCGCGTATTACGATGTATGCGGCAAGCAAGTAGCGGTTGAGGGGTTTATTCGCCAGGAGTTTGGGTTCAACACGAACAGCAGCAGCGAGTATAAGACCAACCAGACCGGCCTGCAGTCGGCTTACATGATGGCGTATTTGGATACGCACCTGGAATTGGGCCGGAGCTGGGACGTACGGGGAATCTATCGACTGTGGGGGGACTGGATTTACGCCATTCGCGGTGACCACGGCCACTTCGAACGGTACTTCGAGTCATCCAGAAAGAATCTCCAGATTGACGATAGTTTTGACCAGATTCTGAGGGAGTTTTACGTAAGCTATTACGGCGACAAGTTTATGGTGCGAGCAGGCAAGCAGCAGATCGGCTGGGGAGAAGCTGACGGTTTGCGGCTTATGGACGTCATCAACCCCCTTGATGCGCGGCGGGAGTTTTTATTTTACGACACCGAAGGGTATGAGGAAGCGCGGATTCCCAAATGGATGTTGAAGACGGAATTCTATACGGGAAGCTTCGGTCCTATCCTCGATACATCGGTTGAACTTTACTGGAACCCGGGAGATGTGAAGGAAACGGGCGAGCTTCTGCCTACTTTCGCAGAGGTTCACCGGGCCGGAGGCCTTTTTCAGCCGGGGTTGTGGCCGATGGGGTCGCAGAAGCAGTGGGGCGTGTGGGGAGTTCCCCAGAACTTTGTTCCTCTTCCGGTGCAGTTTTATAAGAAGGAGCGTGCCACGGCTCTGAAGAACTCGGAATACGGGGCAAGAATAAAGTTAAATTACTGGAATACCTTCATAACCCTTAATTACTGGCAGGGATTTCAGCAGGACTGTGTTCTTGATTTTGGCGGATTTATCATTCCCCATCCGGCTGGCTGGGCGGGACCGCCTCTTAACCTTGGTGTGCCGGCGGCTCTAAGAATGGACCGGGAATTCAAACGGATGAGAGTGCTGGGTTTCACGGTGAACCGGGAGCTTTACGGAGTTGGAGCGCTGTGCAATCAGGTTGCCAACCCGGTTTTGCGAATCGAAGCTCTGTACGAATTTGAGAAATTCTTCAATACCGGCAATACACCCTTGCCGTTTGATGCGCTGGTGCTTCGCAAGTATGACCAGATCCGCTACATGATCGGCTTTGACTGGTCGATGAAGTGGAAATGGATCAACCCGGGGAAGAATGTGTTTGTGAGCGGTCAATTTTTTCACCAGCACACGCTTAAGTACCGGGGAGGGCTTGACGCTCCTCGTCCGGTGCCGCTTTACACCTGGACATATCCCAAGAACCAGTTCTATTCATCCCTGTTGCTGAGGACCGAATACTTTAACGAGCGGGTGGTTCCCTCAATTCTTACGGTGTATGACCATCACTGCCAGGCAATGTGGATGAAATCCAAGGTGGACTTTAAGGTTGGCGATCACTGGCGTCCGCAGATCGGGTATTTGTGGATAAAGCGTCACAACAACCATACTCAGACCATTGCCGGTCCGGGGACTCCCACGATCAGCGACAACTGGAAGTCCTTCGGAATTTTCGAGGATCGTGATCAGGTCTGGGTAAGGATTCAGTATCAGTTTTAACGTCTGATAATGAGAGGATGACAAAGGGTGGCGGAAGGCTCCGCCACCTTTACCTAAGAATGGAAGGAGGACATACAATGAGACAATCAATGGTAAAGAAAGCCTTACCATTTATGGCAGTGGCGGTTATGGCGGGATTGCTGCTCTTTCTTGCAGCGCCGAGTGATGCCTGGACCACCAAAGACCCGAAGTTGGCTGAGGACTTCGCCAAAATGCTGGGATTCAAGGTGAAGGACAAGGTGGGTAAGGTGGCCCCGGATGTCAAGGCGGGGATGGTGATTGATTCGAGCAACTACAAGGACTATCCGGGGTTAAAGGAACTCCTGCCGGAGAGCCTGTATAACCGGTTTGACCCGAGCTCGTACGCTCCGCTGGCGCCGATGAAAATCGTGGAAACCGAACAGTGGCACCTCGGACCGGGCTGGATCGAAAAAACCATACAGTCGGCGAAGACGATAAAGCTCGCCGCTGACGGCATCACTCTAGAGGGGTACGTGGGGGGCCACCCCTTTGTCAATCCCAAGAACGGGAACGAGCTTATTCAGTGGGCTGACAATCCATACTTGGGCGACACTTTTGCCATGCGGCCCATGCGGCTGCGGCTCTACGGGCGGGACAACAAGCCCGAAAGGGAGATGCGGCAGCACCTCAACGTGAGCCGGTACCTGAACTGCACCGACTGGCGGCCGGAAGGATTGCAGCCCAATCCGGAAGAGATCCATTACATTGTTTCGGGAACCTTTATCTATCCCCGTGACATCTCCGGAACTGCTTATGTGCGCAAGCGCTTTATCCCGGCCGACAAGCCGGATGAGTTTTTGCTCTATATCGCTTCCATGAGAAGGATCCGGCGGATGTCGGGACGCGATACCCAGGACCCGCTCTTTGGATCCGACCTGGTGTGGGATGACTACAATGTGTTCTGGCAGAAGCTGTCGGCCACTGAATTTCCTAATGACTACAACCTGCTGCCGGCCCGCGAGATGCTCCTGCCCACCTGGATTGACTACGACTGGCCGGATGACCGGGCGTCTGCAGGCTATGCCGACTACAACATCGACGAATCCGGCGACCAGACCTACCTTAACTACGGTTCCTGGCAGCGGCGCTGGGTCTATATGGTGGAATCAGTCAGTAAGGACCCGGCTTACTGTTACAGTAAACGGGTTGTCACCAACGATCCTGAGGGATGCGTACAAACCCAGACTGACCTGTATGACCAGGGCGGCCGGCTGTGGAGGTCGTGGGTGCGGGATTACAACATCAGCCAGGACGGCGTCGGCTGTATGGAAGAGCTGATTGACATTGTTGACCATGTAAACAGTCATCGCACCATCCTCGATTTTAAAGGGCATAAAAACCCGCGGTGGATGGGGGCGGAATACGGTGACGTGCGGTTTCTCTCCAGAAAGGCGAAGTAAGGATTACGGAGAAATTGGTAGCACAGTAACGTAATAAAAAAAGCCCCTTCCTTATTGTGAAGGGGCTTTTTTAACGATGCGTGAAGGGTTGTAGCCTTATTGGGCGCTTTCTTCAGGGGCCTTGACAGTAACCTTGGCAGTCCCGTATCCGTGGCCAGTGGCCTTGCCAGGAAGCGTTGCGGTGATGGTGGCTTCTCCGGGAGCAACGGCGGTGATCCCGCCCAGGTCGTCGATGAAAATAATTGAGTCGTCCGAGGTAGCCCAGCCGACGTGTTGGTCTTCAAAGGGTTCGCCTTTTTCATTCAGCACCGTTGCTTCCAGCTCCTGTTTTTGACCGACAGCGAGTTCTAACTCGGCGGGAGTAATAACGATGGAGCCCAGAATGGATACTTTTACCTGAACGACGGCTTTCTCCCCCTCGACGGAGGTTACCGTTACGGTGGAATCTCCGGAGCCGACCGCTGACAGAACGCCATTGTTGTCAACGGTAACAACATCTGGGTGGGAACTGGTCCAGGTCAGAACGGCGCCGGGTACGGGCTTGTTCTCTTTGTCAAGAGGAGCGTAGGTGAGCGGAAAAGTTTCTCCGACAGCATTCAACTCTACTGACTTTTGCGCTACGTGGATCCAGCTCACTTTCTGCTTGCACCCACAAAAGAGAAATATGGGGATGAGAATGAGTGAAAGTCCGACGAGATATCGTCTTGCCAGTGCCTGCGTTTTCATCATATCCTTCCTCCTTGCTGGGGTTAATAAGGTTTTGATTGATAAGGCTAAATGAGGCTTCTTTTGCCATGGACACAGTGGAAAATAGAGTGGTTATCACCTCCTTGCTGTGGTATAGTAAGGCTTTCACACCCCGCGGAGCTGACGCGTACGTGAAGCCCGGTTTAGCATATATGAAAACGGGAACAAGAAAACGAGGTCGCAGGGAAAACACCTTTCTGCTCTCGCAGTTCGTGAACGTGGAGAAGGTACATATCATTTCCACCACCATAGTTACTGTAGTGGGTTTTAAGAAAAAATCAATAAAAAAATTATGAAGTAAGAGATTCTCATACGTTGATGTGGGGCTTTGTTGTGAGCGCCGCTTCTAGGTACACAGATAAAACAGGATAAGGAGGTGATAGAAGGTGAAGTAGTCACGGAGGTACAGACCTGAGAGAACGAAAT
>JAFGRE010000143.1 GCA_016935335.1 Deltaproteobacteria bacterium
AATGGAACAGGCCACACAGAATAAGAACAAAAACTAACGGGAAAAATAATTGTCGTCAAAGGGAAATAATAGTTGACGTTAATCAGTTTATTACCGGAGAGAAAAACAGAGCCGGCAAAGAGAGAGGTTTTTGACCTCAAATTATGGGAAAGGGAGGAATTAGAAAAAAGAGAAACGATCGTCAAAGAATTTATTAACGCCTCTCAGGACATACCCCGGGGGCGAAAACAGGCGTTTAAAGAAGACGTTGCAAAGCGGCACGGAATAAGCGTTTCAACCCTTGAACGCTGGTTAAAAGCCTATCTCGAAAATGGTCGCTATGCTCTGGTTCCGGATTGGAATAACGGGAGCCGGGATGGCGTTATTGACCCTGAAACGGCGAAGTACATTGAAAACACCTATTTAAAACCTTTCGGCCCCACCATAAAAGAGACCTGGGAAAAGCTTCGCACAACCTTTCCGGATAAGCCTATCTCATATCGAACAGTTGCAAATCACATTCAGAATCGATGGTCAGAGTCACAGCAACTTTTAATAAGGAATAAAGAGGTTTGGGATCGCCTTTATTCGCCGCACGTAAGAAGAGACTGGATGAAGTGCGCAGTAAACGAGGTCTGGATTGGTGATGCAAAGCAGATAGACGTCTGTTGTTTCTTTAATGGCAGAATAATTTTCCCTTGGCTTACCGTCCTTATGGATGCTCGATCCCGAAAGTTTGTTGGTTGGGTTTTGACTCCGGTTCACAACTCCTGGTCAATCGCTCAATCCTTTGTCTATGCTGTCAGGGAACACGGGGTCCCCAAAGTCATTTATATAGACCGAGGCAAGCCTTACAAAAGCCTTCTAGTTGCCGGGAAGAGACTCAAGCAAGGGAAAATAATAAATCTCTTTAGCGACATCGAGGAAACCGGCATCCCCGGTATAGTGCGAGACATGGGTTGCGAACTCTTTTTTGCGGCCCCCTATAACGCTCGCGAAAAGATTATTGAGCCTAACTTTGGGATTTTTACCGACAGATTGAGACACCTTTCCGGTTATCGCGGTCATTCAGTGAAGACACGGCCAAAGAAACTCGAACAGGAAATCAAATCGGGGAAGCTTCTTTCTTTTAACGAACTCTTGCAGGAGATCGACAGGATAATAAATGACCGAAACGCCCGCCCTCATTCAACCACGGGCGAACCCCCCAACAGCTTTTATGAAAGCCATACCTTCCCAATTCCCAGCGAGAGATATTTGGCCTATCTATTAATGGATGCGCGTGTTGTTAAGGTTAGGAATTCAGGCGTCAATGTAAGCGGCATGTTTTATCGCAGTGAAGACCTTTGGAAATTGGCCGGAGAAAGCGTGGAAGTGAGACGAGATCCAAAGGACTTGACCCGAGCCGCTATTATTTATAAGGGGAAACTCTTTGGGTTTGCCGAATTGGAAGAACCGGACCATTACCGAGGTCCAAAGACATTAGAAGCGCGCCTTACATGTGCGCGAATCAGGAAGAAAATTAAAAAGTATCAAAAAGCGATCATCGAGAGCGAAGAGCTTATAGAGAACCCTTTAGAGCTTGATATTGAACCCGAAAAGGTCAAACTCAGGTCCCGCGAAATCCGCGAACCCTCTCCCAAGGTTCAAAGCATACACACACGAGAAAAGCTGGCGAAAGAGGTTCTGGAGGGGTTACAGAATCAGGAACTTGAGCCGCAGGAGGGGAAAAAGGCCGCCGTTGGTGGCCTAGATATCATGGGTATTTTGACTCGGGCTGGAAGAGATGAGGAGGAGGGAAGAGGATCTTATAACCTACGTTTGGTTGATGACCTTGACCGGCCATTTGATGAGGATGACCTTAAAAGAGGGAGACGATGGAAGCTAAAGCAGCCCTAGCGAATGATTTAACCGCCATTAACTCAACAAACCACGGTTTCAATGAGGGGCTTTTAAACCGCCTGAGATTCTTAATGCAAACCAAGGGCCTTACTCAACGCAAAGTGGCGATGATGTTAAACCGGTCGACAACGGCGGTATCTCAGTACCTCAATAAAGTCTACGCGGGGAGCATCACGGATATAGAAAAGGATGTCGAAGCGCTTTTAAAAAAATACGAGAGCGCTGATTTTCCTTACCAGGAGCCGAAATTTTGCGAGACGCCCACCACTAAAGAGATTTTCGAGGTTTTTCGCTTTTGTGAAAAACGCGGGGACATGGGGGTTGTTATTGGTCGCTCGGGCGTATCGAAGACGTTCACGGCCCAAGAGTTTGTGCGGCAAGATAGAACCGCTGTTTATATTGTCTGTGATATCACCACGAGACACTGTGGAGCCATCCTTTATGAATTTGCCAGAAAAATAGGAGTCCTGCCAGCCAGCAAAAGCAAGAGCAAACTGCTTCACGCAATTATTGACCGCCTCCAAGACAGCCGCCGCCTTCTTATTTTTGACGAAGCTCATTTTCTTACCTGGGAGGCGTTTGAGGCGATCCGGACCATTCATGATGCTACAGAGATAGGAATTGTCTATCTGGGACAGCCTCGACTCTATATCCAAATGAGGGGGAAAAGCGACTCTTACCTTTGGGACCAGATTTTTTCACGAATCGGTATCCGCCGACATGTCAAAGGAGTATGCAAGGCGGATGTAGAAATTATTGCGCGCTCCATATACCCACGGATAGATGGAGATTGCCTGGATTTTCTATTTAAGTTGTCTCAGGGACCAGGCGCTCTTCGCCGGATGGCAAAGCTCTTAAAGGGCGCGCTCGTGATCCACGAGACGATGAAAGTGCCGGTGAGCAGAAAGCTGTTGAGAGAGGTAAACGATAAGCTCTTTGGGGAGTATTGATATGAAGGAAGAGGGAACAAAGAAGTTTTCCCCGGAAGCCCGTGAGGTTTGGGAGGCTCTTAACGAGAAGACAAGAAAGGCCATTCAAAAAGACAACCCCTTTCGGAAGGACCGGGACAGGGCCATTCGCAACCTAGGAAGACAAGGGGTGAAATTCCACGTGCTGGCGGAGATCACCGGGATGAGCCGAAATGGAATTTTTCTTATTATACACCGGGGAGAAGCCTCCGGGGCCGACATTCCCGAAGGCGTTAACCAGAGATTAAAGGTCCTTCAATCTGCCTTTGAAGCCTTTTTCAACGCTGTATTAAAAATCCTGTCCGTACCGAAAAGGAGGTGATAACAACGAAACGAGAGGCGATCGAAATTATACAAGAATTATCAAGAGCAGTTGAACAAGAAACGAGAAAGGAGGTAAGAGGTGGATAAGAAAAAACCATTTGTGGCACAATATCCTGATGATCTTATTAGTTGGTTGGAAGAATTAAGCGCCCTGGGCAACGTAATAAATCAACTCGGTTATTTCGCGAGGAGAGAAGGAAATCAGACTCTCGACTTTTATGGAAAGGAGTTGGGTGGAATCGTTGCGAATTATGCCGACTGTATCAAGAGCAACATCGAAAAGGCGTACCCGGAGTTGGTTATTTTTTATAAACGCCAAGAGGCGGAGAAGGAGAACCAGGGACTGAAAGCCCCTGTCTCTGTAGCGGCAGAGGCAAGGGCTTAAAACGGTGATCTCGGAAGATCAACATCTATATTTTTTAATTACCATAAAGTAATTATAGAAGTCAATTCCCCGGCTAGGGTAGCTCCCGAAAAGGCGTAACCCTCACCGCCCTGCCGGGAAAAAACATTGAGGGGCAGCCAAGAGGGGGTTGCATGAAGTTCATGCGGCCCCTTTTTGTTTAGATTGTTGACGAATTCTCCGGCCTTCTAAGGGGCAACATTAAAAAACAAGGACACTTTATCGGGTCGGAAATTCTTAAACGTTTTTAAACAGGTTTTGAACAGAATTAAACGGGGTTCCTAAATACCCCCAATCCTTTTAATGGAGGTTTGAGGCCATGAACAAAGAAAAGCTGATGAAAGACATCGAAAGAACCCTCTTTTATAACGATATAGAAGTAGGGAAGAATGAGTTGGAAAAATGCCAGCTTGGATTGACCAAGCTCTTTATCCCTGAATACGACACGGGCGGAGTGCCTGCCTTTAAGGATCTTCGTCAAGCCTATACGCATTTAACCGGCGATTCTGACATTAACGGGATGTTTTACCCAAAGAAGGTATCTGAAGGGCTGCGCGCCTGCATGAGCTTTTCTTCAAGCTCTTTTGCCTTTGCGCTTCAGAACGCTTTGAATGTGAGCCTTGCCAAGATATATAAAGACTTTCCCTACCGCGAAGAAATTCTCATATCAGAAAAGAAACCGGTTACGAACTTTAGAAAAATTTCATCGATAACACTCGGATATTATGAGGACCTTCCCGACGTTGACCCGGAAACCGGTGACTACCAAAGCTTGCAGCGTTACGAGGATGCCGAGGTTCAATATAGGCTTAGCCAAAAGGGCAGCGCGATCTTTATCACCCGAAGGGCGGTTATAAATGACGCGATAGACTTAATAAATGCTAATGTGAAACGAATGGCCCGAGCCGCGCGGAAGACCCATGCACGGTATGTCTGGGAATTTTACATCAACAACGCCAGCTGTTCGGACGGGACAAGCTGGTTTAATCTCGAACATGGAAACCTGGGAACCGACGCCCTGGACTTTACCCCCCTGGTGACCGCCATCACCGCCCTTGCCAACATGACCGAACCAGGCCCTTCTCTAGAGAAGATCGGCCTGGATTTAGCCACGTTCAATTGGCATTTGGTTGTACCCCTCGACTTGTGGGACCTGGGCGTTAAAAAGAACCAGCAGGATTGTTATTACACGAGCAACGACCTCACCAGCAAGGCCCCCAATGCCTGCTACCGGCTCTTTGGAGATCATAACGAACGGATCGTCTCGCCTCCGTTTTTAACCGATGCCAACAATTGGGGAGTGATCCGGGATAAGGAAGACGTGCCTATTGTAGAAATGTCTTACCTGTTTGGGAAAGAAGACCCTGAATTCCTTCTTGAGAACGGTCCTACTGATGAGCATGTTTTTAAGGGTGATAAACTCGGGTATAAGATCCGCCACGAGTACGGCGGAGCGCTGGTTGATTATCGTGGGGGTTATAAATCAATAGTACCTTAAAAACTAGTATGAAGTCCATGCCGCAGTCTCCTCCATGTGTGGCATTCTCAGGCCGGGGTGTTTCCTGTGCGCACAGCCTCCTCCAACCCACCGCAGGATCACTCCGGCCTTGGGAATTTAAAGGAAAATGGCAGTAAATCCTTTTTTGACCACCATAGCAAAGCAGCACCATCTAAAGATTGAGGAAGTTCTCTTTTGCCGCCTCGAAAGGGGCCATTTTGGGCTGGCCCAGAAAAGAAAAGGTGCGCAAATTTACCGTATCCTTATTGATAAAGAACAGCTCGCTTGTATTTACCGAGAATTTTTCACTTTTTTTCATGAGTTAGCGCACATATGTTTGGGCCATTTGGAGTTAACCGGCTATGCTAATGATTCGGTGAAAAAGCAACTTAAAGAAGGGGAAGCTGATCTCTGGGCATGGGAACAAATGGGGATTCTGGATAAGAAAGGAGGTCCCAAGCCGAAATATCAGGTCTGCTATAACTGTATGGCAATGAGATCCCCCCATTGTCTAAGAGAGAAAGGAAGGTGAAAGAATGACTGGCGACACAAGAAAAAAAGAAGACCAGGAATTAATTGATAAGGCCTGTAAGGCTTACGGAATCGATAAAAAGTACGTCCTGGGGGCTGTCGTCGATCGCAAAGTTAGGCTCGCGGTAACAGCCGTGATTGTTACGCATGGGGGGAAGAAAGTGAAGTTCAGCGCGGGGGATAAGGTGACAAAGCTTACCCATACCGAAGTTACCGGAGAAGAGGAAGCGGAAGCAAAAAAGACTTTTTTTCGGCGCGTAGCAGATGGGTTGCAAGAGTTCCGACATAGATCATAAGAACCTTATAAATGATGCTGTAAAGTTGACTCAAATCAATGAGTTGCTTGTCGGCCCCGATTATTTTTATTGCAGGAGGGGAAGCTGTCGGCTGCGGATTGAGGTTTGCGTTAAAAGGCAAAGGCAAAACCGCAGGACCCCCCCTTTTCTACCCAAGCCCTTTTTAATGTGTGAAGACTGCGAACAAGGGAGGCGTAATATGGAACAACAGACGGTAGCAGAACACGTTTCTTTGAGCACAGAGAAATTATGTGAAGAATGCGGCCAAAAACAGGTGATTTCTCATGGATCGCGGCTTTGCGCCTCCTGCATGGCTAAAAGGTCTCGCAAACCAAAGCCCGAAACAGAGGCTCCGAAAAAATGCCGACATGATAAATCTGCAAAACCGGAGAAAGTGCCGAAGCAGAGCGCTTCTGTTGTTACTATTGACTTCGGGAAGTATGTGGCAATATTGAAGCAGGTTGAAAAGTTGGCCGATGAAGAGATGAGGCCGGTGGATTTACAGGTAATTTATATTCTCAAAAATTATTTTAAAAGCAAGACACCTCAAATAGCTTAATTTGATTGGCATATTTCTTTTAATTTGATATATAATCCCAACTACCCGTCAATACATTCTATTTTCCAAATGGAAAACACGCCTCCAAACATCCAGCCTTTATTTTACGAAATATCAGGACCAGAGGTTCTTAAGGAAGAAATCCCGCTTTATGAAGTGTTGGGTTCTCTCCGAGAATATATGAACATTTTGGATAGATCCTACTTAACGTTAACTGGGAAAGACCGCTTAACCAAAAAGGAGAGAAAGAGCTATAAAATTATAGCTTATAAATTTAGCCCTGGTTCCTTAAATATCGACCTTTCAATTCAAACTTTCGATATTCTTCAACATGTTTTCCCTTTTATCATCCCAGCGGGGGCTCATGGTGTATGGGAACTAGCAAAGTCTTCTTATGATTTTGTCAAATTAGTTTATGAGGCTCGATCAGAGAACAGGCCCGTGGAAGTAAGTACGAATAACAGTGTTGAGCAACTTGTACAGCAGGACGGAAATAATATTCAAATTCACCCCAGTGTGGCTATCAACGCAGAACATATTGAAAATAGTGTCATTATAATAAGCAACCAAATTCGAGAAGGGATTAATAGATATACACTCCAAGACGAAAATGAACAAGGGATCAAAATTACCGAAAACGAAAAAAGACTTTTTAGTCCCGAGACAATAGTTGATGACAAGCCCGAATCTTTACTTGTGAATATCTATCGTCTCGACACTGAATCTAGGAAGGGAAAACTTCATGCAATTGAAAGAGGGGAAATAAGAGACATCCCCTTTCAGATAGTGGGCGACCAGGCTATCGAACCTTATATTGAGGCATTAAAATCTGAGCAAGTTAAAATCACTGCTTTAAAGGAGTTAGCTAAAAACATAGAAGGGAAGGACTATGTTGCTCGACTTCAAATCATTAACTTTCCAGACTTTGATTCTCGGCAAAAGGGCCTTTTTAAATAAGAGTTAATTAAATTTTCTTAATTTCCCGCAAACCTTCCTGCATTTCCCGCAAACCTCCGCGCAACTAATACTCACAACATTTCATTGCCCAAGGCCCCGACACGCATGAAAAGCAACTTTTTTGTTGACATTTACAAGATATTGTGGAAAAAATATAAAAAATTACCATATATGGTATTTATTAACCCAATGCAGGGAGGGAGCGAAATGGCTACCGTAAAGCAGCTCGAACTGAGGAAGAAATACGTTACCATGACGGTAAAGAGCCTCACCAAAAAGCTTGCTATGGCTAAGGCGCGGCTCAAAGCGCTTGAGGCTGGGTTGAAGAAGGCTCAGGCGGAAGAGAAGAAAAAGGCGGCCGCGAAACCGAAGGCAAAGAAGCCAGCAATCAAAAAAGCCCCTGCTAAGAAAGCCGCAGCTAAAAAAGGCAGCGCAAAAAAGAAAAAATAGCAGGAAAGCGGCGCATTATTTTCTCCAGAGGCCCTGAAGTATTTTTCAGCGCTTCCATACAATGCCGAAACGGTTCCCACAGAAACTGGTGTTTCGGTAAGTAGCTTTTTATCGCCCCGATAAAACTCCAAAAAAAGAGGGGTTGCGGGTAGATCTCTGCATGATGTTTCGCCAACCTCCCCATCGTTGCCAGCATTATTCCCGGCGGGATTCCCTGTTTACGCATAAATTTCCGACATTCGTGCGCTGAGCCGATCAAATGAACGGTCTTTTCCGGGAGTGGGTCAAGAAACCTCACCCCGGTGCCCCCTGCTCCTTCGACACGGCTTTTCGACGGCAGTACCTGGGAAAACATCGCCGGACCGTTCTTCCTCAATTGCACCAGGCGGGTTCAATAATGGTTTGAATTTAAATGCAAAAGGAGTATTTTTAGAAAGATTGAATCGACCGATCATTCATTGTGCCTCGTAAAAAGATGCGATCAGCGAAAATCAACATTCTGTTGTGGGCCACTCTATTTCTCGTCATCTTCACGAATGCTGTTTCGGCTGCGCCGTCGGTGGCGATCATCCTGAGCCGCGACATTATTCCCTATCACCAGGCGGTTGACGGGATTAGGAAGGCGATGCCCAAGGTTCGGTTCGACCAATTTGTGCTGAGCGAGGATGGTACCGCGGAGGGTTCCTTACTCCGGGAGCTTTCCGAAGGAACCCATGACATTATCGTGGCAGTAGGACCGGAGGCACTGAACCTACTGAAGCAGGTAGACACTCCCTCTCTGCGGGTTTTCACCATGGTCTTGAACCCGGAAAAGTTGTTTTCAGGCCAGCCGGGTTTTCCGGGGGTGAGCATGAACTATCCACCCCCCGTTATGCTGTCATTGATTAAAAAGGCATTTCCGGGAAGGGGGCGAGTCGGCATCCTCTACTCACCAGATTTAAATACGCGTCTGGTTGGAATTCTTCAGCAAGAAGCGGAGTGCCAGGGGCTGGAAATTCGTCCTTTTCCCATTCATTCCGCGGCGGGAATTCGCTCAACCCTGCAAACTTCCGGGTTTGATCCGGATGTTCTTCTCTTTATTCCCGATCAGGTCATCGTTAAGGAAAAGCTGATCAATTACATTATTGAGGAATGCCTGTTTCGAAAGATCCCCGCCGTGGGGTTTAATCAGTGGTTCGCTCGGAGCGGGGCGGTGATTGCTTTTTATTTGGACTATGAAGAAGTGGGGAAGCAGACCGGCGAGTTAGCAATCCGGCTTTTGGAAGAAAAAACCGGAGCATCAGCGGGTGAATCGCCGCGGTCCCTGAAGATTGTGGTAAACAGTAAAATGGCCGCTAAATTCGATATCCATGT
The DNA here is from genome assembly GCA_016935335.1 of Deltaproteobacteria bacterium. Taxonomy (GTDB): domain Bacteria; phylum Desulfobacterota; class WTBG01; order JAGOGO01; family JAGOGO01; genus JAFGRE01. The sequence goes on from JAFGRE010000143.1 coordinate 9,221, forward strand.
TTCGAAGGAAATTATACTGGAAGCAGCCAAGGTTATAGAATGAGACTCAGAAGCATTACTACCCGAATGGTGCTCTCCACGACTCTGCTGGTGGCACTGGTAACCATTACCTTCAGCATCGTCTTTCTCTATCAAGTCAAGGAGGCGCTCATAAACGATTTTACCTCCCAGGGAGAGTCTCTCACGGCCAACCTGGCACTTAATGCCGAACTGGGATTGCTCCTTGAAGACCTGGATACCCTTGCGGCCCTTTGTGATAACCTCCTCAAGGAGGAGACTGTTGAACAGATTCGCGTCAAGGACCACGAAGGAAAAACCGTGGTGGATGTGAGGAAGGAGAACGGTGGAAAAAGTCAGCAAAGCAAATTCAGTGCCAAGGTCGTGCTTCCTCGTCCCGAGGACGAACTCTCCGTTTTTATCGGGGCGGAGAAAAATGGGAAATTTCCGGTACTGGGGGAAGTAGAAGTCTTTTTCTCCCAGAAAAAGCTCTTGGGGATCATTACCACCATCAAATGGCGCATTTATCTGTTGGCGTTTCTTGGCTTGGTCGGTGGCGGGATTATCGCTTACTATCTTTCCTGGATTATGTTAAAACCGATTAAACGGCTGGTGAACGCTTCGAAGGCGATTGCCGAAGGCAATTGGTTAATGCGAGTTGAGGAAGCGGGGGATGATGAAATCGGGCAGTTGATCCACGACTTCAACCGTATGGCGGCTTCGTTGGAAAAAAAGCGGAATGAACTGGAAGAGAGTTGCCAGCAGTTGGCTCGGCAGGAACGAATGGCGGAGATCGGAAAGTTTTCCGCTATGATCGCCCATGAGATGAAAAACCCCCTGGGGATTATCAGGGGTGCCATCAACATCTTGGCTAAAAGGGGGGTCAACAGGGAGACGAAAGAGACCATGGTAACCTATATCAACGAAGAGGTTACACGGCTGAATCAATTAGCAGAGGACTTTCTGGTTTTTGCCCGCCCGCATTCGCCCCAGAAGGAGAAAATTCCCCCCCCCGATATGTTTGCAAAACTAAAAGCACTCTCCGAATCTCGCGACGACAGGGGAAAGGGCATAGCCGTACGCATTGAGTCGGACGATGCCATCGACCACATTTACGGAGACAAGAACCAGGTGTTTCAGGCAGTTCTCAATCTATTGGTGAACGGCATTCAGGCATCGCCGGCGGGTGGGGAAGTGGTCGTGGCGGTTCGGAATGAGGAACGGGGGACGATGGTATCGGTTTCTGATAGCGGACCAGGCATTAGGCCAGAAGACCGACAAAAGATTTTCGAGCCCTTTTATACCCGGAAGGAGAAAGGAACCGGCCTGGGGCTGGCGATTGTTAAGAAGATCGTGGAGATGCACAACGGCACAATTACAGTGGGGAACAGCAAAAGCGGCGGCGCGTGTTTTGAGCTGTGGCTGCCTCAGTGCCCGGCGTTTCCCTCGCGGGAAGGAGAGGCCGCGACTGGTGGAGGAGCAGCATCAAACCGGGGGCGATTATTTACACACAGCGGCAACAACTGATGGCAACCGAACCGAAAAACATAGATATTCTGGTTGTAGATGATGAGCCGAAGATGCGGCACATCCTGCGGATCATTCTTGAAGAGGCTGGCTACAGCGTTTGTGAGGCACAAAATGGTGTAGAGGCGCTGGAGATCATTAACCAGAATCGATGTGGAGTTGTTTTTACTGATCTTAAAATGGATGGAATGGACGGGATGGAGGTTTTGAGAAGGGTAAAAGAGAGCCATCCTGAAATTCCGGTTGTGGTGATAACCGCATTCGGGTCCATCGAATCCGCTGTGGAGGCAATGAAGGCAGATGCCTTGGACTACATAGTAAAGCCTTTTGAAGAAGAAAAAATTCTTCTCACCGCCGAACGGAGCCTGAAGTTTTATCGTCTCGCCGAGGAGAACCGGACCTTGCGGGAAGCCATCTCGGAATCGTTCGATTTTTCCAATATCGTTACCAATTCACTGGTGATGTTGAAACTACTCAAGGAAGCCGCCCTCGTATCAAAAAGTCCCCAGACCACGATTCTCATTACCGGAGAAAGCGGGACGGGGAAAGAATTGCTAGCCAAGACCATCCACTACAACAGCGATCGAAGAAACAATAGGTTTGTCGCCTTCAACTGTGCGGCGTTGGCTCCCGGCTTGGTGGAGAGTGAACTCTTTGGTTATGAAAAGGGTGCGTTTACCGGAGCTAACCAACGAAGAATCGGAAAGTTTGAGGTTGCGAACGGAGGGACCATATTCCTTGACGAAATTGCCGATTTAAGTTTGGAAGCGCAGGCCAAGGTGCTACGGGTCATCCAGGAACGCGAGTTTGAACGGGTGGGCGGAAATACCAGCGTTGTTGTTGATGTTCGGGTGGTTGCGGCGACCAATCAAACCTTGAAAGAGAAGGTCGAAAAAGGGGAGTTTCGTGAAGACCTTTACTACCGAATCAATGTTTTTCCCCTTCATCTGCCGCCGCTGCGGGAACGAAAAGAAGACGTTCTGCTCCTGGCGGAATTTTTTGCGAAAGAATATGGGGCTCGGTTGGGCCGGACTGAAGTACGGCTTACGGAAAACGCCAAGAAGCTACTCCTTCATCAAGATTGGCCGGGCAATGTTCGGGAACTGGAAAATACGATTGAACGGGTGATGATATTGTCTTCTAACGGCCTCATCGACAAGGAGCAGCTTTCCTTTCTCTCTCCGGGCACTGATGAGGATCGGGAACGGGGCATTGCCGGGGTTGATTTGTTCTCCGGGGGGATTGATTTGGAAACCCTGGAACGGAATCTGGTTGTGAAAGCTCTGGAAAGTACCGGCAACAATCAGGTGGCGGCGGCCAAGCTTTTGGGTCTTACCCGGAGCAAATTGCGCAGCCGGTTGAAAAATCTTCACAAGACAGAGAAATGAAAGGCCTTTTGAAACGAACACTCCCCGTTTGTGTCATTCTCCTGTGCTGGCTGCTTGCGGGCCCATGCCCCACAGCGGCGCAAGAGGACGTGGCTTCCGACACGATGCTCATGTTTGTGGGTGAAAAGCTGTACACAATATCCGCTGCCTCTCGGCGAGAGGAGTCGATTCAGAAAGCGCCGGCCGCGGTCACTGTTCTGGGAAGAAAGGAACTGAAACGGTATCGAACGCTTGCCGAGGCGCTAAGGTCGGTTCCTGGATTTTACGTTGATCATACCGGTGTCAAAGAGAATGTCTACCTCCGCGGGGTGGCAAACTCCTTTCTGGTCATGATCGACGGGGTTCCCTTGGCCAACGACTCCTCGAACGAAGACTATCCCCGAGGAATGGAGCTTTCGCTGGACTACATTGAGAAGATCGAAATTGTCAAGGGGCCGGGGTCTGCCTTGTGGGGCGCGGATGCCTTCTCCGGCGTTGTCAATGTGGTCACCCGACAAGGGAAGGATGTTGACGGTATAATCGTCTCGGGAGGGGGCGGATCGTGGAAGACCACCGGTGGAAATGTTACCGCGGGATACAAATGGGGCTCAACCGATGCCGTGCTATTTTGTTCCGTAACCGAGAGCGAGGGTTTTGAACCGGATCATTCCGGGGAGAGCCGGCAGAAGGACTCTTTTAAAGAACTCTACGGCAAGGTTACCATTCATGACCGCTTGACAATTTCCGGTCGCTACAGCCGCTATAAGGACTACTTCACGATCAACTTCCTTGATCGCCACACCGGACTTCACGAGACCCCCTTTTCGTTTATTCAGGCCTCGTATACGGATACATGGTGGGGGAAAGTCGATGCCAGCCTCAAAGTCTATACGCACCACTTCCGAAATTATGAAAGGGAGGCGTGGCGCTTCAGGATTCCCCAGTTTAACTTATCCTTTCCGGTGGAAACCAGGCTCAACCAAGACAACTGGCGCTACGGGATTGATGCCAAGTTCGACACCACCGTAATGGAAAGGCATCTCCTCACCGTCGGATGCTCCTGGGAGTATGACGATGGGTCCTCCACCCAAAATTCGCTAAACAGTGTTGCCGTGCTTATTCTTCCCCGCTTTCGAAACAGTCGCATGGCGTTCTACCTTCAGGACAAGATTCAGCTTGCCGACAAGGTTGAGATTGTCGGCGGCGTGCGGCTGGATAAGCACGAGAATTATAGGAGGAAGATCAGTCCGCGCCTTGCCTTGTCCTGGTTTCCCGATGATTGGGTGGATGTGAAGCTGTTCTATGGCCAGGCCTTTCGCACCCCCGATCTTTTTGCCCTTACCAGCGCTGAGAATGTGAAACCGGAAAAAATAGAAAGCTTTGAGGGGGAGATCACCGTGAGGTGGAAGCGGGGAATTACTTTTCAAGGAAATTACTTTTATTATATATTGGATGACTTGCTGGAAAATGTCACTCAGGGACTGGGCCGCCAGAGCAGGAGAGAGATAGAAGAAGGAACAGAGGTCACTTTTAAAATTTCTCCTTTCAACAACCTTAGTCTCTACGCCAGCCATACGTTTCTCTTTGGCGAACGCCAGCGCAACGACCCGCGAAGGGTGACCTTTCGATGGCCGGTAGGAGGGATTCCGGGCGGCGGGTTATCGTTGGACAAAATCTACCACGTTGCCCCGGATCATGTTTTCAAGGCAGGGGGAACCTATGCGTGGCATAAGAAATACAGCGTCAATGTAGAAGTCAACTATATTGACAGTCGGGACATTGGTGAGGAGTTTTACGGAACCAGCAGGAGCGGCCTTTCCCCTTACTGGACGACGGATGTGAATGTGTTGGCGGAGGGGATTTTTGGGGGGAGAATGGATTTTGCTCTCAGGATTCGAAATCTTTTCAACGAACATTTTAAATACCGAGGAGAAAACGAGCTTTTTACCGGAGAAGATCGAAGCATTTTTGTGTCATTGGGGTTGAGATTTTAGTGACGCGCCTCGACGGTTTTAGCCGTAGGCTCCCGGATCATCGACTCCGGCTGCTTTGAATCCCTGGAGGCGCAACCGGCAGCTTTCACATCTGCCGCACGCTTTTCCATCGGGGAAGGGATCATAACAACTATGGCTTATGGAATAGTCAACGCCGAGGGCAAGTCCTGTTTTTATAATTTCTGCCTTGGTTAACCCAATGAGGGGGGTGCGAATTCGAAAGCGCAGTTTTCCTTCCACACCGGTCTTGGTCCCAAGGTTGGCCATATTCTCGTAGGCGTGGATGTACTCGGACCTGCAATCGGGATAGCCGCTGTAATCAATGGCGTTGACGCCGATAAAGATATCCTGAACTTCGAGAACCTCGGCCCAGGCAAGAGCATACGAAAGAAAGATCGTGTTTCGGGCCGGAACGTAGGTGGGCGGTATCGTGCCCCCGATTGCTTCAGCATGAATATCTTTGGGCACCGGTATTGCGGGAGAAGTAAGAGCCGACCCTCCGATTTGAGAGAGGTTAAGAGGGATGACGAGGTGCCGGGCGACGCCGAATTGCCGGGCGCTCTCTTTTGCCTTTTCGAGTTCGACAGCGTGGCGCTGACCGTAATCAAAACTCAACGCATAGATTGCAGAACCTTCCTTTTTAACCAGCGCCATAATCGTGGTTGAGTCTATTCCGCCGCTGAACAGAACCACTGCTTTTTGCGTCATATTACACCCCTCTCGTATTCGGAGGCCACAATAGTTTATGGATTTGTAGCTGAAGGTGGACCGGGAGGCGGTCTTCCAGTATCCATTGCGCCAACTCCCGAGGGTCCAATGCCCCAAAAACCGGGGCAAGATGGATCGAACGGGGGGAGGAGGGAGGCTTGGTCGCGGGATCCTTGACAATCCTTCGGATCAACCTTTTTGCAAACGTGAAATCATTCCGATTCCCGATGACGAATTTCACTTCATCCCGCCGGGTGAGACGGTCAAGATTTTTGAGATTGTTGTGTCGGGACATCCCGCTGCTGGGACATTTGATGTCCACGATTCTCACGCAGCGCTTCGGGACCTGACTGATATCGAGGCTTCCATTGGTTTCCAGCAACACCGTATATCGGCGCTCCAGGAGACGTTTCAGCAGGAGCGGCGTTTCTTTCTGGAGGAGGGGTTCTCCTCCGGTGACCTCTACCAAAGGAGTCCGATACCGCGCTGTGGCCTTGAGAATTTCGGGAATGGTTTTATCTTCCCCTTCCTCATAAGCATAGGGAGTGTCGCAGTATGAACACCGCAGGTTACAGCCGGTGAGCCGGATGAACACGCAGGGCCACCCGGCAAATGAAGACTCCCCCTGAATGCTGTGAAATATTTCCGTTACTTTCAGTGACACTGGTTGTCTCCCGGTGGCAGCATGATAAACGCCTTGTCTCCAAGGGCCGACAATTGCCGGCAAATCGAGCCGGCGGTTGGTCAACGCGAGGCGGGATCATTGATTTTTTGGCGGATGCGCTCTTGCTGGTGCCGAAGATCGTTTCTCACACCGACAAGGAGGGCGAGCGTGGTTTCGCGTACCGCTTTGTCTCGTTCTGACTGAGGATCGGCCTTTTTCAGCTTCCGGATTCGATCTTCGATCTTTTGAATTTCCCGCTCGATAGCCGTAATTTTATCCACCATGGAGTGCTGCCCTGCCGTGCCGCAAATCCAAATCGCGGCTTATCTATGGTCTCCTATTCGCCTGTGAAAGAAAACATAAATTATTAACTTACTATATTTGAGGTGGTTAAACAAATCGGAAAACCAAGCGATTTTATCGTCCTCTCAGTTTTTCCTTGACAATTTTTAACAATCTGGTACAAAACGGCTTTGTTATAAAATTGGGCGATTTATGTATTAGGTTTTGGTTTTTTCGTTAATATTTTTCAGGGGGAGATTTATATGCAGAAGAAATACTACTTACTCGCACCAGGGCCGACCCCTATTCCACCGAATGTGTTGGCGGCCATGGCTGAGCCCATCATTCACCACCGGGCGCCGGCCTTTGTCAAGGTCTTAGAGGAGGTGAGGGAACGATTAAAGTATCTTTTTCAGACCAAAACCGAAGTGCTGATGTTTGCCGCTACCGGCACCGGAGCCATGGAAGGAGCGGTAACCAATACGCTTTGTAAGGGAGACAAGACCCTGGTTGTTCGCGGCGGTAAATTCGGTGAACGCTGGGCGGAGATCTGCGAAGCTTACGGCGTTGTGCCCAAGAACATAGATGTCGAATGGGGCGAGCCGGTTGACCCCCAGATTATTGCGGACGAGCTTGCCAAGGACCCGGCCATTCGTGCCGTTTTCGTGCAGGCCAGCGAAACCTCGACCGGCGTCATGCATCCGATTAAAGAGATCGCCGACATTGTGAAGAAATATGACAATACCATCTTTATCGTCGACGGAATCTCAGGGCTTGGTGTTTTCGAACTCCCTTTCGACGCATGGGGTATCGATGTCCTGGTGGGTGGCTCTCAGAAGTCGCTCATGTTGCCTCCCGGCCTCTCCTTTGCCGCGGTAAGCGACAAGGCCTGGTCTTTTGTGGAAAAATCCGACATCCCCAAATACTACTTTAATTTCAAGAAAGAGCTGAAAAATTTAAAGGATAATCAAACCGCCTGGACGTCGGCGGTTTCTCTCGTTATGGGGTTAAACGAAAGCCTGAAGATGATTCAGGCAGAAGGGCTGGACAACGCGTTTAAGCGGCACGCCAAACTTGCTGCGGCAACCCGGGCAGGAGTAAAGGCAATGGGATTGGAGCTTTATGCTCCCACAAGTCCCAGCGATTCCGTCACCGCGGTAAAAGCCCCGGCAGGCGTGGACGGCCAGAAAGTAGTCAAAATACTGCGCGATAAACACAACATAACCATTGCCGGCGGCCAGTCACAGGCCAAGGGCAAGATTTTCCGGATTGCCCACCTCGGCTACTTTGATACCTACGATATTATCATGGTCATTTCAGCTTTGGAGATGACCTTGCGGGAGTTGGGGTTCGCGGTTGAATTAGGCAAAGGCGTTCAGGCAGCTGCAGCAATCTTAGAAAAAGATATATAAGGAAGTAAAACCATGAAAAGAGTCTTGGTAAGCGACAATATGTCGGAACTGGGCATTGAGGTCTTTCGGAAAGCCGATGGGATTGAGGTAGACGTAAAAACGGGGCTGTCCCCGGAAGAATTAAAGGCCATCATCAAGGACTATCACGGTCTCGCCGTCCGGAGCGCCACCAAAGCCACCAAGGAGATAATCGAGGCTGCTGATAATTTGCAGGTAATCGGAAGGGCCGGCAGCGGTACCGACAATATTGACAAGGAAGCGGCAACCAAACGCGGGATCGTGGTGATGAACACCCCCGGCGGAAACACGGTAACCACCGGAGAACACACCATCGCCATGCTCATGTCCCTGCTCCGGAACATTCCCCAGGCCAACGCTTCCATGAAGGCGAAGAAATGGGAGAAGAAAAAATTTGAAGGTACCGAGATGTATCAGAAAACCCTGGGGCTTGTCGGCATGGGGAAAATCGGAAGCGTTGTGGCTGAGCGGGCCCGCGGACTGCAGATGAATGTCGTCGTGTATGACCCCTTTGTTAGTGCGGTGGTGGCGGAGCGACTGGGAGCGGAAATTGTCTCCCTGGATGAACTGTTTGCCCGAGCCGATTTTATCACCGTGCATACCCCCAAGAACAAAGAGACGGAGAACCTGATCAACAAAGATGCATTCGCCAAGATGAAGGACGGGGTGCGGATCATCAATTGCGCCCGCGGGGGGATCGTCAACGAGAGCGACCTCTGCGACGCCATCAAATCAGGCAAGGTCGCCGGAGCAGCCCTTGATGTTTTTTCCGAGGAGCCGCCGCCGGCTGATTTGCCCCTCCTTGAACTGGACCGGGTTATCTGTACGCCGCACTTGGGCGCTTCAACGGAAGAGGCTCAGGTAAACGTGGCGGTAGCCGTCGCCGAACAGATGGTTGATTATCTGCTGAATGGAACCATCCGCAACGCGGTCAACGTTCCCTCAATCAGCGGAGAACTGCTCGCGGAACTTTCTCCTTACCTGACGCTGGCCGAACGGATGGGAAGCTTTCAGTCCCAGTTGATAACCGGGACCCTTGAGGAGGTTAACATAGAATACAGCGGTGGCCTTGTCGACTATGACTTGAAACCGCTTACCATATTTTTAATGAAAGGGTTGTTGAAGAACATTGATGAAGACGTCAATTTTGTCAATGCCTTAAACATCGCCCATGGACGGGGAATCAAGGTCGTGGATGCGAAGACGAACGAAGCCAGTGAGTTTACCGACCTGATTACCCTCAAGACCAAGACCACCGAAGGAGAGTTCGTCGTGGCGGGAACGGTCTTCGGGAAGCGTGATCCCCGCGTGGTGCGCATCAATGACTTCAGACTCGAATCCGTGCTGGAACAGAACATGTTGCTGTTTCACACGCACGACGAGCCGGGTGTTATCGGCAATATCGGGACTACCTTGGGGGAGAATAATGTTAATATCTCCCGAATGCAGTTCGGCCGCAAGGAAAAGTCGGGCGAGGCTCTGGTGATCCTCGGGGTCGACGGCCAATATCCGGAAAAGGTTTTTCAGTCTCTCGTGAAACTGCCCAATATTCTTTCGGCTAAACAGATTCACATAGAAGGATAAGCCCGTCTCCGAGCCGGGTTTAGTCATTCGTTCTCGATACAATACCCCGCCATGAGGTGGGGTATTGCACTTTTTGATCCGGCTAATATCGTTAAAAGGGAAAAATAATGGCCACGATAATTTTGGTGGGGTCTCAGTGGGGGGATGAGGGAAAAGGCAAGGTTATCGACATCTATACGGAATATGCTGATGCAGTGATTCGCTTTCAAGGAGGGGCGAATGCAGGGCATACCATCGTGATCGGTGACCAAACGATCATCCTTCATCAGATCCCGAGCGGAATATTGCATCCCGATAAACTCTGCATCATCGGGAACGGCATGGTTCTCAATCTGGAAACCTTGGTGGATGAAATTGACGACCTGCACCGGAACGGCTATTTCCCTGATCCATCGCAGCTTCTTATCAGTGAGGAGGTTCATCTGGTTCTCCCCTATCATCGGCTGATCGATGTGGGCAAAGAAGAGCAAGCCGGGGCAAAGAAGATCGGCACCACCGGCAGGGGCATCGGACCGGCGTACGAGGATAAGGTGAGCCGAAAAGGCATTCGGTTTGTCGATCTTTTTGATGAGAAGGTGTTGCGGGAAAAACTAGAAAGCAACCTGGCGGAAAAAAATCCCTATCTTGTCAGCCGGCTTCAACAGCCCCCCTGCGACGCGAATGAGATCTTCGATGCCTTTCGGGGATTGGGAGAAAGACTGAAGCCCCATATGGCGAATATATCGGTGGTGCTTGACCGGCTCGTTAAAGAAGGGAAGCAGGTCCTTTTTGAAGGCGCTCAGGGGGCCCTGCTTGATGTTGATCACGGAACGTATCCGTACGTTACTTCCTCCAATACCGTGGCCGGGGCCGTGTGTGCCGGGTGCGGGATCGGCCCGACCATGATCGACGGCGTGGTGGGAGTGGTTAAAGCCTATTCCACGCGGGTCGGCGAAGGTCCGTTTCCTACCGAACAGTTAAATGAAACCGGCACGAAATTGCGGGACCGGGGGAAGGAATACGGCGCCACCACCGGACGGCCCCGCCGTTGCGGCTGGATCGACATCGTGGCGTTGAAACACGCGATGCGGATAAACGGGTTTACCAGTCTGGCCCTGACCAAGCTGGATGTTTTGTCGGGCATTGAGACGGTAAAGATTGCCTGCGCTTACAAGGTAAACGGCCGGGAGATCGATGAGTTTCCGGCGAACAGTGGGGAACTGGCGTCCTGTGAGCCGGTGTATGAAGAGATGCCGGGATGGGATCAGGACATAAGCGCCATCCGAGACTATGACGCCTTACCGCCGTCAGCCAAAAACTACATCGACCGGCTTCAGGAATTGCTGGAAGTGGAGTTTATTCTTGTTTCCGTAGGGTACCGGCGGGATGAGACGATCGTGCTCGAAAATCCCTTTGCCTAAAAATAAATTGATTGAGGTCATCGGCTATTTTTGATAAATTACGTAGTTACGACATAAAAGCGAGCCGCTAGCTCAGCCAGGTAGAGCATCGGACTTTTAATCCGGTGGTCGCAGGTTCGATTCCTGCGCGGCTCATGTTTCAGCAGACGTCCCCATCGTCTAGCCAGGTCCAGGACACCGGCCTTTCACGCCGGCAACAGGGGTTCAAATCCCCTTGGGGACGTGTAATAATCTTAAGGGCTTAGCCGTTTTCGGCAAGCCCTTTTTATTTGAACAATCACTCGCTCCGCGCAAAAACCCCATTACTTTTCACACTATGCAGGATCTCCCTGGCTGAAAATAGCCCAGCATATTCAAGAGGTTGACATTGCTATTTATTAGCAGTATGGTTTTTCAATCTGACCTGGATAAATAAGAAGATCGGTAAGGTCTTTAGGGAGAGGAGAACCCAGATGAAAAACCGAGATTAAAAAGGCCGGCTTGCCTGAGGGAAATGGCGACCGGTCTTTTTGTTTAACGTGTAATAGCCAATTGGTAAGATATTTTTTAAAGGCCCTCCAAGTGTCTTATATTGTAACGGTGGCATAATTGGAACCTTATACGGATCGATATAAACACTGTTTTGGGTAAAGGAGCATGAGTTTTGACCTCAAAACTTTTCATCATTGGGAGCGGATTCACAAACGCTACGACCTGTGGGGCTGCGCCCCTTAACAAAGACGTTATGCGATTAATCCATCAGACAGAGCCTGCCACATGGGACGACTTGGCCGCGCGCTACACTACCGAGGACATAGAGGTTGCGCTGACAAAGCTGGATTTGGATATAATGGGGACTTCCAGGAACACGGAACTTGTGGTCCTTCGAAGGAAAGTCGACTCGAGTCTTTCGGATTTTTTCAGGCAGTTCCGGTATAATGAAGAAATGTTGAAGAAAAGCCCCTGGCTTCTAGATTTCGTCCAAGGTGCTTTTGCAAATGATGACACTGCCGTTTCTCTTAATTACGACTGTTTGCTCGAAGGTTTGCTGGACCGGTGCAAACTCTGGTCGCCCCACGAAGGTTATGGAAGGACTCGCCCCGTAAAGTCCGTGCCAGCCGAACTCAATCCTTCACCCGTTACCGTGCTGAAAATCCATGGCTCGGAGAACTTCCATCGAAATGCCGTGCCCGGAAGTCAAACAGAAAAAGGATTTTCATTCACCACCGACGAGTCGATTTTTCCTGTTTCGGGGGAAGGACGATTTTTTTGTCATCCTGGTAAAGACTCTGAAGAAGCGATCATTGCTCCAAGCTTTGTAAAAGTCTTTCCTTCCGCTCTTTTGTGCTTAATGCAGGAGGCTCTGCATGCCGCTGTAAAGGCGAAGACTCTTGTTTTGATCGGATGTGGGTTGCGTCGCGAGGATACGTTTCTATATCTATTGCTGTGGCATTTCCTGGAGGGCTCGAAACGCATCTTCATTCTTGACCCTTATGCTTCCGATCTGAGTAAGCGCATTTCTAGTACACTGGAATATGATATTAGTCGTCTTGTGTACCCCATCGACAAATCACTACAGGGCGGATGGTGCTGTCTAACATCAGAATTGAAGAGACTATGACTGCCAACAATTTATTCGGGGAATTGCTTGTAGCGCTGCTAGGCCGGGTCGGAGTTGTCCCTGACCCGCAACAATGAATTTACATGGGTTATTATGGGGGTTTACATGCAGTCCTTCGATCTTTCCGTGAGTCCCAGGCTTGTGGCAGGCACGCAGCTTGCGGGGTGAGAGTCCCCCCGCACCAGGTTTTCGCAAAGCCGAAGGATAGGAGAAGGGTAAGGACATCATCGTTAAGCTCTTCCATCCTGATTGGTGATCGATAAAATTTGCACCGCTTACAGGCAAGGAGGTGGCTATGATTAACAATAGATCAACGAAAAAATTCCTATTGTTTTTTTTGCTGTTGCATTGTTTGCATCAATTGCCGCCGGTGTAGTAGTTGCACAATCAGTAATTTATCATGGTAATACCAAAAGCCACATATTTCACAAACCCAGCTGCCGATATTACAATTGTAAGGACTGCACAGCAGAATTCACTTCCAGAGAAGATGCTATCGCCGCAGGATACAGGCCGTGCAGAGTATGTAATCCGTGACCGCTTACTAAGCCACTATTATCCTTTATACAGAAGCCCTTTTCCGAATGCGGCCTTCTCATCTCGCTTACCCTATGTCCTCCAACCTGCTGCGGATTTACACGGGACTTGAGGTGAGGAGACCGGCTTATGACAAATTGATATCTTCTCCGGCCCGTAGCCCCGCCGAAGTGCCGTTAAATGTTGAAAGATAAGATGTTAATTCTTGCGAAGAATCTACCCTCCCAACATCTTGAAACAAATTGATTTATTGTTGATTTTGTTAATTCAGAGGTGTTGTGTCCGCAGTTAACGGCTTGGCTTATGAAGGCTTTTTGCCAAAAAATTAGAA
>JAFGRE010000144.1 GCA_016935335.1 Deltaproteobacteria bacterium
CGGAGGCTGATACCCAGCTTGTTGGCGGCAACCACCAGCAACGTCGTCTCAAGCCCGACCTTCGCAAAGGCGGCCCGCATCTTTCTCGTTACTTCCTTAATTATCTTGTCTTCGGCGACCAAAGCGTCAAACACGGTTCGATACGCACCAAGGGCCTCTTCGATATCCGTTATATCCGCTTCCGAAAGATCCTGCGCGATGTCCGTGGTGTTCGTTTCAGCTAAGCTCTGCCCCATGCCCGGCATGCTTGCTTCGCCAAAACCCTGGTCCCTGATGAATCCAAGGAGTTCATCCATGCCGGCGTAAGTTTTTTCCACATACTCCTCGTCGCCGCGGAGGAGATAGTCTTTTTCACTGGTTCGCATCCGGAGCAGCAGCACAGCGGCCTCTGCTTGAGCCGAACTTCCCAGGGCCTCCTCAACTTTGCTCGCGTTTTCGCGGCATTGTCCCTGCAGACCCGAGGAGTAATTCCACCCCCGCCGCGGCCATCGTGTCGAAACATCCTGAAACGCAGTTTCATAGGCTTCCACTCCTTCTCGGATGGCAGCAGCCCTGGCGATGATCTCCTCGTTTTCCAGCTCCCTCCCGATATTTTCCACCTTTGAAAGCGTGCCTTTCAGAGAGATCATGTTGCCCGCGAATATATCGAGAGCCTTTTTTTCGTTCCGCACCAGGAAGTTTTCTTCAGCATCACGACACTGAAGCGCGAACCCGTTAATTTCTCCGGCCAGACGGGTAAGATTCATCTCGCCGAAAATTAGTTTTTCAAATCCATGGACGGCTACGCGGAATCCGAGGTGGTACAGACATAAAACACCGGCAGTCAGCAGAAGTATAATGCCGAAACCGAGAAACAGCCGTTTATGCATCGTTAAAATTCTGGACATGAGTTCCTCCGATCCTCCAGTACGTGTGTCTCTCCCCCTCTCTCCCCGCCATCAACCATACAGCATGTATCGTCATTTTTCAATAAGCCGTTGAGGAATAAAAACGTGTTCACGCCACCAATCTCTGAAAACGGAACCCGGTTCCGTTTCAGCCATCAGGTTGACTGTAGCATCATGGCATGTAAAAAAGCAGTATCTTGGTCGGATGGCACCCCCGGATTCCCGGCGGACCCCTGGTTTCGCTCACTGGTGACAAACTCGGAAAAATACCCGTTGTATCCGGGCCGTAATACCTAGTAATACAACGGGTAAGGAATGGACCTTGAGGAATCGAACCCCTTGTGTCATACTTGCTCCAGAAATAAGAATACGGTAAGCTTTAAAATAGTACACCAGGACGATGGCCCCTCGTGATCGCACTCATTCATGGTATGCTTGACGGGAAGACGAGAGGTCATCCTGCATTCTAGACTTTTTTTAGTGGATTGTCTTTCGACAAAGGCCATCCACGCACAAGTAAGGGAAGAACATGGACGAGAAAAATCAGGTTTCTGATACTGAATCCGAATCAGAAGAAAGTTTCGAAGAATTGTTGAATCAGAGTATCGGCAAAACAGTTCGCCTCACCCCCGGTGAAAAGGTTGAAGCGGTGATCGCCACCATAACCCCCAAATGGGTCTTTATCGATTTGGGAGGGAAATCGGAGGGGTTCATCGGAATAGACGAATTTACCGATGATCACGGTACCGTCACCATACAAGAGGGAGATACCATCAGCGCCTATTTTCTCTCCTCCCGAAATAATGAAATGCTCTTTACCACTCGGCTCACCGGCGGCACCGCGCGGAACGAACACCTGGAGGAGGCCTACCACAACCGAATTCCGGTCGAAGGTTTTGTGGAAAAGGAAGTTAAGGGCGGATTTGAGGTCAAGATAGCGGGCAGCGTTCGCGCGTTTTGCCCTTTTGCCCAGATGGGGCTTCAGCGGGTTGACAATGCCGACGAGTATATCGGCCGGCATATGACGTTTAGAATTATTGAATACGGTGAAAGAGGTCGCAACATCATTCTTTCCAACCGCGCTATCCTGGAAGAGGACCGCCGAAAACAGAAGGAGGCCCTGAGGGAATCCTTGAAAGCGGGGATGCAAGTGCGGGGAAAGATAACCTCCATCAGAAAATTCGGTGCTTTTGTTACGATCGGCGGGATTGAAGGACTGATCCCGATCTCGGAGATTTCATGGGGCCGCGTGGATGATATCGATAGTATGCTCTCCGTGGGGCAAACAGTCGACGTTGTCATTAAGAAACTGGACTGGGAAAACGACAAATTTTCCTTCAGCCTGAAGGACGTTCTCGCCGATCCCTGGAGTACCGCGGGGGCGAAGTATCCGGAAGGATCCGGCCACAAAGGCACGGTTTCCCGTCTGGCGACGTTTGGAGCATTTGTAACCCTTGAACCCGGTATCGACGGTCTTCTTCACATCTCCGAACTTGGGAAAGGCAAAAGGATACAACATCCCCGGGAGGTTCTGGAAATAAATCAAGCCATTGAAGTCAGGATTCTCAAGATAGACGAACCAGGGAAACGCCTCTCCCTGGCACTGGTCTCGGACGAACAGGATTCGGAAGAAATGGATTATAAAAAATACCTGGTCCCAAGCGGAAGAAAATCATCAGGATCTTTCGGCACTCTCGGAGATATCCTGCGAGCGAAGATGAAGAAATAATAGGAAATCGCTGGGCATGAGGAGATGGGGGGGCGTTTTATTGATAGCCGTATCCCTCACCGTGCCGCCGTTCCGCCCAAGAAAACGCTCCGGTGGTCTCACAGAGCGGCCACTGGTTCAATCCAGATCGGCGAAGAAGGATCCAGCGTTAGTTGAGCCCCGTTTTTGTTCAATATGAGCAGACAGAAGAAAACCCGACCATCGGAACCGAAGCCCCCGGACCGGTCTTACCGGAAGGACGGCAGAGAAATCCTCAAACGAGTTCCCAAACTGAGGAAAGTGAAAAGGGGGTCTCGATAAGCAAGCAGGAGGTTATTTGAGGGAGGTTGCGCCGGTTCAATAAGACTTAACCAGCGAGCACCAGTTCATAATTCCAGGCACGAAACAATCCGGGGGAAAGGGCAAAAAAGCATTGAAGACGGATGAGGAGTATAAAAGCAGAACGCAGAAGAAAAACGAAGACCGGGCTTTGCAGAAACTCGGCGAGCAGCTTGTTGCCCTGTCGCCCGAACAGCTTCGCCATATTGCTCTGGAGGAAAAACTCCTCCAGGCCGTCCTCGCTGCCCGTAAAATAAAAGGCCACGGAGCAAGGCGCCGGCAAATGCAGTATATCGGAACCATCATGCGTACTATCGACCCTGAGCCCATACGGAATGCCCTTGATATCATCGGGCTCGCCGATGTTCAAAAAACCCGCGCCTTTAGAAAGATTGAAATGTGGCGGGATGAAATCATAAAAGGAAACAGTCAGGTTATTGAAGAGATTCTTACCACCTGCCCTGATGCGGAAAGGCCACGCCTGGCCCAGCTTGCACGAAACGCCCGCAAGGAATACGAAGCGGGAAAAGGCGGAAAATCGTCACGGATACTTTTTCGTTATCTTAAGGAACTATCATAAAAAGTGGGGTCACGGTTCCTCTTTTCGGTACAACGTCACCCGTAGAATCTCACCGGGCCGCCAGAGACGCATGCGCGGCCCCCAGGTGCCGGTACCGCGGCAAACGATAACCGTTGTGCCTCCCACTTCATATCGCCCTTGAAACAAAGGATAGCGGCGCTTCACCAGATAACCGAAAGGCCAGAGTTGCCCGCCATGGGTATGACCGCAAAGCATCAGATCGACGCCAGCCTCTGCTGCTCTGTCCGCCTGCCAGGGGGTATGGGAGAGAAGGATTGTTGTTCCCGAGGGTCGCCCCGCAAGTGTTTTGGAGATGGCCTCTTCCTCTCCACCAAAGCGATGGTTGGCGGTTAGATCGTCGACACCCGCCACTACAAAATCAGGCCGAATGCTGACCCATGCATTGCGTAACACCTGAAAACCGGCCTTTGTGAGGAAAGCCTGGGCTGTCTCCTGGCCGCGGTAAAATTCGTGGTTCCCGAGAACCGCCCAGATACCCAGCGGCGCGGAAAGGCGGCGGAGAACCGAAAGCAACTCCCCGTCAGGCTGATCATACTCCTCAAAAAGATCTCCCAGCATGACCACGAGGTCCGGATGCTGAGCCTCTATCAGAGCGACGTGCCTTTCCAGCCATTCCTTGCCCCGAAGTGAATCCATGTGCAGATCCGAGACCGCAACCAGCACCGTACCCTCCATGGCTTCAGGAAGGGTTGATAGATATACCTGATGCTGTTGGATCACCGGTGGCCGCGCACCTTGGACGAAGGCGATCAGAGACAAAGCGCCCCCGACAACCAGGGCCAAGCCTCGAAGCGAGGGAGCCTGCCGGCGAAAAAGAAATCCAAAGCCCGTGACGACGTCCACCACAAAAAGCGAACTGCTCGTTAGAAAGATTACCCCCATCCAGTTCATCGCGAACAACTCAAGAAGCGCGGCGAGGGTGAACGTGCCGCTGTGCCCGAAGACGCGACCGAAACAGAACCCGATCCAAAGCGCCATCCCCAGTCCTGTTATCAGGTTCCTGGAGAAGACTCCTCTTATAAGCGGCACTGAACCGACGCGCCAGACAACGTACCAATGCATCGCCGTCACCGCAAAGATAAGGATGGTCCCGAACATATGCCCTCCCGCACGATGGACCGGTGTCCCAGGCATCAGTGCTCAGCTGTGAGCCGTGTTGTCGCGTTACCTTTGATAAACCGGCACGGATTTGTATCACTCCCGGTCGTTGTATTTTATTCTCCTGGAGGAAGGAGTCAAGACAAGAGAGGAAATTGTCCCAAGAGAGTTTTCGGTTCTTGTTCGACCTCCGCTTCCCGACACAGAATCGGAAGCTGCGAATTTCTCTGGGATGATCCGGAAGGTGTGGGGAGTTCTGCATTATCTTCAAGCAACGCTCATCAGAGAAGGGCAGGATCACTCCTCAGGGATACGTAGAGGCGAAATAGGGAATATTCCGGAATTCTTCCGCATGCCTTTACATTACCAGATCCATGATTATTGTGTTCACATAAATGATAAAAACATTCTATGAGCGCGACGGGTTATGAAAAATCTATTGATCGTAATCGGGATTATACTTGGTATGATAATTGGTTGCTCCGAGATGAACGGTACCGATACTCATGAAAAGGAGATCGTCATGAATAATGCTGAGTTATCTCTGGAAAAGGCCACCTTTGCCGGAGGTTGTTTTTGGTGCATGGAATCACCGTTTGAAAAGCTTGATGGAGTCGCGACCGTGGTCAGCGGCTATACCGGGGGCCATAAGGAAAACCCTTCTTACGAGGAAGTATCTTCCGGTACCACCGGTCATGTTGAAGCCGTTCAGATCACCTTTGATCCTCAAAAAATCAGTTATTCAGAGCTGCTTCAGGTCTTCTGGAGACAAATTGACCCGACCGACGCGGAAGGCTCTTTTGTGGACAGAGGCAGCCAGTATCGGTCCGTCATTTTTTATCATAATGACGATCAAAAACTTTTGGCGGAACAATCCAAAGAGGCTCTTGAGAGATCAGGACGCTACCATAACCCAATTGCCACTGACATAATAAAATTTTCCGTGTTTTGGGAGGCGGAGGAATACCACCAGGACTACTGTGAAAAGCATCCTTTTAAGTATAAATTTTATCGAGCCGGCTCCGGACGAGATCAGTATCTTGAAAAAACATGGGGAAAAGAGGGGGGTGTAGAACCGGAGTTTAAAAAGCCGTCCGATAAGGAACTTAGAGAAAAGTTGACGGCTCTCCAGTACAACGTAACTCAAAGAAACGATACCGAAGCGCCCTTTAATAACGACTATTGGGATAACAAAAGAGAGGGGATCTATGTTGACATTGTATCCGGGGAGCCCCTTTTTAGTTCTCTTGACAAATATGATTCCAAGACCGGATGGCCAAGTTTTACGAAACCGCTTGAGCCGGGCAATATTATAGACGTAGAGGACAAAAGCCTCTTTACGGTGCGGACGGAAGTGAGAAGCAAACATGCCGATTCCCACCTGGGACACGTCTTTGATGACGGACCTGCCCCGACCGGGCTGCGATATTGCATGAATTCCGCTGCGCTTCGGTTTATCCCAAAAGAGAACCTGGAAGAAGAAGGATACGGAGAGTATAAGCGGCTGTTTGAATAATAACCAAGGAGAACCGAACTCACTCCTCTGAGCGATTACTCCTTAAGCTTGATCCAAAGCTGGCCTTCTCGTATATTTATATTTTCCACCCCCTTGGCAAATTGGTCCCAGAAGCTCCCCTCGGTGCCGAATTTCTCCACCAAATTCTTATTCTTGATATCCCCCCACCAGGCACTGGGGAGAGGAACACCGCCCAGGCTCACCCCCCGCAAGGCCACAACCGGTTTTCCATTGGCATAAGCCAGTGTCACGCCAAACTTCAGCAGCAGTGTTTTTCCGCCCAGGATGGGAAAATTCTCGTCCAGGGGCACAAGCATCTTTACGCTCAGCAAGTCATCAGCTAAGTCGATGGCCACGCGCCTTGCGGCCTCGGGATCTTTGGCCACCAGTGCGTTCAGTTCCCTTTCGGAAAGACTAATTTCCCTTCTGGTGGCGTCTTCGCGGTAAGGTTCAGGCTCAAGAGGTGCATCGAGATCCCAGGGTTCCCCGTGGTTGAGCGGCCCTTCCCCTGACGTCCCCCGCATTACCAGTGAAAGCTTTGAGTCCAAAGCCTTCCGTTCCTTCGCGTCCAGGCGCGCCGGCGCAAAGGGGGAAGCATCGATGTTGGTATGTATCCACCATGCCGTAAGCAAGGCGCTTACAACCATGACGAGAACCATCATTCCCAGGACCGGGAGCCATCCAAAACGAATCGTCTCCGAACCGCTTTTCCGGATTTGGTCATTCATGCTCTTTAC
>JAFGRE010000145.1 GCA_016935335.1 Deltaproteobacteria bacterium
AACGTACGGGAACTGGAAAATATCATTCGGAGGATGGTGGTTCTCCGGGATGAAAGGGCGGTGCTCTCCGACTTGTCGTTTGGCGGAGGCCGTGGAACCTCCTCGGCCTCCAAGGATCATCGAAACGATGGTGCCGCATCCGACCGGATCTCCCTCAAACAGGTAACGAAGCGCACAGTCCATGAAGTAGAAAAGGAAATTATCCTTGAGACATTAAAGAGGACCCGGTGGAACCGAAGTCGGGCGGCCCAGGAACTGGGAATCAATTACAAAACGCTGTTGTATAAGCTGAAACGATTTAATATTTAAAGATTTAAAGAAGAGGGCTGGAACCGCCACCGATTTCGCGTTCAATTTCAATAGCAGTGGCAGGCTGTGAAAAATTCTTGCCTGTATGGGTAAAAATATGCCCAATACATCCATGCACTACCATCACAGGAGGAGACGAATAAGCCTCCTCTTGCACTATGGATTCTGAGTCGTTCCGATAATCCTTAGAGTGTGGCCTCTTACGGCGAGCCTCCAATAAACCGACTGACGAAACGGTGAGTTGGTATGAAAACTGCTAATAGATTGAAAAGGCGTATGTGCTAGGCTGCGATTCTCTGTCTGGCGATTGAGGGAATATTAGATCCTTCCTAAGTCAATGGTAAGAACTATCAACATGGCGCACAAGAGTTCGTTGCAGGGGACGAATGTGGTTACATTCCAACCGAAGGAAGAAATCGATGACCGGATGCTCTTCGGAAACTCCGAGCGAATGAGAGCAATCGGTGAAATTGTAGCGCGAATTGCCGATACGGATGTGCCTGTTCTCATAACCGGAGAAAGCGGAACGGGAAAAGAACTCGTCGCTCACGCGGTCCACAGGCATTCAGCCCGCAGCAATAACGTTTTTGTAAAAGTTAACTGCGCCGCGATCCCCGGCGAGCTTATGGAAAGCGAGTTGTTCGGCTACGAAAAAGGCGGCTTTACCGGAGCGGATCGCGACAAACCCGGTCGGTTCGAGTTTGCCGACAAGGGGGTCATTTTTCTCGACGAAATTGCGGAAACCCCTTTATCCCTTCAATCCAAGTTGCTCCGAATCTTGCAGGATGGTGAGTTTTTTCGTATTGGAGGAAAAAAAGAAATACGCGTGGATACCCGCATTATTGCTTCTTCCAACCGCAATTTGGAACAAATGCTGCGGGAGAGAAAATTTCGTGAAGACCTCTTTTATCGACTCAATGTGATCCGGATTGATGTCCCTCCCCTGAGAGAAAGACGTGAAGAGATTCTCCCTCTTACTGATTATTTCCTGGGAAAATATAGTTCCACTTACGCCCGCCCGGTCAAAATTCTCTCGAAAAAGACCCGCGAACTCCTCTTGAGATATGCATGGCCGGGAAATGTGCGTGAACTTGAAAACACTATCAGGAAGATAGTTTTGGTTGATGACGACGAGAGTCTCGAAAAACTCCTCACACCGCGGGAGGACAAAATCGCTACCACGGGACCCGTTGAAATCGACTATGAGGGCTGCTCCCTCAAAACAATCGCCAAGAAGGCCGCCCTGGACGCCGAGCGCAGGGTGATAAAAGATGTCCTCGATAAGACCCGGTGGAATCGGAGCCAGGCGGCAAAAATTCTCCGGATTAGTTACAAGACACTTTTATACAAAATTAAAGCTACGGGATTGGAAGATTCATTTGAATAACGGCACTCATCATCTAAACAGGACGGGATTATTAACCTTAAGGGAGACGGAGACACTGCTGTGGACCAATCTCATTATTTAATATTCGAGGAGACGGTATTCAACTACCTGACCCAGTTGGAAATCATGCGCGCCCTTCGGTACCAAAACTACGTTACTCTCCTGCTCATGGAACCCGATCAATCAATCAACAATACCCGCAAATTTGAGGGCTTGGCAAAAATCCTTCGCGACGAACTCAGGTCGACGGATGTGTTGGGTAGGGTCAACCATGTCCGCTTCGGGGCCATCTTGATCCATGCCAATCTTGAAAGCGCCTATCTTGCGGGTGAGCGGATACGGTCGCGAATTCAGGATTACTTTTACATCAACGACGGCGGGCTAACCATCAGTATCGGCGGCGCCTGTTGCCCAAGCAACGGCACCAGCACTGATTTGCTTACGAATCTAGCCGAAAACATGTTAAACTCCGCCAAGGAAACTGGGGGGAACCACACATTCTTTCCCAAATTAGTGGAGGAATTATGAGACGCGGGGGTCTTCTTTGTCATTTTCTACTTTTCATTTGCCTGCCCATATTTTTTTTATCCTGCACCACAACCACTCCTGTGCCCTCAACAACCACTGTCGACCTCCCCGAAAGCAGCGAGTATATCCTCGGTTCGGAGGATGTTCTTGAGGTTCTGGTCTGGAAGGAGGCGGATCTTTCGAAGGTGATCACTATCCGCCCTGACGGGAAGATTTCCCTTCCCGTGGTCGGCGATTTGCAGGCCGCCGGGTTATCCGCCGAGCAGTTGCGGGAGAATATCAGACAGGCTTTGACGGATTATGTTGATGAGCCCACGGTAACCGTTACCGTCCAGCAAATCAACAGTTTGAAGATCTTCATTCAGGGCGAGGTTAATCAACCGGGCGTTTACGACTTAAAGAGCAATTTTACGCTCCTCCAGGCCGTCTCGCTGGCGGGAGGCTTTACCGAGTGGGCTAAAAAGGACAGAATATCGATATTTCGTAAGGACGCTGAAAAAATGGTTACAATTCGGGTTAATTATGACAAGATAATTTCCGGTGAAGACCCCGGCCAAAACATACTTTTGAAACGTGGAGACACTATTGTAGTTCCTTAAAAACCGTCTGCACAAATTTGTCTTGTCCTGGTTTCGACTGTGAGATGACCCCATTTTTTCAGGAAGGGAGGAAGAGGTGATCACGAATCGTGGAGTTATGCTTTTTTTTATATGCGGCGTCTTGTTCTTCATCGCCGGAATCCTGCACGTCTCAGCCGGGGACGCGTGGTGCGGCAGATTCACCTACGGCGTGGCCACCAGCCTCTCGGAACGCTACGATGATAACATAGATCTACGCGAAACCAACGAGGAGGACGATTTCATAACCTCCCTCACTCCCCATTTTTCCCTTTCCTATGCCACCCCGGCTACCGACTTTACCCTGAACTACAACCCTTCTTTTGAGTTCTACGCTGATAATTCCGGTGAGAACGAGATCCGCAACAATGGGACCCTGCTTTTGAATTCCAGGATTACACGCCGCCTCAGGCTCACCATGACTGACACCTTGGCGTTCACCCCCGGCCAGGATAGTTCGAGGGACGAAGAGTTCACGGATCGCCGGAGAAGATCGCGGAGTTATGCCAGCGACCGATTGAGCAATGATTTCACGACCACGCTTTTCTACCAACTTTTCAAAAGGACCGCCGTCCGCGGCGGTATTTTTTACCGTTTCGACAACTACGACGGTTCTCAGGAAGTAGACAGTGATGAATACGGCCTTAATCTGGGACTTGATCATCAATTAACGGCCGCTGACACCCTTTTCACCACCTATCGTTATCGAATCCTCGAATACGATAGTGGAAGTCTGGCCCGCCCCGCCAACGACTCCGAAGTGCACTCATTCAGTATCGGAGACACTCACCGGTTCCCTCGCGACCTTACTCTCACCGCTGCCGCGGGGCTTTCCTTTGTGGACGAGAAGCACGAAAGCAACGAGACTGAACTCTACGGTCAAATGGTACTCGCCAAAAATTTTCAGACCGGAAGCCTTACCCTCAGTTTTGAGCGCGATGTATCGCCCGGCAGCGGCCGCGGCGGAACGACCACCGCTAACACCCTTGACCTCACCGTCAGAAAAGAATTCAGCCGCCGCTTCTCAACAACCTTTTCCGCGTATGCCTCGGAAGAGGAGTCAACGTCCGAGAATGATGTCGACACCAGAGATTGGGGCCTGAGGCTCGGGTCTTCCTACGAATTCACCCGACAATTAACCGGTACCGTTACCTGCTCCTTTATCCGGCAGGATTCGAAGGGAGATACGGGAGGAGACACGGATAGCTATCGCGCCCGATTATATCTGGACTACCGGCTTCGCCCCAATGTCGGTCTTTTTGCATCCTATGCCTATTACCAGCAAAACGCATTGGATCCTATCGAGGAGGACATCGAGAGCAATCTTTTTGAGATCGGCATTAGAATCACCTGGTTATAACCATGCGTTGGTCCTTTTCGAAAACCGAGGCATCATTCTTCTTCTAAGAGCAAACCATGAAACAACTAATCTCACTTGGTGTTCAAGATTATCTTGAAATCGCTATCCGCCGACGCTGGTTTATCATCGTCCCCTTTCTTCTCATTACGATCGGCGGAGTCTTCTGGAGTTATCGTATCCCTCCCGCCTATCGCGCCAGCACCTTGATTTTGATTCAAAAACAGCGCGTACCGGAAAACTACATAAAACCGACCGTTACCAGCGGAATAGAAGAGAGGCTCCATACCATCAGCCAGCAGATTATGAGCAGAACCAGGTTGGAAGCAATAATCAACGAACTGAATCTCTACCCCGAATTGCGTAAGGCCCTCTTTATGGAAGAGGTTGTGGAGACGATGCGGAAAGATATTTCCCTGGAGGTCAAGGGAAAAGAAGCTTTTCAACTTTTTTATCAGGGCCGCCATCCCCAGCTTGTGGCAGCAGTGGCGAATCGCCT
>JAFGRE010000146.1 GCA_016935335.1 Deltaproteobacteria bacterium
GAGCAAACATGCCGGACATGGGGCAGAGCTTAGCTGAGACGAACACCGCGGACATCGGGCAGGATCTTTCGGAAGCGGATATAACGGATATTGAAGAGGCCCTCGGTGCGTACCGAACCGTGTTTGACGCTTTGGTCGCCGAAGACAAGATAATTGAGGAAGTAACGAAAAAGATGCGGGCCGCGTCTTCGAAGGTAGGGCTTGAGACGACGTTGCTGGTGGTCGCCGCCAACAAGCTGGGTATCAGCCTCCGGTCGAGTGCAGAGGCTCATGCCCGGCTCTTTGCCGCTCTTGGGCTGGGGCTGGGAGTCGGTGTCATCGTCCTGGGAGGTCTTGCCGCTTTTTTTGTCGGCAGGAGCATTGCGAACCCGATCAGTAGGATCATCGGTGGTCTTACGTCAGGAGCCGTGAGGGTGGCCTCGGCATCGTCGCAGGTGTCACTGTCAAGCCGAATGTTGGCCGAGGGAGTTTCAGAGCAGGCAGCAGGAGTGCGAGATGCCAAGATGGTGATCGAGGGGATTTTATCCAAAACCAGAGAAATGGCGGCACAGGCACAGGAGTTCAACACGATCATGAATGAAGAAGCGCGGCCCAATTTCCAGGTGATCGGGGAACGGACGGAAAGGATGCAGCGGGCGATCCGGGAAATCGTGAAGGCGGGCGAGGAAACGAGCAGGATTATCAAGACCATTGACGAAATCGCATTTCAAACCAATCTCTTGGCTCTCAATGCGGCGGTTGAAGCGGCGCGGGCCGGGCAGGCCGGGGCCGGCTTCGCCGTTGTAGCCCAGGAGGTGAGGAACCTTGCCCGGGGAGCTGCCGAGGCGGCCAAAACCACCGCCGACCTGATCCAGGATTCGAACAAGAAGATCAAAGAAGCGTCTCAGCTTAACGAGCAAGTTATCGAAGCCTTGGAGGTAAATTCCGAGATTGCCAAACGGGTGACGCGTATTTTCGGGAAAGTAGCGGCCGACTCAGATGAACAGGTGAACGAAATCGACGAGGTAGGCAGGGGTGTGGCTGCCATGGATAGTGTGGCCGAGAAGAATACCGGACATGCCACCAACCTGGGGAGGACTTCGGAAGAGTTGGACCGCCAGATCGCCCGGATGAAAGTATTCGTGAAAGAATTGGTGAGCATGGGCGGCAGGAGAAGCGTGGTGAGAGTCCCGGCTCCGCAGAGTTCTTCCTCCCCGGCATCGGGGAGAACCAGGGAACTCCCCTCATCAGCCGCTTGTCCCCGTGATGCGTTGGTCCGTACGCCCAAAGGCTTGATTGGCGGCGGAAGCCGCCCCGCCTGAAACGAACTACAACCGAGGAATTTTTTCCCCCCGGCCCACGCGATAGAGTCTGTTGTTTTTTATTCCACGCCTCAATCTCCTCGAAGCGGAACCTCGGTCATCTCTTCAAGGGTGCGTGTTTCGGTGGGAGCATTGCCGGTAAAACAAGTTCTGAATTTGCCTTTCCGCCCGGGCTGTTTTCAGCGGCGCTTTCGGTTTCCACGATGAACAAGTGTCCCTGAAAGAGGCATCTATGGTGCAAGCGAAAAGACTTGGTGGTGCTGATGGAAAAAATCAGTTCGTTTTATACCACTCCTGAATTTCTCCGAAATAGAGGGTATGGTAATCCTTCCGGGGATAGAGCTTTTCGTGTCCTTTGACCAGAGAAGCCGGATCTATGGCTGCCTTGTAGACTATTGTGCACTCAATGTGAAGCCCCGGGGTGTCGATGATAGGGGAAATGACCTTGCGGGCGGGTCTGATTTTAAGGTTGGCGGCTTGAAATTTATCCAAATCCCGGCCTGATTTGGTTCCGCACAGGTTGATTTCTTTCTGCATGTTCGTCAAAGGAAAGGTCACGGTAAAATCAGCGGCGTTTTCCATGATCGTGAAGGTATGCCGGGATTTTCTCACCATCACCATCAACGTGGGGTTCCCCCAGGCGAACCCAATGGTAGCCCAGCCGATGGTCATGGTATTTAAGGCATCACCGGCTTTGACGGTTAAAAAAGCGCCGTTTTTTATTCTCTCTATGACGGTTTCCGAAAGCGCAAGATAGTCAACCTCTTTCATACCCGATCCTCTGAGCTGCCCTCTCGTGGAGAGAAAATTTTTTCGAAAAAAGATGGGCACTAACGGCCATCAACGTCGGTTCCCCTCGTGAAAATAGCGGGTAAGGGACTGTCCCGGCCGTGACGATGGGAGTTTTTTCCAGAGGTTCTTTAACGAGACACGGCACGAAGCCAACATAGTCTTTATTATAAGGAATGTCAAGGGAAGCCGGGCGCTTTAGCATCGATCTGCCGGTGGGCGTGGATTGTTTTCGCCGCAACTTGACAAATGAGGGCGGTTCCAATATTTTCAGTGAAGGGGGGGAGTCCCGATGGAATGCCGATACGTTCGGAGATGTATCGTTCTCTCGGGAGCGAGATGCCGGAGGTACTTCTATGACAAAGAGCCCGCCGGAGCGTAAATATTAAAAGCACAGTGATCGGATACGCCACTGTGCTTTATTTGTTTGCACTGTTAGAAATGTTTTCGGTTTCCATGGCGGAACAGAGGGACCAATGCGGAGGCAAGACCGATGAAAAATGGCGAGACAAACACTGAACTTCTTCTGCAGGAACTGACAAAATTGCGGCGACGCGTTGCCGAACTCGAAGGTCCTGACATGGAGGCCGGGGAAGCAGAGCAGAGGCAGAAGTTCGTTGAGGTTGCAGCGGCCTATGTTAGTGAGGGGGTTGCCGTCTGCGATGAAGATGGTTATTTGCTCTATTTTGATCATACGTTTGCAGCCATGTACGGTCATTCCTCCGAGACGCTTATCGGTATGCACGTATCTTCGTTGCATATGTCTGATCAGTCCCCCTCCTGGAATGAAATCATTAGTCACGGTAAGGAGCACGGTGTGTTCACGGGGGAGGTCGTTTATCGGAAAGCCGACGGGACTTGGATTCCGGCTCGGTTGTCCCTGTCTTCTTTGCAAGGCGAGGGAGCGATGCTCGCGGGATTCATCCTCAGGCTTCGTGACATCGCCGATTTGAGAAGGGCGGAAGTGGTAGCGAGGGAAACGGAAATACAGTTCAGGGACTTGGTTGACAATGCGCCGGTCGGTGTTTACAAGAGTA
Organism: Deltaproteobacteria bacterium; assembly: GCA_016935335.1. GTDB lineage: Bacteria > Desulfobacterota > WTBG01 > JAGOGO01 > JAGOGO01 > JAFGRE01. The sequence goes on from JAFGRE010000146.1 coordinate 3,128, forward strand.
CGGTGGATGGCGGGTTGCTTTACGCGAACAAAGCGTTTGCGGATATGATGGAATTCGAGACCCCTGAAGCCCTTATAGCGGAAGGTGTTCTAAAGCTTTATAAGAATGCTGCAGACAGACAGAGGTTGCTCGCGCTCTTGCAAGAGAGAGGGCACGCTGTCAACGTTGAGGTGGATTTGCTGACGAAAATGGGGATGTGTAAACATGTCGCTGTGAGTGCAGTGATTGATGAACAGGTGATATCCGGGATGGTGATGGATGTAACCGAACGGAAACGGGCGACAGCAGTCCTTCAAATGGCCCAGAATGAGCTGGAAGGAAAAGTAAAAGAACGGACTGCCGAGCTGATGATGATTAACCAGCGGCTCAAAGAGGAAATCGAGGAACGGCAGCGTTTCGAGAGGGCGCTGCAGGAATCAGAATTGAAGTATCGCACTCTGTTTGAATCCACGCCGGATTCGATAATGATGCTTGATAGAAAAGGATTTTTTGACTGCAACAGCGCTACCCTTAGCCTGTTCGGCTGTCACTCGAGGGAAGAATTCGTTACCAAACACCCGGGTGAACTCTCGCCGCCAAGGCAGTTGGAGGGGGCGGATTCCTTGCTCAGTGCGGCGGAACATATCGACAAGGCGTTTCAGAAGGGGTCGGAGTTTTTTGAGTGGACACATAGAAGGATAGACGGAACAGTATTTTCGTCGGAGGTGCTTTTAAGCAAGCTCGAACTGGGGGGGCGACAGGTTTTACAGGCAGTGGTGCGCGACATTACCGAGCGTAAGCGCGCTGAAGGTGCGTTGCGCAATCGAGAGGCGGAACTGCGTCACATTGTGGAAGGGAGTCCGGTACCGACATTCGTGATTGACTCAAATCATCGGGTCACTTACTGGAATAAGGCCTGCGAGAACTTAACCGGTATCCTTGCCGTGAACATAACGGGAACGAGCCGACACCGCCAAGTGCTCTTCCCTGCCGAGTCGTCTTTGTTGAATGATTTAATTGTTGACAATGTTCCCGAGGAAGAGATCATTAGATTGGCGGGAAACAAAGCGAAAAAGTCGCCGATTATCGATCAAGCATTTGAGATTGAGCAGTTTTTACCCCACCTGGGAGAGACGGGGAGATGGGTTTCCTTCAGCGCGGCACCGCTGAAAGACGGAACAGGAAACGTTACCGGGGCGATTGGAGTTTTGGAAGACGTCACCGAGCACCGTCGGGCGGAAAAGGCCTTACAGGAGAGCGAGGAGCGGTACCGAAATATATTCAACAATGCGTTGGTAGCCCTTCGTGAAGAAGACTTCTCGGAACTAAAAAGAGCCATAGAGGAGCTTAGAGCACAGGGGGTGAGTAATTTTCGTGAATATGTGGACGACCATCCTGAGTTTGTCGAACGTGCCAAAAAGATGATTAAGGTTGTCGATGTGAATGAAGCAACTCTGAAACTCTATGGGGCAAAAGATAAAACTCAATTTGCGAAGCGTGAAAAAATATTCGCGCCGGCAGGGGTTCCTACTTTTCGGGAATCGATTATTGCAGTTGCCGAGGGCAAACAATCGTTTGAAGCTGAGTCGAAAAATCAGACGTTCCAAGGTAGGCCCATAGATATTTTGCTTAAAATCGCGTACCCCTCGGGAACGACCAGCAATGCGCTGGTGAGTATCATGGATATTTCCGAACGCAAGCGAGCAGAGGCGGCGCTGCAAGAGAGCCAGGACCGATTTGCAACCTTTATGAATCACCTGCCGGGTATTGTCTTTATGCAAGATGAAGGGTTTTCCGTAACCTATACCAACAAGTACGTGCGGGAAGCATTTGGAACCCGGAGCAACGTTTTGGAGACAAGAGTCAGGGCAAAAGACAAACAGTCTTTATTCGATGGAATGAAGGAGTCGATAGAAAAACTCACCGATAGGCATGGAGGCGTTAATTACTACAGGATTTTTCATTTTCCGATTTTGAGGAAGGGTAAGCGTCCCATGTTTGGGGGCATCGGTATCGATATAACCAAGCAAGTCGAAGCCGAAAAAGCCTTGCAGGCGGCGTATGATGAATTGGAAGAAAAAGTAATCGAGCGCACTGCGGAACTGGTTCAAATCAACAAACAACTGACGCTGGAAATAGCAGCGCATCGAGACTCCCAGCGAGCTCTCCGGGAGCAGACACTCCTTAACGAGTTGATTCTTGAGACCACCATGAACGGGTTTTTCATAGCCGATCTCAAGGGGAAAATTTTGCAGGCAAACCCCGCGGCAGCCGTGATTACCGGCTATTCTCAGGAGGATCTGAGGGACAAGGATATTTTGACAGTCTATGGTTCCCTCGACTCTGTCCTCATAAACCAGTATCGTAAAGAAATGATTGGGGAAAAACATATTCGTTTTGAAACAAAATCTCGCAAGAAGAGCGGGGAGGTCATCGATCTGGAGGTAAGTCAAAATTTTCTCGAATCGGGAAGCCACAAAATTCTCTTTTCATTTTTCAGTGACATTACCAAGCGCAAGCAGGCGGAACAAGCCCTTAAGGAGCGAGAAAAAGAGCTGGAATTGAAGAGCGGTAATCTGGAGGAGGCAAATGCGGCTTTACGGTTTCTTTTGAAAAAACGCGAGGAAGATAAAAAAGAGCTGGAAACGGACGTTTTATCCAATATGAAGGAGCTTGTTCTTCCCTATATGGAAAAATTGAAGAAAAGTGGTTTGGACGCGAAACAAATGTCGTATGCTGATGTTTTGATATCAAATTTGCATGATATTACCTCTTCCTTTTCGCACCATATTTCTTCCAAGTTCATGAACCTCACCCATATGGAAATTCAAATAGCGAATCTCATCAACCAGGGAAAGACCAGTAAGGAAATAGCTGACATCTTTAATCTTTCCGTCCGGACGATAGAGTCTCACCGAAGAAATATGAGAAGAAAAACCGGCATCCAGAACAAACCTACCAATTTGAGAACCCACCTGCTTAGCTTCAAATAATACGTAAAAGTATTACGCATTACTTAGCCAAAAGTACAGTCTTGATTCATCAAAATAAGGGTGTTTAATATAGAACGAAAGGAACATCTAGTCCGTCTTTATGTGTTCCCGGTAGTGGGAATTGGAAAATGGTCCTAATACACGGGATGAGGGAGACGAAAAGAAACCAAAGCTCTTATCGGGAAGTGCGGTGGTTGTGGGAACGAGATTATTAGAGAGAGGGAAAACTGATGGCTCTGACAAAAGTATTATTATTTGGTGCGGGGGTCTTTTTAGTCTGTTTATCTGCAGCGGTTACCTCTGCAGCGGTGTGCGATGTAGAGACAGCAGGCAAGATTATGCGGATGGCGGATCTTTACGGCATTGATAGCACGGGGGGAGACATTTGGGCGGTGGGCCCGAAGGGAATGATCTTTCATACGGTTAACATGGGTAAGACCTGGGACCTGCAAGAGACAGGAATCGGGAATGAACTGTTTTCGGTTTCCTTTGCGGACAACCACGGGTGGGCGGTGGGCCGGTTCGGTGTTGTGCTCCATACCGAAGACAGAGGCGAACATTGGGAGGTTCAGCAGCGGGAGATTGCCGACAGAAAGCCGAGTCTCTATAAAGTCCAGTTTGTGAATGCCACGACGGGATGGGCTGTCGGAGAATGGGGGACCATTATCCACACGGTTGACGGCGGGAAATCCTGGACTTCCCAGTCGTTACTCACGGCCACCGGCGAAGGTGAGGATATTACCGGTGATGAGAGTCCGGAGGAGGAAGCGGCTCTGGATCAACCCGATGATGAAGGGATTTTTGAAGAAGAATTCATAGAAGGTGATGAAGCGGGCGACGCGCTGGTGTCAGCGGGCGACAAATTTTTATACGGATTGTATTTTGTAAATTCTGAATGCGGATGGGTCGTCGGGGAGTCCGGGACCATCGGCCATACCGCTGATGGCGGAAATACGTGGGTGCTGCAGGAAAGTCCCCAAGGGAGAAAATCACTCTACAGTGTCTACTTTAGAGATGTTGAGACGGGATGGGCGTGCGGAATAGACGGTACCATCATCTATACTAATGACGGCGGTGATACCTGGAACGCTGCTTCCGCGGTTCCAACGGAGGAGAGCCTCTATGACGTAGTGCTCCATGAGGAAGTCTTGTGGACGGTGGGGAAGAAGGGGATTATCCTCAGCAGTGCGGACGGGGGTAAGACCTGGAAATTCGGAGACAATAACCCGGTTGTTTATTACTGGTTGATCGATTTGGTCAGCGCCGAAGGAAATCTCATTATCGCCGGCGGACATGGGGCGGTGTTGATAAGCCCGGACGGCGGAAGAACATGGTGATAATGATAAAGGAAAGGCCGAGTGAACCGTATGACTCCATTAAGGTGCGGCGGTTTGTTTCGCAGGATTGATAGATACCAAATGCGCAATAATCACGAAGGGACAGCTAATGCATAAGAACATTGTCCAATCAATAGCGCGGCTTGTGGTTAATAACCGCCATGTCTGCATGATCCTGATGATCTTGATAACCGCTTTTTTCGGTTATTATATTTCAAAAATCACTATCGGCTCCAACATGGCCGATCTGCTTCCCCGGGAAAACGCCTACGTCAAGCTGGATAACCAATTTCGGCAGATTTTCGGGGGCTCGAATTTGGTGCTTATCCAGGTCAGGGTAAAGGATGGCGATATTTTTAACGAGGAGACCTTGTGGAAGGTACGACGCATTACCGATAAACTCATCTTTTTCCCCGGCGTAGACCGGTACAAGGTTTATTCTATCGCGGTCCGCAAGTTTAAGAACGTCGTGGTCAGCGATTGGGGGATGCAATTCCCGCCGCTTATGTGGCCGGATATCCCGAAATCCGACGAGGAAATGAATGCGTTGCGGCGAAAGATTTTTACCAACGACATGTATTACGGAACCTTTGTCTCGTTTGATGCGAAGGCGGCCTTGATATCGGCAGAGTTCTTTGAAGAAGACATTAATTATAGGGAGCTGTTCAACGAGTTTCAAAAGATTCGTAGCGAAGAAGAAAACGACAACACCGAGATCAATATAGCCGGTGATCCGCTTATCCTGGGATATATTGACCATTATTTGAAGCAAACTTATGTAATCATGGGTCTCACATTTTTTGCCATGGTTGTTCTTCTGTATTTCTACACACGGTCCTTCAGCTTTATGCTTGTCCCGGTGCTCTCATCACTCATATCCGCCATCTGGGGCATTGGTTTTGCGGGGATGCTCGGATTTAACATTGACCCCTTGATTTTTGTGGTCCCCCTTCTTATAACCGCCCGCGCCTTAAGTCACTCGATCCAGTTTGATGAACGATTGGTAGAGGAGATGGAGCATGTGCGGAATTGGAAGCAGGCGGTTGAAAATACGATCGTGGCATTGTTTTATCCGGGACTTTCGGGGATCATCACGGACGGTGCGGGTATCCTTATTATTGCCATCATTCCTATCCCCCTGCTTTTTAAACTTGCCCTGATATGCTTTTTTTGGGCCACCAGTGTGGTTTTTAGTGTGCTTTTTTTTAATCCGGTGCTCAATTTGTATCTTCCCCCTCATGATGTTGAGTCAACCGATCACGCTCGAGGATTGTTTGACCGCCTGCTGGATGGAATTATCTCTCTCAGTGCCGGAAAAAACGCCTGGGTTGTGGTGATGGTGGTGGTGCTTCTGGTAGGAGGCTTTTTCTATCTGGATAAGAAGTTTCCACTGGTTATTGGTGATGCCAAGCCGGGAACGCCGCTGCTGTGGCCGGACTCCCAGTACAACACCGACGAAGCCAGGATCAACGAGTACTTCCCCGGAGTGATGAACCCGCTGCTTGTTGTGGTGGAGGGAGAAAAGGAAGAAGCGATCAAAGAGCCGGCGGTGCTCGAAGCCATGGTTGATTTTCAGTGGGAGGTTGCTTCACTTTCCGAAGTGACCGCTTCGCTGGCATACCCCACGCTGCTTAAAACCATCCAGATGAAGTTTTATGAAGACTATCCCAAATGGTTTATCATTCCCGACGATGCCCATAAAGTGGGAGTGGTAGCCTATCTGATGTCCGGGGGTGGGGCCGAGCCGGGGGATTATGATAAATACGTTGACTATGAATTCAAAAACAGCAACATAACGGTTTTTTGCCGAGATCGAATGGGAACAACCATCGACAGCGTAATAAAATACTGCGAGGACTATATCAATAAGTTCGAGGATGAGGATACCGAGGCTTCGAACCTGCTCGACTTCAAACTGGCGGCCGGACTTATTGGGCTCAGGCACGCCGTCAACGCGGAAATTGAAAAGTATCGATTCACCCTGATCACCCTCGCCCTTATCTTGACCGCGATCTTCTGTAACTTTTTCTTCTGGGGTGTGAGTCCGGGGATTCTCCTGATTCTTCCGTTGTTTGTGGCGAATTTCTTCGTAACCCGTTACATGGCGCTTATGGATATTGGTCTCAATATCAACACCTTGCCGGTTGCTTCCATTGCCGTCGGCATTGGTGTCAACTATGGGATTTATCTCATGGGAAGAGTCAAGGAAGAGATGGCGCATAAAAAGGATCTGGATGCGGCCGTCGCCGTTGCCATCAAAACTACCGGAAAGGCGATCACCTTTACCGGGGTCACCATTATCCTGGGGGTGATTACGTGGGTTTTTTCCTCGATCCGTTTTCAGGCGGAAATGGGAATCCTCCTCGCGGTGGTCACCGTTTTTCATCTGGTGGGAAGCCTTATTTTGTTGCCGGCGGTGATATTGATTGTAAGGCCCCGGTTTCTCTTGAAGTGAGGTTCTGCGGCGACGAGCATGGCTCTGTTGCGCCATAGTGAAATCCGGCCAGCGGGCACATCCGGATTCAGGATTTATGAGCAGAAGGTTTTGACATATTATTAACCCTTGTGAGGAAGGAGGGGTAAGTGATGAAAAAGAGAGCAAAATGGGTAAGTTTCGGATTGTTTCTTTGTCTTGTGCTGTTAGTGGGCGCGCAATCCGCCTTTGCTGCGTTTGAATTTGCGGACGGTCGTGTCTACTTGACAGGATTTTTTGAGAATCTGACCGCAGTTCGACTGCAAGACGCTGGAATGAACGATAGGGGAAACCTCAACATGTTCCGGAATACACTTCAGATGGAAACAACGCTGAAGTTTAATCCCAACTTCAGCTTTTTCACCATCATCCGAGGCAACTACGAAGGAATGTGGGATCTTGATAATAGTCTCGATGCTCGGCCGGAACATCGACACGGTATGCCCAAAGGGGATCATATGAAGCGCAATTTGGATTTGCGCGAATGGTACTTTACATTACTGGTTCAAGATTTCACCATCAAAATCGGCAGGCAGCAGGTTATCTGGGGTGAATCGGATGCTTTGCGAATGGCCGATATCATCAACCCCTTGGATTTGAGCTGGCACTGGGTATTTGAAGACTGGGAAAATATCCGGGTGCCGCTGCGGATGATAAACATTAAGTATGAACCGGCACTCCTGGCGGAGTATCAATTCAGGGCTGAGCTTGTGTGGATCCCTGAAGATTTCAGAGCTCAGGTATTTGCCCCTGAGGGAGGCGTCTGGTCGATACCGGGATTGCCCCAAATCATCTGGGACCAGGAACGTCGGGAAATTCCTGATCAACACAACCTGAAGAACAGCGAATTTGGGGCCCGGGTGCGGGCGGTTCTGGGGGACTGGGAATTCAGCATTTTCGACTTTTACAACCGGGTGGATAATGCGGTCTACACCTTCGATCCAAACCACGCTCCTCTCCCCTTGCGGTTTGAGTGGCCCCGGGTGAACATTGTGGGTGGTACGTTCAATTATTTTGACCAATTTACTAAAACGGTGTTTCGCGGTGAAATGGCATATACCATGGACCAGCCGCATAACTCCATCTTCATGGACAGAGTGATTGATAAGGATACCGTTGCTTTTATGCTGGGATTCGACCGGCCGACCTTTATTACCTGGCTTAATCCTACTCGAACGTTTTTCATCAGCGGCCAGTGGTTCCATAAGCAGATTCTTGATTTCGATCGTGATATTACGACCGCTGAAATGGACCGCAGCGAATACTGGAATGTCGTTTCCTTATTAATCAACACACAATACTATCACGATTATATTACACCCCAGGTACTGTTTGTCCATGATTTCAGCGGCAACGGGTTTATTCATCCGTCCCTGCAATACGCGCCGAGTGATCGGTGGGCCGTAACGCTCGGGGCCATCTTTATTCACGGACAGGACAATAGTGACGGCCTGTGGGGCCCGGTGAGAACAAATGACGAGGTTTATTTGCGTCTCAGGATAAAATTTTGAGAAATGGGGTAACGCATAAAGGGATTCAATAACATAAAAAGAAGGAGGCAGATATCATGAAAATTTTAAAAGGAACGGGCATTTTTTTGTTAGGTTGCTTTTTCCTTGTGACCATGGGGATAGTCGGAGCGGAAACGACCTGCAATGCCGCGGAGATCGGCTGGCAAGGGCCGTATCCCTATGCGCCGGCAGTGGAGGGTTTTCAGGACGGGATTGAAAATCAGAAAATTATTAAAACCTACGATACGTCAAATGCGGATGAGGTAAAGGGACTTGTTCCTGATATCCAGATCGAGTGGTTAAAGGATCCTGAAACCTGGGGGCCCTTCGTCATTAATGAAACTCCGTACCGAAAGTTTGAGCCGACTCCCGGCTATCAAGCGGCGAGCGAGAAGTATAAGGGTACCTGCAAGCTTGCAGACGACGGGCTTCTCCTCAATTGGGTAGCGGGCTTGCCGTTTAAAAACCCCCAAACCGGCTGGGAGGTCGCCTGGAATTACGAAAAACGGAATAAATGGGATGATGTTGACTTTCCGTATGTCTCTCCGGTGGTTGATAAAAGCGGGAAGGTGAAACACTTTCTGAAGGGTGATTGGCGGCGACTTTATTTTGTGGGAAGAACCGAAGTTGACCCCAAGCCGGAATACCCTAATGATAAAGGGTTGGAACTTATGGATTCATACGGGTATACGGACCCCTATGATATGCGGGGAATTATTCCTCGATACTATCGCTATGTCGATCAGTATAAGCCTGATGATATGTGGATGTATATTCCCACCATGCGGCGGGTTCGTCGGATGTCGACCGCGCAGCGAATGGACACGCCCGGCGGCGGAAATGTCTATACCTGGGATGACTTCCAGGGTTTTGCCGGGAAGGTCATGCAGTATGATTGGAAACTGGTAGGAAGGCAAGAGGCTTTGTTGCCCCGTATGGGGAAGGGACATCCGGAGTGGGTTGACGGGCGACACCTGGCGAATGTCAACAATTACTACCAGAAAGTCAACGCATATATTGTCGAATGCATACCGAAAGATCCGAACCACATTTACAGCAAATCGGTATTCTGGGTCGATCCCGAATCTTGGCATTTTTGTTATGCGATGCGCTATGATCGGGGTAATCGGCTCTGGAGGATTTTCAATACCCATATTTCCTATCATGCCAACGGAAGTTATCTACCATCCGGTATGACCTGTATAGATGTCCAGACGGAATACAGCTCCAATCCTTACGTATACGGGAGTTACAGTAACGTCGGGTGGAAGCCGGATGCTTTTTCCTGGAAAGAGTTGCAGTCGATCTATCCCTCCCGATAGAGGGAATGTCTGCGGCGCGTGTTTAGGGTAAAGGGGAGGCGTTTCCCCGCCGGGTGATTAGGGGCGACAGATACCGTATACGGTGTTGAGAGACTATCAAAGCGGAGTAAGACAGGCCTTAATGAGAATGGGATGACGGTAAATAGGTAGAACCTGATTGGTGCAGAGGCATCGCATGCCTAGAGCGTGATTTCACGGGGAGGAAGCTGAATTGAATGCAACGGACAACGTAAAAAAAATAAAGTCCATTTGCTATATGTGTCAAACCAACGATTCGGGCATCATCGGGCATGTGAAGGATGGTGTCCTGGTGAAAGTGGAAGGCGATCCTGACTGCCCCCCTAATCACGGGCGGTTGTGTGTTAAGGGGTTATCCTCCCCCTTTATGCCTGCAAATCCCAGCCGGGTGTTGAAACCGCTCAAGCGGACAAATCCCGAAAAGGGCATCGGCGTTGATCCGAAGTGGCAGGAAATTACCTGGGAAGAGGCGTACGATATTATTGTTCCCCGCATGAAAAAGATACGTGAGGAAGATTCACGCAAACTCATGTTGAGCACCTTCGACTATCCACCCATTTTTCTTGCAATTCCGTGGTGTATCGCCTGTGGGTCGCAATTTTATGTTGGTGCGGCTACCTGGTGCGGATGGTATCATAATGCGTGTTATCAATATTATTTGAGTTTTTTCCGCGAAGCTGATTACGAAAACACCAATTATCTGATTCTGTGGGGGACCCAGTCCGGGCATATCGTCGACGCACTTCCAGTTTCCTCCGCCAAAAAGCTCGCTGATGCACGGGTTCGGGGCGCAAGAATCGTAGTAATCGATCCGGTTGCGACACCGGCGGCATCTTTGGCGGATGAGTGGGTTCCGATCCGGCCGGGAACAGACGGGGCTCTTGCGCTCTGTTTTGCCAATCTCCTGCTCAATGAGTATAGCCTTTATGACCGGGAGTTTATCAAGGCACGGACCAACGGTCCCTATTTGGTCGGTCCGGACGAACTCTATATTCGAGACCCGGAGACAAACAAACCACTCGTTTGGGATGGGGCCGAAAAAAGGGCCAGACCCTTTAACCAAGTCGAGCCCGAGCATATGGCGCTTGAGGGTGAATATGTAGTGAATGGGATAACCTGCAGACCGGGATTTCATATTCTCAAGAAACACCTCAAAAAATATTCGCCGGAGACAGTTTCGGAAATTACGACTATTCCCGAGAAAGATATTCGCCGGATTGCCAGGGAATTCGGCGAGGCGGCTCGGATCGGAAGTACGACGGTCATAGACGGAGTAACACTACCGTATCGGCCGGCGGCGATCCTCACCGGACGTGGGGCATCAGCTCACCGGCATGCCATGCATACGGTATTCGCCATGGAAGTACTCAACGTTTTTGTGGGCAACGTTAATGTTCCCGGAGGGGTTTTAGGCATAGCGACCAATTACACGAGACGCTGGGGAGTGACGGAAGACGAGGACGGAATCGCGCTTTCCCCCAATTCTACGTACTGGCACTTTTATGGTGCCCTTGATACCTATCCGGCGCGCCCGGTTTCGAAGCCACAAACGTATACCTTGTTGGATCTTTGTCCAGTTGCTACTTACACCGACGGTTTGTTCCCTCTTGCCATGACCGACCCGAAGCGTTTTGGACTGGATTACGATATAGAATTTTTGATTGTTGCTCATACGAATCCGGTGGCCAGTTATATCAACCCCGGAGAAATGGTGGAGCAACTGAAAAAGATTAACTTCATTCTGGGATTCGCTACCGAGTGGAATGAGGTAATGGAACTTTGCGATGTTGTGTTGCCGAACTCGCATTGGACGGAGCGGTATGATCCCATTGCCAATCCCCCCTTTAAATTTGAAGCGGTAGGTTATCATGACTGGTATTGGTTTTTCCGCCGACCGATGATTGCTCCGCCAACGCCGGAAATCAAGCATTGGTTTGAGATCCTCTTGGATTTAACCGAGCGCGCAGGTTTTCTCAAGGAGTTTTATGAGGCCTATAATGAACACAACTGTATCCGCAAACCCTACCGACTGGACCCGGCGAAAAAGCATTCCTATCTGGAGATATGCGATGCAGTTATGCAAGACCGATATGGGGTAAGTGTGGAATGGTACGAGAAAAATCAAACCAATGTTTGTGTTCAGAAAAAGACCGTAGACGAAGCCTTCCCAGGCCCGTTTGTTCCCGGACGATACAATATATATATGGAATACTGGAAACGTGCCGGAGAAGAGGTGAAAAAGGTTGTGACGGATATGGGAATCGAGGATATCTGGGAAACGGATGATTACGTGCCGCTCCTGGAATGGAAACCCTGTTCTTCGTTCGAAAAACGCAATGAGTATGATCTGATTGCGGTAAATTATAAGGCGGCATGCCACACATTTTCAAACACAACCCACAACCCTCTCCTGCTTGAAATCGGCCATACGTATCCCTGGATTTATGGGATACAGATTAATCGCGAAACCGCCGAGAAAAAAGGGATTAAGGATGGTGATGAAATCTGTGTGGAGTCGGAATTCGGATATAGCGTCAAGGGGACGGCGGTCATCACCGAAGGGATTCACCCTGAATGTATCGGTACAGTCGGCGCATGCGGCCGTCTCAGCTTCGGAGAGAAAGTAGGTCGGAAGGTGGGGGTTCATTGGAATACCTTGGTCGGCCAGACACTTGAACGAATCGATAAGATGTCGAGTTCATTGGATGGGTGTGTTAGAGTCAAAATCTACAAGGCATAGGAGTACACCGTGATACGTTGGGGAATGGTTATCGACTTAAAGCGTTGTATAGGGTGTCAATCTTGTACGATGGCCTGTAAGACACAAAACGGCACGCCGCCGGGAATTTTTTATCGGAAAGTGCTGGAACAAATAAGCGGACAATACCCTGCGGTACGGCGCGTGTATCTTCCCACGCAGTGCATGCATTGTGAAAACCCCCCATGTGTTGAAAGCTGTCCTGCCGGGGTTTTCTCCAAGCGCGCGGACGGAATTGTTTTGCTTGATTCCGACAAGTGTTACGGCGCTCGGGTTTGTCGCATCGCTTGCCCATACAATGCCATATCGTTCTTGGAAAAGATGCCAACGTATTTTCCTGACACAGTAACCCCCATCGAGGCAATATGGTATGAGAATCATACGGTCGGCACTGCCGGGAAGTGCGACTTCTGTGCCGACCGGCTTGATCAGGGATTAAAACCTGCGTGCGTCCAGACGTGCCCAACGGACGCGATCAAATTCGGCGATTTAAATGATCATCAGAGCGAGGTCTCCCGACTTATAAAAGAACGGAAAGGATACCAGCTTCACTCTGAATGGGGAACAAATCCTTCGGTTTATTATCTTTCATAGGGAGTATGGTTATGGAGCAAACGGTTAGGGAAAATGGGGGTGAAAAGCTTACACCCTATCGAGAAAACATTCCCGATACCTTCGAGATACGATTTGCCGCTCAAAGCGAATGGAAGTTCTGGGAAGTCCTGGCCTTTTATGTGGGAGGAGTCGGAGCGGGGCTCTATGCAATTTCTCATTTTATGCGTGTTCCCGCAGGCCTTATAGCCGGATTTTTCATGGTTGTGGTCCTGAAAAACGGGGCGCATTTGCTGAGTTCCTCGCATCCCGGCCGGGCGTTGAAAGCTTTTTCAAATCCGAAAAATTCCTGGGTTAGTCGCGGTGCTTATTTTATCCTTTTTTTCACCATCTTCGGGGCGGCGGACATTCTCTTGCGTTTGGGATGGTTCCCCGGCTTTGGGCTGATTGTGTGCAGGAGCATATCTTTTATGGCGGTGCTTTTCGCCTTTCTTATCATGATTTACGTCGGCTTTGTTATGACCACATCCCGTAGTATTCCCTTGTGGAATTCTTCGATACTTCCGGCGATTTTCCTCTCTTACTCGGTAGCGCTTGGGGGCGCATGCGGTTTCATTGTGTATCCAGCGGTCGAGATCGGCTATGATGTTTCATTGTTAAGTCGAATGCTTATAATCAGCATTACTGCCACCCTTTTTTGCATTGTTATACATCTTCTGGTTCTTAAAAGCTCATCGCATACCGCTCGCGCCAGCGTTGATCTTTTATTGAAAGGGTCGCTGAGGGTTCTCTTCCTTGGCGGGGTTGTCACCTTTGGTCTGGTCATCCCCCTTGGGCTGCTTTCTCACGGCGCTCTTGATGGCCATTACGAAAAAATCACGGGCATGGTATCTGGGGTAATGGTACTCATCGGGGGTTTCCTGTATGAGACGGTTCTCTGTCAGGGGGGTCTGTACAGCCCCCTTCTTGATGTAGAACAGCCTGAGTAATCGGAATTGATTTTAACAAAAGCGTTGTCCCTCCTCGCATCGGGAAGGAGCGAAAGAGCGATTGGCTGACTTCGCCACTAGCTTTTCGGCCTTCCTTTCCCACCCCTGCCCAGTCACCAACGTCGGGGAAAAACCCCTATTTCCGAAAACAAAAAGGCGCATTACGCGGATTAGGAATAAAAGGGAACGCGGCGGGTACCGTACTGTTGATTGCATCGGGGCACAGTAAAGATGCGGTATTTGCCGGAGGGCCTTTTATTGCTATCAAGAGTGGAAACCTGCCGCTATTTCTGAAGAGGCTTGTTTTTTCGTCAGAGAGTGGTATAAATTATAAAGAGGGTGTAAGAGGTCAAGAAAATTGGGGAGGGAGCATCACCATGATTTCGGACGATGCCATATGCCGGACTGCAGGAGAGTGGTCCGGCATTTCAGTCTTCGGAGGAGAATCGGGAAAACGGTGGTTTTAGAAGGGAGCGGTGGCCGGAGTTTCCGGGAGGTATTTTGTCGCTCCGGCATGAAACAGTGACTAAAGCAGGGGAAAGGCGATCCAGAAAGGTTACCCATCTTTTTTGAAACCGTCGACATTAGGGGAGGGATTTTTCACTGTAAACGCTGAGCAGGGAGTGAGGTGATATGGTTTTAGACTGAAACCTTGTCTCAGAGAGGTGAGACCGTATGAACCCCCGGAAACCTACCTATGAAGATTTGGAAAATGAAGTCAAGAGACTGAAGAAGCTGGCCACCCTCGGCGCGCGGACGCAAAGGGAGATCTTGACGTCCCACCACAAGCTCCATCATTTGCTTTCTGCTACCTCAACGATTGTCTATTATACCGCCGAGACTTCAGGCGACTACGGCGCGACCTTTATCAGCGATAACGTGGTTCACATGGTCGGCTATGAACCGCCGGAATTTGTCGAACATTCTCAATTTTGGATCGATCACATTCACCCCGACGACCGGCCCAGCGTTACAATTGAAGTGCCGAAGCTTTTTAAAAAAGAGCACGTTACCTACGAGTACCGATTCCGGTGTAGAGACGGGAGGTATATTTGGATACGCGATGAGATGAGATTGATCCGTGACCCTGACGGGAAGCCGCAAGAGATTATCGGATATTGGATAGACATTACTGAAAGCAAGAGTGTGGAGCTTGCCTTGCGGGAGAGCAGGCGCGCGTTGTCGACCCTTATCAGTAATTTGCCCGGCATGGTTTACCGCTGCGCCAATGATAGTGCGTGGACCATGGAGTTTCTGAGTGCCGGGTGTCTCGCCCTGACCGGCTACTCTCCCCGTGATATCATTAATAACAACAAGCTATCCTATGCAGACTTGATTCATCCGGGTGACAGGGAGTTGGTCTGGAAGACGGTCCAGGCAGCCCTGGAGGTGAGAGAGCCGTTTCGGATGGAATATAGAATCTTCACTGCGGGACACAAGGAACGGTGGGTTTGGGAGCAAGGCCGGGGGATTTTTGCAGCTGCAGGAGAGGTTGTTGCCCTTGAAGGGTTCATTACCGACATTACCGAGCAGAAGGGGAGCCTTGAGGCACTCAAAAAGTCTTCCGAGGAGGTGAAGATTTTTGCCTATTCGGTGCTTCATGATTTAAAAGCCCCCACCATCGGCATCTACGGTTTGGCGAAGTTGCTTGAGAAACACTACCGAAAGCTTCTGGATCCGCGAGGGAGAGATTACTGTGGGAGAATTCTCGAGGCTTCCGAACAGATTGCTGCGCTTATTGGACAGATCAATGTCTATATGGCCACCCGAGAATCACCTTTAAAAATTGAGCTGGTGGATTTAGGAGACCTCATTCAGATGGTCAAGGACGAGGTTTCATCACAGCTTAATATTCGGCAAATACGATGGTCGGAACCGAAAGACCATCACGTTATCAGTGTTGACAGGATAGGTCTTCTGAGAATTTTACGAAATCTTGTCGATAACGCATTGAAGCACGGAGGAGAAAAACTGAGTGAAATAAAGATCGGATACTCGGAATTCGGAGAGTTTCATACCCTCTCCGTGGAAAACGATGGGGTCTGCATAGAAAAAAGCAGTGCTGAGAGGATCTTTGATCTCTTCAAGCGAGGCGAAACGTCTGATAAGGTTGAAGGTGCGGGCCTGGGGCTGGCGATAGTAAAAGAGATTGCTGAAAAACACAGGGGCGGGGTATGGGTTGATCCCGGTGTCAAAACCGGCCCACGATTTTGGGTTTCACTATCCAAGCATTTAGGTCAGTAGATCACGGTTTCACGCCGTCTTGGTTCTTTTTTCTCAAAAAGAGCCGACACGGCAATAAAAAAAGGCAGAGCATCGAGGGGCTCTGCCCGGGAGAAAATGACTCGTTGCCGGCGATTAGTTTCTCAACCGCCTCCTCAGTTCGGCCAGCCCGATGAGCCTGGAGCCGATGCGGGCGATAAATCTTTCCATTTAGGAACATTTGGTTGTACTTGACGGGAAGGGCGGAGGCGTTTTTTGAAGTTTCCCTTTTGCAGGAGGCGGATGAGATCCTTCTTTTCTCTTTTTTTGATTTTATGATTTCCCGATAGGTGCTTCCGAGGAAAGCCGGGCGCTTCCTCTGTTCATGAGTTGATTTGCAGAGGACTTGTTCTTTGTTGGGTGTCGCCGGATCAATTCTTATTTCGTAATGCTGACAAAATGATGATTGATGGTGTAATCTCGTCATTAATTGCGGCATTTTTATTGTATTGGTTCCGGGGTGAACGATGAAAGATCCTAAACGCGTGGTGGCGGCAGTGATCGAAAGGGACGGCACAGTGCTTCTTGCGCAACGGAAGCGCGGCTCTCGATTCGAGCTTAAATGGGAGTTTCCCGGAGGAACGGTGGAGGCAAAAGAACACCCGAAGGAAACCCTGAGGCGGGAGCTTTTTGAGGAGTTGAACATTCAGGCTGAAATTGGCGATTTTTTCTGCGAGAACACGTTTGATTATGGGGAGTTTGTGGTTGTGCTCACGGCCTTCAAGGTGGCGTCCTTTTCAGGGGCTATCAAGCTTAACGATCATGAACGTATTGCCTGGGTCGCTGTTGATGATCTCGCCACCTATGATATTTCCGGGGCGGATGGGGCGATTGTGCAGAAGTTAGTGGATTCCCATCGCGACGGTGACGTGATTTGAGGAGGGGGCCGAGGCTTTTGAAGCGAAGGAATCACTGCAGCGAGGGTTTGTTGGTGAGGTAGTTAGGGGGGGGTATTCCCTATGAGAGGAGATTGTGACGCGTGATCCGGAAGCGATCCTGAGGCCCATGTGGTCACAGGCTGATACCAGCGAGATCACGACCCTGTATGAAATTATGACGCGTTCAGAATTTTGGCAGACCCAGGCACAGTGCAAAACGACCGGCTGATCCATGGTGAATTCAAATTTATTCAAGCGGCCGGGATTGCGGCAGATAATCGCCATTCGTAAACTGGGATATTTGCTCCATCCGTATCATTTTTCAAATCCTGTGGATGCAGGGCACCCACGGGATTTGGGCAGAATTTACATTCCCCCTAACCCGAGCCCCGAGTAATGTGGGAGCGGCTTCAGGAAGTAGACCACGAAGATAATAGGATATAGTCTTCACAATGTCGGCGGATACGTTCACCCTGGTTGATAAATTTTATTTTCGTGATCTTCATCAGCATGTCCTGATCGGCGCGGCCAGTGATCGGTATGCAGGGTGGATCGGACAGGTCTATTCCCGAGGAAGGTACGATAGATCAATAACCCGAAGGTCCCATAGGGTGGGGGCTCACTCATTTGTGGAAGAAGTCCTTCCCGTGGAAAGTGTGGGGGAATTCTTTGTCCACTTTGCGGTCTTGGAGATTGATTACACTTTTTATCGGCCTCTGGTGGATAGAGGGGGTAAACCGAACCGGAACCATCAGGTTCTCAGAACCTATAAGCAGCACCTCAGAGACGATGATAGTCTTATCCTCAAGGTACCTCAGATGGTAACGGCTCAGAAGATTCGAAGCGGGGGCGGGTATATTGCCAATGAGACTTATCTAAACCCCGACGTTTTTACCACGCAGTTTTATGCGCCCGCTAATGAAGTTTTGGGTGCGAACCTTGCCGGTTTTATTTTTGAACAGGAATACCAGCGCGCCCGGGATCGGGTTTCGACCCGAGAGATGGCCGAAGCCTTGGATGGATTTTTCAGTTCCATACCCAACGATAATCGGTACCATATCGAACTGAGGACCGAGGCCTATCTTCATCCGCTGGTGTTTGCTGTTTTAAGGAAGCACGGCGTTGGGCAGGTACTCTCTCATTGGACTTGGCTGCCTTCGCTTGGGAGGCAGCTTGCGAAGTCCGAAGAGAGGTTTTCCAACGGGGGCAATGAGTGCATCATTCGGCTCATGACCCCGTTGGGGGTTCGATATGAAGATGCCTACGCTCGGGCATTCCCGTTTAATAAGCTGGTTGACAGGATGCTCCAGGAGGAGATGGTGGAAGATGCCGCACGAATCATGATGCAGGGAGTTGAGCAAGGAACCAGAATGTACGTGGTTGTCAATAACCGATCCGGGGGAAATGCCCCCATGATCGCGCAACGGATTGCACAGAGGTTTCTGGAATTGTGTCCTCCTCGATGATCTGAAGGAGGCAGTCATTCCCCTCACCGGTTCTTGAAGAGGACGGTACCACTCTTTGATTGGGATGGGAAAAGAAAGTGATGCCGCCAGGTGCAAAGGTCAGGGTTGTTGCCGGTCGTTCGGGACGAGGCGGAGATTGACTTTTTTTATGTGGCCTTTGAACATTCGCATTCCCCCGCCTTCGCTGATGGTGCGGAGAATGGCCGGAGGGTCAGTGACGATTATTCCGGAAAGGAGAGTCACGCCGAAGGGACGGAA
>JAFGRE010000147.1 GCA_016935335.1 Deltaproteobacteria bacterium
CTCGCCTCCGGACCATCATTCACTCGAATTACTACCGTGTCCCGAGCCGCCGAGTTCTCCACCCGACTGTCGTCCACAACAGTCAGCGTCGCCGAAAACACACCGGATCGTGGAAAGGAGCGCGAGACCCCAGCCGAGTCCGCCGCACCTTCATCATCGCTGAATTCCCATTGATAGGAGGCGATGGCACCATCAGGGTCGAATGACCGACTCCCATCAAGACAAACCGTTTCTCCAGGCGCTACGACGAGGTCTTTTCCGGCTATTGCAACCGGCGCTCGATTGATCAGGACCCGGCACTCATCAAATCCAACCGCAGCATCATGCCCGGAGTTATCGTGAACCGTCAGCAATGCGCTGTATGTCCCGGGGCGGGAATAGTGATGAATCACAACCCTTCCGAATGCTGTCGTTCCGTCGCCGAGGTTCCATTTATAGGCTGTTATCTCGCCGTCGGGATCGACAGAGGCCGAGCCGTCTAAACCCAACGCACATCCCGGAGCTCCGACAAGATCAGGCCCTGCATCCGCAATGGGGAAGCAATTCACCCTAACAGTCGCCTCATCGGATGCGCGACTGCTGGAGGTCATTGAATCATCATCCACCGTTAGGCGGACAGTATAGCTTCCGGGATTGCTGTAAACATGAACGGGCGATACCCCTTCTCCATAGGAACCATCTCCAAAGTCCCAGCGATACTCGATCAACGCGCCGTCGGCATCGAATGATTTGGTTCCATCAAAGCAGACGCTGCTGCTCGATACGGTTTGATCGGGGCCCGCCTCGGCAACCGGCGGAGAGTTGATGATCACCAAGGCCCTATCCCGGCTCAAATCCGAGGTTGATTGGGAATTGTCTTTTACCGTCAATGTTATTCCATAACGCCCCGGTTCTTGGTAAGTGTGAACAACCGTAACGCCCTCCCCGCCGCTGCCGTCCCCGAAGTCCCAGTGGTAAGCGACAAGTTCACCATCACGATCATACGATTGCGATCCGTCAAAGGTGATCCCCTCCTCCACGGAGGCCCTCTTATCACTCCCGGCCTCCGCAATGGGAGGACTGTTTACGAAAACTGTAACCTGATCGAAAGCAGTCTTATTCGCAGCCCCCGAATCATCCGTTACGCCGAGGGTGACCTCATACGTCCCGGCTTCCCGGTAGGCATGGGTTACATGAGCACCCCCGGCGGTTGCGCCGTCGCCGAAGTCCCATCGGTAGCCGATGATCTTCCCATCCCGGTCAACACTTTTGCCACCGCTGAAGGTGATCTTCTCTCCCGGAGACGCGATACCCCCGCCGCCGATTTCGGCCACCGGCGGATCGTTGATCCACACCCGACACGTATCCGTACCCGTGTTGCAGTGACTTCCGGAATCATCCTCCACCACGAGAGTCGCTGTATAAAAATTCGGCTCCGGATAGATATGGGTAACCGTCTTCCCCGACATCGTTTGGCCCTCGCCAAAATCCCATTCATACCGTGAAACGTGGCCGTCAGGATCCCGTGACTTGGAACCGTCGAAAGTCAGCTCCGTCCCTGGAACACCGATAAGGTCTGCTCCGGCGGAGGCTATGGGCGGGTGGTTGACTGCGACGGTAAAACGATCCACGGTAACCGAATCGACCACTTCAAAAACATCCGCCACGTGGACACTGACATCGTAGTTTCCCGGCACTTCGTAGTGGTGAACAACCGTCGTGCCGCTTTCCGCGGTCCCATCGCCGAATTTCCAGATAAATTCCCGGGAACAGCCGTAGGGATCTTTCACCCGGGTCGCATCAAAAGCGAAAGATCCACAGTCGGAAAGGCTTTCAACTGACAACTGCTGGCTACCCTTTCCACAATAAACAGGAAGCCGAAGCGGCAGAAGGTTCCCTTCTTGATCGGTAACAGAGAGTGTCCCGTACCCAGGGTATGCTCCGCCCTTAAACGTGAGGGAACATGTCCGCCTCACCGTGCCCTCGTCGAGTCGGGCGGCCTCTTCCAACCAGTCATCATGTTCGGGAAAGCGAACCGGCATGTCAGCCCAGAATCCCGCTTCGATACCCACCGCGGACCCTCTCGATACCCCTCCGATCTCCAATCCTTTCTCACCATCGACGAGAAGGCTCATCTTTTCCAGAAAAACACAACCGGGAACAGTGCTCCGGGTGATCACAGAATAGCAAAAAACCTCGGCGCCGACCGGACAATTACCATCGGGATCACGACTGATTGCCATCAGAAACGGCTTCCCGTCCGCCCTCGCATCTCCTTCGACAACAAGTTTGTAATAGCGAGAGGTTCCGATTAGTTCGCCGTCTTCCGGTCTCAGCAAAGCCATCGTCATCCACGGTTTTTCCCGAAACGATTCAGATCCATATTCTTTGTCGACGATGACCTTCCCTGAATAAATCTCCTCGAAGCTGGGCGCAACTTTCTTGAGAGCAGGATTGGAGCACGCACCGTCCCCCCCCAAAATCCGAAACCGCGCACCGGCATACCGATCCCCTGAAAAGCCTCCGGTCCCGCCGGCATCACAGGAAGGGAAAGAAAGACGAGCGTATACCGGCCGGTGCTCTTCGATGGGAACCTTAATGAAGACAACCTGCACAAAATCACGATACCCTCTCTGCGTTTCGGCAATCTTCCCATAGGTGATCGTGTGCGTGTACTCTTTACCAAGAGCTTCGGAATCATGTCCCCCGGCTACAAGTAAAAGATATGCAAGAACAAAGGCGCGGCAGCACCGCATCAAATAAAATTCTACGTGTTTCACGCGGAAGTCCCTCGTATAAAGATAGAGTATCCTCCTCCGTTTAAATGCCGAGTAAAAACGTTAGTTGAGAAGATATTCTCTTTTGTTTCCTAAATAGTCAGATAAGGTGATACTGTTGAATTTGATTGTACCGCTTACGTTCTTCGGTACTCGAATTAATCCCGTATAGCCCCCTTCCGGATCGGAAAGAACCATATATCCGGCGAGACTGGCATCGCCGATCCATAACGTAAACGAAGCCACCTTCACGAAACCCGTGGCATCCCTTGCCCGCACCGCCACGTGTACATCCTCTCCGCCACGAGCCTCCGGTAAGGATACCACGTACTCCTCCAGCGTGGGGGCTTCCGAGTCATACAAAACCTCTTTTTCAAAGGCGGCCACATTGCCCACCTGATCACGAGCTTCGAGTTGTAACCGATTCACCCCTGCCGTGAGGGTAATCGGAACCCGAAAGGCTGTAAGCTTCGACGTCTCGACTTCGGCCAGGGCCACCGCCTCTCCGTTGAGGGTGAGACTGCTTCCCCTCTCAATCATTCCGGCAACGAACAGAACGCCTGTGCCGGTAGCTGCGGGTATCTCCTCGACCAAGTTTATGATCGGCGGGTTTTCATCCAACTCCACCGAGAAACTCTCATGCCTCCCCATGCCGGTACGAGAAAGCACTGTAATGCCGAAACGGTCTTTTTCTCCCAGTATCTGCAAGGTGCTCTGAAACCGCCCCGCGTCGTCGGCAATCGTTACGGCAACGGCTGGAAGCCCTTCGGGGCTTCCGGCACCGGCCGCCCTTCTTTGCCCGGAATAGACTGCCTCCAGATGATCACTTGCCCTGGTGAACGTAACGACGGCCTGGGGAACTGTTTTCCCCGAAAGAGAAAAACTTCGCGTTCCTACCACAAAATGACTGGGATCAATCTGGTGCAATGATGATCCGAAGGTCAGTTCCATCGCTTCCTCCGGAACGTAATAAACCGTACGCACCACTTCGGTGACATTCCCCGCCCGATCAGCAGCTCTGACCGCAATCCTGTTTTCCCCCTCGGTCAACGCCTGCCGGAACATAAAATCCCCCTCTCCAATTACTGCAACCGGTTTCTTTCCACCAGTGACTGTTGCCTCCTCCTCGGTGTTGCCGGATACGATCACAGAATTTTCAAAAACAACCGCCCCTTCTTTCGGCGTCCGAATTGTTAAAAAGGGCGGGACATCGTCGCCCCTCACCACAAAGACCCGCGCTTGGCTGTTCCGACCGGGCAAGCCGTCGGAAGAAAACGCAATCACCCGCCAATAAAAAGCCCCGTACCCAACACCCTGGGGAAGCGCCGTTGATGTTCCCTTCACTAAGGTGTTTCCCAGGATTGTCGAAAACGTCCCATCACGAGCGAATTCCACCAGGTAGTGCTCCGCTCCTTCCACCTCGCTCCATCGCAAACCCGTCTTACCGTGAAAAACCTCGTCACCCTCATCGGGTCCGAGCAAGTTCGGACCATCGAGGAGTTGCCGCGCTCCCGTCGGCTTCTCGTTACGAGGAACAAGGGATCCCTGATTCTCTCGCAATAGTACTTCTCCGCCCGCCGCGGCAATCTTGAGTTCGCCGTCGTAGTTGGCAAACCGAGCTCCCCGGTCGTCACGGCTGACCCAAAAACGTTGCGAACGTATGTCTGTTTCAACGCCCGGCACATCCAGCCGAAAACCACCCTGCCCCCCCCCTCCGGCGAGAAGCGCCAACACGTCTCCTTCAATCAAGCTGACGTTGGCTTCTTGGGCCTCTTCCAGACGATTGGTCCTCATTTTCTGAATCAGCGCCTGGGCATTCTCTTTAAGCTGCAGGCGGCTGTCATCCTTGAACAAAATTTCCGCATAGGATTGGGAAAGTGTCCGAATCTTATCGCCTTCTATGAGAATATCGTACCGGGAAGCATCCTTCCACAAGTCCTCCGACGGCGTTCGGCTCTGCACCTCGCCGGAACAATACTCCACAACCGCCTCCGCCGGCACATCGTGATTCGCCTTACTAATCGTCAGCGCTTTCTCCGCCTCCCGTGCCGCAGAGGATGCCAGGACGGCACATTCGGACCAGGCACCAGCCCTTCGCTTTTTAAGCGCGTCATTTCTCAGTTGAATTGCCTCGGCGATACGCCCGGGGGCAAAGAGTTTGGCACCGGCCGCCGTTGCCGCTTGAATCAGGGAAAGAGAGGTTTCCAGTTCATTGCGGGCTTTGAAAATCGCATTCGTGGGAATATGGAGAGTCATTCCCGGGCGAATCGCTTCAGCAGAACTTAGATTGTTGGCTCGGAGGATGTCCATCCAAAGATCCGGATCCTGAAGATACTCCCCGGAAATGTCGCGGATACTCTGGTTTTTTTTTACCGTCACCGTGACATCGCTCCCCTCGACAATATTCGCCCCATAGGCGATACCACCAAAAATAAGCGAGCCGACCGTCAAACAAATTAATAGAGATGATCGTTGCTTGAGCATGCTCATACTACCGGCAATCCTTTCGATATGTGTAGGCAAAAGTATGGCTGTTGTTCACGGGCTAGTGGTCTCATCTGATACGATGCACCGGTTGGTTTTTTAGACGAAGCGGCCTTGAAAGCAAAAAACAAGCATCTCGGAAAGGACGCTCTTCATTTCGATGGCAGCTTAAATGACCTGAGAACGCCTTTCAGATTATTCACGACGATACCACAACGCGTCGCTGTCTGGTCGGAGACATGAAACAAAGCTGACAAAAAATCGCAAGCCCTGCCGCTGACTTTCTCCGGAGTCGTTCCCTGCCAAATGCACAGCGGCCTCCATCCCCAAATAAGGAAGCCGAATCGCCTTAATTTAGGCAATCCGGCCTTTCTTTAGCTTCTTTCTCTTCCCTCTCCTCCTGAGAAATACAACCATTGACTCCTCATGCTTCAGGGATTGAGGTAACGCCCGGACTTTTCATCTTTCCCGGCAGGTTATACAGGGGCATTTGTCCTTCTTATTGCAGAGTGAAAAAAAGCGCTACCTTTTCTGCATCTCTTGTCGGCATCCCCGAGAATGGATAAGCACAGTCCCATCACACCGTCTCATCACGTTCTCTTCAATCATGGCACACTCGTCGCTGCCTATTCGTTTAAACCGCGGGCACGAAAAAGTCAATAAAATTCTCAATCATAAGAGCCGCGACAGCGGTGCCGTTATTCTGAAGCTCCAGAAGCCGCACCGTACCAGTAAAACGCGACAACCACCAATGAATTGGTTATACCCCCCTCTCGTATAAGCTTCGGCACCGCTTCAAGGGGGATGTGTTCGATCTTGATATCCTCGGTTTCGTCAAAATCACCCCCGTTTATCTTTTTAAGGTTTGTAGCGAGATAGGTATGGCACTTGTTGGTAAAAATGGCAGGGTTGGCGTCCACCGCTCCCAGAAATTTCAGACTCCCGGCACAATATCCTGTTTCCTCAAGCAACTCCCGACGGGCACTCTCTTCCGGCGTGTCCCCTCTTTCCACCACCCCACCCGGAATTTCCAGGGTGACCTCTTTGGTCCCGTGACGGAACTGCTTGACAAAAACAACCTGATTATCATCGGTAACAGGAATGATATTGACCCAATCCGGAGTCTCGATAATGTAGAAGTCATGTTCTTTGCCGGAATGAGGTGCGGTAGTGGTATCGATGCGTAACGAAAAAATCCTGTTTGCGGGTCCTCGGCGTGATTTGATCACCGGCCACGGTTTCGGTTCCATAACAGACTCCTTTATTTTTCAGCATTCTTGAAAATGAGTGACCCCACCGGACAGACTTCAACACACCTTCCGCACATGGTGCAATCGGCCTCCCCCAGGGGGGCGCCGCCAAAGGCGGTCACCACCATGGCAAAGCCTCGATAGGCAAAGTGAAGAGTTCCCACCTTTTGCTCTTCTTTGCAAACCCATATACACCGTCCGCAGAGAACACATTTGTTGGGATCATAGCTGAAAAGCGAATGGGAAGAGTCTATCGGAAGCCTCTTGGAGATATCCCGAAGCCGCTTCTGTTTCAGCTTTGTGCGGAGATGGCGGGCGATTTTCTGAAGTTCGCATCGTTTGTTCTTTCCGCAGCGTCCGCAGTCGACGGGATGGGTGGAAAGGATGAGTTCCAGAGCGGTTTGCTGGAGTCTCACCACACGTTCTGTTCCTGTTTTCACGACCATTCCATTATACACGGGTTCGTTGCAGGCGGTCACCGGTGCCGACCGGCCTTCAATATCCACCCAACAAAGCCGGCAGTTGGCGTCGGGAAGGGGACGCGCTTTCAGGGCACACAGATTCGGGATATAGATGTCGTTGTCGAGAGCAACCCAGAGCAGCATCTCTCCTTCGGTCGCCTCCACCGTCTTTTCATCAATAGTGAGAGTAATCGTCTTCATTCCTTTTCTTCAATTCGCGGCGGTGCCGGAGGGACCGTGTCGGCTGGTGAAAACTTCACTATCGCATCATACTCGGGCGGACAGACCTCCATGCACGCCGCACACTTCACACACTTTTCCTGGTCAATGGCCTTGATGCGATGTTTTGCCGTATAGATTGCTTCAGTGGGGCAGCTTCCCACACAAACGTCGCAGGAGCGCTCGCATTTCTCAGGAACGATATAGTAGGCAATCAGATCCCGGCACATCATGGCCGGGCAGCATTTCCTCGCGATGTGGGCTTCGTATTCGTGACGAAAATATTTAATAGTCGTGAGCACCGGGTTGGGGGCGGTCTTCCCCAATCCGCACAGCGCCCCGCCTTTAATATCCTCCGAAAGTTCCACCAACAGATCTATGTCCTCAGATCTTCCCACTCCCTTGGTGATATCTTCGAGGATGGTGAGCAACTGCCTGGTGCCGACCCGGCAAAACGTGCACTTGCCGCACGACTCCTTCTGGGTAAAGTCCAAAAAATAACGAGCTACCTCAACCATGCAGTCGTCCTCATCAAGAACCACCATTCCCCCCGACCCCATCATGGCACCGGGTTCCTGAAGCGAATCAAAGTCGATAGGGGTATCCAGAAACTGCTCAGGAATACACCCCCCTGAAGGCCCGCCGATTTGGATTGCCTTGAATGCTTTGGCTTTGGATTTCCCCCGCGGAATGCCCCCGCAGATCTCAAAGACCACCTCCTTCAGGGGCGTGCCCATGGCAACTTCCACCAACCCGGCGTTGTTTATCTTTCCGGCCACCGCAAAAACAGCCGTCCCCTTGCTCGAACCGGTCCCGATTGAAGCAAACTCGTCCGCGCCGCCGGTTACGATACCCGGGACGTGAGCCATGGTTTTGACGTTGTCGATCAGCGTCGGCGCTCCTTTAAGACCAACGGTGGCGGGATACGGCGGCCGGTGACGGGGCATGCCGCGCTCTCCTTCAATCGAACGAATCAGTGCGGTCTCTTCACCGCACACAAACGCACCCGATCCTTCAAACACCGTGAGGTCAAAACAGACATCGCTTCCCAAAATCTCCCCTCCCAACAACCCGATTTCGCGAGCCTGGCGGATCGCGGTTCTCATGCGTTTTACGGCCAGGGGGTACTCGTTTCGCACGTAGAAGTACCCGGACTGCGCACCCACTGCATAGGCAGCGATCAAAATTCCCTCCAGTAACAGATGCGGATTACTCTCGATAAGCGCTCGGTCGGAGAATGATCCGGGATCGCCTTCATCGGCATTACAGATCACATATTTCAAGGCTGCGGACCCATTCCGGCATATCTCCCACTTCTTGCCGGTGGGATACCCCGCGCCCCCTAATCCTCGCAGACCGGAACGGCGAACAACGTCAATAACCTCCTCCGGCGCCATCTGCATCGCCCGTACAAATCCATCATATCCCCCGCAGGCAATGTAGTCCATGATCTCTTCTGGATTAATCATGCCAGCGTTCCTCAGGATCAACCGCGACTCCCGGGCAAATCGGGGAAAGTCGGCAATGCTGGGAAGGAATTCATTTTCCTCCAGCGCTGCCAGCACCAGTTCCGGCACGAAATTATTCTCCACAAGGCACTGTTTTACCAGGGTCCCCGCCATCGTGGGGGTCACCTTCCCGTAAAGAACGGGGACAAAGTCCGGTTTCCGAATTACAACAAGAGGCTCGGCATAGCAGTGCCCCATACACCCGACGGGGATAACGTGAACTCTGACGTTTTTTGCGGCCGCCGCTTCTTCAAACGCTTTAAACACCTCCAACGCGCCTGCCGCAAGACCGCAGGTAGCCGTCCCTATAAGAATGCAAGGGTCCTCTCCTTCACGACTTCTCTGCCATGCTTCCAGGGCCCGGCCTTTGATGGCGGCAAAATTTTGCAAAACCGCTGTTTTCGTCCCCCGGTTCATTCTTCGTTCCCCCCACACCCTGAGCGTCTTTCCTTTTCAATCCTAATTCTCAGAAGAATTCCCTCAACAGCCGACGGTGACATTGTCCCGAAAACTTCCTCCTCCACCAGCACCACGGGGGCCAGCGCACAGCATCCCACACAGGCAACCCGGTCGAGTGAGAACTCGCGATCTTGCGTTACTCCTCCCTCGTCTATGCCAAGCCGCCGTTTCCATTCTTCGAGGATGATGTTTCCCCCCTTTACGTGACAGGCAGTTCCCAGACAGACCTTTACAGGGTGCTTCCCCGGAGGAATCAGTCGAAATTGGTTGTAGAATGTCGCCACGCCGAAAACCTCCCCGGCAGGGACGGCGAGAAAAGAGGCGACTTGTTTCATTGCCGGCTGCGGGATGTAGCCGACGGCGGACTGCACGGACTGCAAAATAGGAATTAAATTTTCTTTGAGAGGTGAAAAATTCTGAAGAATTATAGCGACGGTTTCTCGTATCTCTTTCTCGTCGGTGGTGCTGCTGCTTTGCCTCATTCTTAATCTTAAATTATCATGGGTCCCGACCACTCAGGCACACGTAAAAGTAACAGAAGGAACCACGGGGTTATTCCTTTTTGTCTTTGAATCGCTTTCTTTGTCTTTGCTTCAATACGTACCCTTCACACATTTTGCATTTTTTATAGTCTCTGACCGGCTTGCATCGTGACAACGAAATTTCATATTCTAATATATTACAGAAAATTGTCTTTCCTTTTCTCCGTTCCTTTTTGTTACCTTCTTCCAAGACAGCACCCCGATTTAATTTAATTTACTTCCTGCTTCCAGAAAAGGTCAAAAAAAATTAATATCTTATACCACATCCTGCCGGCAAAGACAAGCCCTTTTATGAGATAATCTTTGAAAAACGAACCGTTCCTCCTCAGTAAAACGGGGCAAACAATCCTCCCGCTACGGTCCTGCACGGCGTAACCGTTGACTGCCGTTACCGACTCTGGTATTGTAGCAAATATTCATTCTCCGGCGCAGCACGTGTAACTGACCGATGGAAGTTTGCCATGCAAATCGAAGTCAAGATTTTTTCAACATTGCGGAGTTCTGTTCCCGGTTCCGACAGGCCTTTGCTTTTAACCCTGGAAGAAGAAACAACGATGGGCGAGCTTATTGAGCTTTTGAAAATCCCCCGGGAGAAGGTGAAATTCTTGTTTGTTAACTCCCGCCATGAGTCTCCATCATACCCGTTGAAGGATGGAGACCACGTGGGGATATTCCCGCCTTCGGGAGGGGGATAAAGTCCTTCGTATCCCGGAGTGCTCTGAATGCTCCTACTGTTTGAAGGTATCAATTATGCCGCTTCCCAAAGAAAAACTCGAACATCTGAGCGTCAAATCAAAGGTCTGGATTGAGATTGAGGGACTTCCGTTTCTGGGAGAAGGCAGAAGAAACCTGCTACAGCTCATCTCCAAAACAGGCTCCATCTCCCAGGCTGCTCGCGAGCTTGGTATTTCCTATAAAAAAGCCTGGAGTTATATTAAAAACATGGAAGACCGCTTGGGCACGACCTTGGTCACCAAATTCGTGGGTGGCAAGGGGGGAGGCGGCACGACACTGACGCAGGAAGGAAGGATCCTGATAGAAAAATATGATCAACTCCTAGACGGAAACCAGGAAGCGGTCAATAAAACGTTCCATGAAATCTTCTGACCGGATGTCATTTCTTCAATCCCGCATCCTCAGCGTTTCTCTTTACCTGAAGCTTGATCCAAAACTTGCCCTGATAACCGATAAGGTGTAAATCCGTGATTTTCCCCGTCTCGGGAATCTCTGTTTCCCCCTTCATCCCTCCCCTCGTAGCCTTCGTGGTGTCCTTCGCAGCCTCCTTGGGCGGCATCTCCGGAGCCTTTTTGCTGCTTCCTTTCCAGATGAGCGTCCTGCACTTCACCAGTCTTTCGGTAACCTCAACCAATCTTTTCTTCAATTTATTGGCAACTCCCGGCGCCATTTCCCGATATATGAAGGAAGGGAGAATGGTGTGGCCTCTCGCCTGGATATTGATTGCGGGAACACTACCGGGAATTTTTATCGGAGCGATGCTGAGAATCACCTATCTTCCCGATCCGAGAAGGTTTAAACTGTTTGTGGGATTATTTCTGCTCTATCTGGGATTGCGATTATTGATCAACCGCAGGGATCATCCGGACAACAGCGCCGGCCTAATCACGTCGGCAGAGGAACGATGGGAAAACCGCTTTGATTCGCCTTCATCGACTCCGGTGAAAATCACCGCCATCTCCCTTGCAAGGGTGGTATACGAATTTCACGGTGAGAGCTATAGCTTTCGATGTCTCCCGGTGATCGGCACCTCTTTTTTGATCGGCATTGTCGGCGGCGCTTATGGGATCGGAGGCGGATCGATCGTAGCTCCGCTGCTGGTAACAACCTTCTCTCTTCCGGTCTATACGATCGCGGGTCCAACGCTTATGAGCACCTTCACCGCCTCCTTGGCCGGCGTCATTTTCTACTGCTGGTTGGGGTCCGTTTATCCTGATTACCCCAGCTTAAGGCCTGACTGGCTTCTGGGAGGACTGTTCGGCATCGGAGGCCTCGCCGGAGCTTACTGGGGTGCTCGAGTGCAAAAGCATATTCCCGTTCGGGCGATCAAGGCCCTCTTAGGAGCTATTTCCTTGTTTGTCGCCTCCCGGTATATTATCAACTATTTCCGGTAATAAGACGATTCGGTTCTGAGTATCTGCGCCATGCAGCCAATCTTTCCACCAAGAGGTTCTTATGGATTTAAAAACACTGGCGACCACCTTCATGATTGTGCTCCTGGCGGAGCTTGGGGATAAAACGCAACTGGCTACTATCTTCCTGGCGGCGGAGCATCAATCAAAGATCTCCGTATTTTTCGGCGCGGCGGGAGCTCTCGCAGTGACCTCCTTCATCGCCGTAGTCCTCGGCTACGGGTTCAGTCACATTATTCCCCAAAATTATATCCGCATTGGCGCCGGAGCTTTTTTCATCATCTTCGGCATCATCATGCTGATTTATCGATGACGGGGACGATACTCAAATGACGCCAGGTGCACCGCGCTGCTTTTGCCCTTGAAAATCAGTCCGGTGTCCTTTAGAATGACCGATACGGATTCGGTAAATCCTAATGTCGTCTTTTTCTCTCGTGTAATGTGGCCCTTATGAGTTTTCCCTCGGTTTACCTCAAAACGTTTGGGTGCCAAATGAACGTCAACGATTCGCAACATATGCTGAATCTTTTGGCGGCCCATGGCTACGTTCCTACACCAACCCCCGATAAAGCCGATCTCCTGCTTGTCAATACCTGTAGTGTGCGGGAGAAATCCGAACAAAAATTTTACAGTTTGTTGGGGCGCTTAATAAGTCTGCGGAAATCCGCCTCGGTTCTTCTGTGTGTAGGTGGGTGTGTGGCCCAGCAGGAGGGAGAAAAACTGCTCGAGCGCTTTCCTTATGTTGACGTTATCTTTGGGACCGGAAGCATTAGCCGGTTACCGATGCTGGTTGAAAAAGCACGGAAGACGGGAAAGGTCCAAATCGACACCTCCTTCGAGGATGAGTTCCTTTCCGTAGCCGGTTCTAATGGATCGATTGCAAGTGACATCAAAGCGTTTCTCACTATAATGAAGGGCTGCAACAATTTCTGCTCCTTCTGTGTTGTCCCGTACGTGCGGGGACGAGAAAAGAGCCGGCCGAGCGGGGAAATACTTCGTGAGGCGGAACACTTGGTCGGTTCGGGAGTAAAAGAAATTACCCTCCTGGGGCAAAATGTCAACTCTTACGGGCAGACCTGTTCCGGGGAAGTGACTTTCCCCGAATTGCTTCGCAAAATCAACGGGATTCCGGGGCTCCATCGGATTCGCTTCACCACCTCTCATCCGAAAGACCTCTCCCAAGACCTGATCCGCTGTTTTGGAGAATTGGAGAAACTCTGTCCCCACCTGCACCTCCCTCTCCAATCGGGGTCAACCCGTATTCTGAAGATGATGAATCGCGGGTATACGCGAGAAGGCTATCGTGACTTGATTCAACGGCTCAGGGCCGTGTGTCCTCACATCGCCATAACCACTGACATCATTGTGGGATTTCCCGGGGAAACCGAAACAGACTTCCAGGAGACAGTGGACATTGTGCATGAAATCGAGTATGATGAATTTTATTCTTTCAAGTATTCCGATCGACCGAATACGCGGGCCTCAAAGAGTCTCACCAAGGTTT
The DNA here is from genome assembly GCA_016935335.1 of Deltaproteobacteria bacterium. GTDB lineage: Bacteria > Desulfobacterota > WTBG01 > JAGOGO01 > JAGOGO01 > JAFGRE01. The sequence goes on from JAFGRE010000147.1 coordinate 13,331, forward strand.
CCGACAAAGAAAAGGCTCGGCGTCTATCTCTGCTTCAAGAGGTACAGAAGCATATCACGTTACGTAAAAATCGGCGTCTGGTGGGTAACACTGCGGAAGTACTCGTGGAAGGGTGCAGCAAAACCAATGCGAAACGCTTGACCGGGCGAAGTGGATCAAACAAGGTGATTAATTTTGAAGGGTTACCGGAACTGCGCGGAAAGCTGGTTCAGGTCGAGATCACGGAAGCGTTTCTTCATTCGTTCCTGGGCCGAAGAGTCTAAGAACTTTTCCCAAGGAGGTCATAATGTTCATAGAGATGATAATCGCAGGCATTACCATGGATCCTGTCAGCAACACCCCGATCATTATCTTGAAAGACCTTGAAGGTAAGCAAGCCCTTCCCATCTGGATCGGCGTCCTGGAAGCGAGCTCCATAGCCACCATCTTGGGCAATATTAAACCCCCTCGGCCCATGACCCATGATCTCCTGAAAAACATCCTCGATAATTTACAGGTTACGGTGGACCGGATTGAAGTTACCGATATTAAAGAAAATACCTTTTATGCAACAATTCACCTGCTGGTGGACAATGAAAAAATAGCCATAGACGCTCGTCCCAGCGACGCCATCGCACTTGCCCTGAGAGAGCACTCCCCTATTTTTGTTGACGAAAAGGTTATCGAAAACTCTCGCAGTGTCGTCTCGGACAAACCGGAAGGTGAAGAAAAGGGGAGCAAGGATAAGGAAGCGGAAAAGTGGAAAGAAATTTTGGAAAACCTTTCGCCGGAAGACTTTGGAAAGTATAAAATGTAGCGACGCGGATATTGTCCGCAGGAGGCCCGTATCTTACAATGATCGACTTGCACACCCACTCTTTTTTCAGTGACGGGGAATTAATACCCGCGGAACTTATCCGCCGAGCGCAGGCCAAAGCCTACCACGGCATTGCCATTACCGATCATGCCGACAATTCGAACCTCGATTTTCTCATTCCTCGGCTGGTCCGATTTTGCCGTGCCGCCAACACCGGCAATGATTTTCGAGTTGTTCCGGGCGTCGAATTGACCCATGTTCCACCCGACTCGATCCCTTCCCTTGTCAAGGAAGCACGAAACCTGGGGGCTACACTCATTGTGGTCCATGGCGAAACCATCGTGGAGCCCGTATCCCCCGGCACCAACCGGTCTGCTTTGGAGGCCGGCATTGACATATTGGCCCACCCCGGCCTGATAACCGAAGAAGAGGTTCTTCTGGCCAAGGAGAAGGGCGTCTTTCTGGAAATCTCCACTCGCAAGGGGCATTCACTGACCAATGGGCATGTTGCGAACCTGGCAAAAAAAGTCGGCGCGCCGCTCCTCCTCAACACCGATTCCCACAGCCCCGATGATCTCGTCGAGGCGCACCAGGCCCGTCGGATAGCCATCGGAGCGGGCCTCACCGACGATGATTGGAAGGAAATGAGCGATAACGCTCGCAGAGTATTGGAACTGGCACTCTCGAGACTATAGGTTGTCGTTAAACACGCATACTCATCGTATATTCTTCCCAATGACTCACGACTGCTCGGGTGAGAGCCCCCATAAAGCGACGGGGTGGCCCCTGACGGTTTTCTCTCACCGGTATAATCACCGGATCCCCATCGAGCAAGGTTCCCCGTTGCACCATCCTGGCGATCACCATCACCAAAACAAGACTGCTCTCTGTACTGTTTTGATCGTAACCGTGGCCTTTTTTTTTTATCGAAGTCATCGGCGGATTTTGGACCAACAGCCTGGCATTGCTCTCCGACGCCGGTCACATGCTTTCGGATATTGCCGCCTTGGGTTTAAGCTTGGGAGCGATTTGGTTTTCCGTCAAACCGGCTCACGAGGGCAAAACATTCGGCTATTTTCGGGCTGAAATACTGGTCGCTTTTGTAAACGGAGGTATTCTGATCGCCATCGCAACCGTCATCTTCCATGAAGCTTACCATCGCATTTTGTCGCCCCAGGAAGTCAAGGCAATTCCAATGGTGGGCATCGCCACGGCCGGGCTTATAGTCAATCTCTTTGCCGCAATCCTCCTTTTCAAAGGCTCCACATACAGTATGAACATCCGAGCCGTCCTCTTTCATGTGGCGGGAGACGCCCTCGGCTCACTCGGAGCAATCACCGCCGGTGTCGTTATATGGCTCAGAGGCTGGAATTGGTTCGACCCGCTTATCAGCTTTTTTATCGGGAGTATCATTATCTATGGTGCCTGGCACCTCCTGTGGGAGACTACCCATATTCTCATGCAGGGAACACCGTCGCATCTCCAGACCAACGAAATAAAACAAGACATGATGAACGTTGAAGGGGTTCACTGTGTGAATGACCTACATATTTGGACGTTGACCTCTCACGTCGACATCCTTACCGCCCATGTGGTCGTCAATGACGTGCGCAACGGCATGAACATTCTCACGGACCTGCACGTCCTCCTCAGAAACAAGTACGGCCTCGAACATGTTACCATCCAGCTTGAAGAAGAATCGATGGGTAACTGTCGGCTCTTCGACTGACCGAACGAGTCGTCGTGGCTGTTTTTTGCCGACGACAGAATGCATTGTTTGTTGCCATGGGCTAAAATATCTGATATAAGGATTTTTTACCGAAAAAGAGACTCTCACTACCATGAGAGAACACCCTAGCAGTGTTACGCGTCCAAAAGGATTATTTCGGAGAGATGCCCGAGCCGGCTGAAGGGGCACGACTGGAAATCGTGTGTACGCCCTCAAAGCGTACCGAGGGTTCGAATCCCTCTCTCTCCGCCATCTGATAGCCGGGTCCTGCGCAACGAAAGGTTGCGAATCCCGTCAGATCCGGAAGGAAGCAGCGGTAGTAACTGATTTCGTGTGCCGCAGGGGAGCCTGGCTATCATTTTTAAAACAGACCATGTCGTACGTTGTTTTAGCGAGAGAATGCCGTCCCGAAACTTTTGAAGAGGTGGTGGGACAACAGCCCATTGTCCGGACGCTTCAGAATGCCATTCGAAGCAATCGGGTCGCCCAGGCATTTCTCTTTACCGGGCCCCGAGGAGTGGGAAAAACATCGGTAGCCCGGATTTTAGCCAAGGCGCTCAATTGCGAACAAGGCCCCACGCCGACTCCTTGCAACCGGTGCGATGCCTGCGAGGAGATCAGGAAAACCATATCCCCCGACGTCTTTGAAATCGACGGCGCTTCTAATACCGGTGTTGATAACGTGCGAGATCTCCAGGAAACCATTCGATATCATCCCCAAAAACACCGTTATAAAATTTACATCGTCGACGAAGTGCACATGCTTTCAACACCAGCCTTCAATGCCTTTCTGAAAACCCTGGAAGAGCCGCCCCCCCATGTCGTCTTCATTTTTGCCACTACTGAACCCCATAAAATAATCGAGACCGTCGTCGACCGCTGTCAGCGCTACGATTTTAAAAAGATTCCCTCACCGCTCATTTTCGAGCATCTTCAACGGATCGTAAATGATAAAAATCTCCGTGTCGGGTCTCCTGCTCTCCACCTTATCGCCCGGGAGGCGGACGGTAGCCTTCGTGACGCACAGAGTCTCCTGGACCAAATAGTGACCTATGCCGGAACCGGAGTGGGGGAGGAAGACGTCGCCGATATTTTGGGCGTCGTGCCCCGCGCAACGCTGCTTCAGATCTCCTCCGCAGTGGCAAACGGAGAGGTGGGGGAATGTTTGGAGATTATGGGGAACATCTTTCAGTACGGAATGGATATTCGGCAGTTGTATCGCGGACTCGTCGAGCATTTCCGAAACTTACTGGTAGCCAAGCTGACCCCCCGCCCCGAATTGTTTCCCAATCTCCAAGAAGAGGAAATCGCGGAACTCGTCCAACAAGTGCAGAATATCGGGTTAGAGAAACTCCAGAGCCTACTCACGGTGCTTATCGAAAGCGAGCGGTACTTGTACCAAGCTCCGCTTCCCCGTATCGTCCTCGAAGCGGTGATGGTCAGGCTGGCCACCGCCCCCTCGGCAGCATCCCTTAAAGAGATCCTCGCCAAACTCATCAGTCTGCAGGAACGGTTAGCCCCTCCAATCCCAGGGGCCGTGGTTTCGCCATCCCCCCCTCCTTCTCTGGAAAACGCCCGGATTCCGGAACCGACGGAACAAGCCGCTGAAACCCCGGCACCGTCACTGTATGAGGAAAACCGGGCCGTCGCCGACACCCGCGTTGAGGAGGACTCCGCCCTGGATCATCTCTGGCAGGAATGCGTTCAGTATATCCGCACTAAAAAACCGCTTCTTGGTTCATTGCTGGACCATACGAAATTGATCAAGAAAGAAAACGGCGTCGTCGACATTGCCTTTGAGGGCAACTCTCTCTTTTTGGAAAGCCTCCAGGAACCCCAAAAGAAGGCTGATGTTACCCGTTTCTGTGGCGAGTTTTTCGGCGAAACGGTCAGGGTGATCGTCCAGGATCACACCAAACATGCAGTCAACCCCGGGGGCAACCAAACGGAACCGACCAAGGAGCAAAAAATCGCGCAGCTCAAGAAGGAAGCCCGGGAGCACCCGCTGGTTAAAGAAGCTCTTTCATTGTTCGGCGGAGGGATTGCCGAGATCAAAGTCCTCGATTCAGAAAAAACATGACCAACAAGGAGACCCCTATGGCACCGAAAGGAATTGGAGAACTCATGCGCCAAGCCCAGAAACTCCAATCGCAAATGGCAAAAGTTCAAGCGGAAATGGCGGAAAAGACGATCGATGGTTCCGCCGGCGGCGGTATGGTTACTGTCATCGCCAATGGGAAGCAAGAAATCGTCAGTATAAAGATTGAACCCGAGGTGGTGGATCCCCAGGATGTTGAGATGCTTCAAGATCTGGTGCAGGCCGCCGTCAATGATGCCCTCAAGAAAGCTCAGGAGATGGTAGCCAAAGAAATGAGCAAGTTGACGGGCGGACTTGGCTTGAACATCCCCGGCCTCACTTTTTAGCGTTCGCCCAACCATACTCTCCGTTTATCTCAAGAAACCGTACGTGAGGACTCTGTCTATGCTTTCACAAACCATCTCCAACCTGATCCGGGAACTATCGAAACTACCAAGCATCGGCGAAAAAACCGCCATGAGGATGGCGTATCACCTCATCGCCCTTCCCCGGTCTGAAGTTCAGGCGTTAGCTCAAAGCATCATAGATGCCAGGCAGAAAGTCGCCCTCTGCTCCATCTGTTTCAATATCACCGATGAAGATCCATGCGCAATCTGTCAGGGGGATCGTGGCAAGGCCGACACCATCTGTGTGGTTGAGACCCCGGCCCATCTTGCGGCGCTGGAACGCACGGGCACCTTTAACGGCATGTACCACGTCCTCCATGGGACTATTTCCCCCCTTCGAAACGTCACTCCGGCCAACCTTAAAATAAAGGAATTGATGCAGCGTCTTCATTCCAACTCCATCCGCGAGGTTATTCTGGCAACCAACCCGACCCGCGAGGGCGAAACCACCGCCATCTATTTAGCCAAGCTCTTACAACCGCTTGGCATCACGGTGACCCGCCTGGCGCAAGGGATCCCCCGCGGCGGTGAGATCGAATATCTTGATGAGTCGACTCTCAAGTCATCACTGGAAGGAAGGCATGTCATCAGACTCGACTAATGAATGATGCACATTCCCCCGCAAAATTCCTTGACAATTAAAATTAAATAATTGTATATAAGCACTTTATTTCAAATTTTCGTTCGTAGGAGTAGCTGATATGATCGAAGTACGCTTGCACGGTCGCGGCGGTCAGGGGGCGGTAACTTCAGCCGAGCTTTTGGCCTTGGCAGCCATTAATCAAGGGAACTATGCTCAGGCATTCCCCAGCTTCGGGCCCGAACGGCGAGGAGCGCCCGTAGTAGCTTTCTGTCGAATCGATGATAAACCGATCCGAACGCGAGCCGCTATTTATCAGCCTGACATGGTGCTGGTTCTGGATCCGAGCATTCTCCGACTGGTCAAAGTAACGTCAGGACTTAAGGATGACGGGATTTTGGTAACCAACACCAAGTATTCGGGTGATGAGCTGAAAAAGGAACTGGGGATTACGCACCCAATTGCTACCGTCAATGCAACAAAAATCGCCATGGAAGAGCTGGGCCTCCCCATAACCAATACCACCATGCTCGGTTCCCTGCTGAAAGCCCGTGAGGTGGTCCCCTTCGACTCCCTCATTGCCCCCCTCAAGAGACGATTCGGCCGAATTGCCGATAAAAATATAAAGGTTTTTACGAGAGCCTACCAGGAAACCTTGTTAACTCGATAAAAAGGAGATTTTCATTGGTAAAGTCAGAAGAAGAGCTTACCTGGAAAGACCTGGAAGTCGGTTGTGTCGTAAGTGAGGCAGGCAATGCCAGCCAGTATAAGACCGGCGACTGGAGGTCGATGCGCCCTGTTTGGGATAGTACCAAATGCATCCGTTGCGGCGTCTGCTATATCTTTTGTCCGGACATGGCCATTCACAAAACCGATGAAGGGTATTTTGAAGCAGACCTTTACTACTGTAAGGGCTGCGGCATCTGTGCCCAGGAATGCATCACCCGGTGCATAACCATGGTTGAGGAGGAAGAATAATGGGTGAACGTGTCGGAATAGAAGTCTCATTAGCTGCGGCTGAAGCAGTAAAAATGGCCAACGTGGACGTTATCGCCGCCTACCCTATCACACCTCAGACCCATATTGTGGAACATTTATCAGAACTCGTGGCTGATGGGGAACTGGATGCCGAATTCATTCCCGTCGAGTCCGAACACTCGGCCATGAGCGTCTGCTGCGGGTCTTCCGCTGTCGGCGCCAGGACTTTCACCTGCACCAGTTCCCAGGGTTTGGCGCTGATGAATGAAATAGTATTCATAGCCGCCTCATTACGCCTCCCGATTGTCATGATTCTGGCCAATCGGTCCATGTCGGGGCCGCTGAGCATCTGGAATGATCATACTGATGTCATGTCAATTCGTGACTGCGGCTGGATTCAGGTTTTTACCGAAAACGGTCAGGAGGTCTTTGATCACGTTATGTTCGCTTTTCGAGTAGCGGAAAGCGCATCGGTTTCTCTTCCCATCATAATAAATCTGGATGGGTTTGTCCTTACCCACGTGATCGAGCCGATAGAATTTTGGGATGATGAAACGGTTAAAAAATACCTCCCGGATTTCAAACCGGTTAATCAGCTTCATCCTGACAACCCGGTCACCATGGGAGCATTCGGCCTGCCGAGTATTTTTACGGAGGCGAAAAAAGCTCAAAACGAGGCTCTCATCCAAGCAAAACCGGAGATTCTCAAAGCCTGGAAAGAAATGGGCGATTTGGTGGGCAGACACTATCAACCGGTAGAGACCTATCACGCTGAAGGATCTGAGACCGTATTTCTCACCATGGGCAGTTTCGGAGAAACAGTCTCCGTTGCCGTGGACGAACTCCGTAATCAGGGTAAATCCGTCGGACAGATCAAGCTCAGGCTCTGGCGACCGTTCCCCTTTGATGAATTTCGAGAGGCGGTTCGAGGTATTAAAAGAATTATTGTTCTTGATCGAGCCGTTTCTTTCGGAGGTCCCGGAGGTCCGGTAGCCAGCGAGATTCGCTCCGTCCTCTACCAGGAGGAAAACATGCCGACCATCACCAATTTTCTCTGCGGTTTTGCCGGTCGCGATGTAACCGCCCAGGATTATATCGCCATGTACGAGCAAGCTGAGCAGATGGCTCAAGGCAGGGTGAGACAAGAAGATTATATCATCTATGGAGTCAGAGAATAATGGAACAATTCAATGTTTACGCCGCCCGGCTGGTAACGAAAAAAGAATATTTTACTCCCGGCCATCGAGCGTGCCAGGGATGTGCCGAGGCCTTAGCCGTCAGGATGGTAGCCAAAGCACTGGGCAAAAATGTGGTTGTTGCCAGCGCCACCGGCTGTATGGAGATAGTCTCATCCCCTCTCCCCTTCACCAACTGGGCGGTTCCCTGGATCCACGTTGCCTTTGAAAATGCCGCCGCCGTGGCCAGCGGCGCCGAAGCGGGAACCAAGGCCTTGGTCAGGAAGGGAAAACTGCCGGATAAAGGCACCGTCTTTCTCGGAATGGGTGGTGATGGCGCCACCACCGATATCGGGCTTCAAGCCCTGTCGGGAGCCTGGGAGCGAGGCCATGATTTCGTCTATGTCTGTTACGATAATGAAGCGTACATGAACACGGGTATCCAGCGCTCGTCATCCACACCATTCGGCGCTTCCACCACGACCTCACCGGCAGGAAAAGTAACACCCGGGCAGGTTACCTGGAAGAAAAATATGGCTGCAATCGCAATCGCCCATAACATCCCCTATGTGGCGACCGCTTGTTCCAGTTATCCCTTGGACCTGATTCAGAAGGTTAAAAAGGCCGCCAGCATAAAAGGACCCGCCTATGTCCATGTACTTTCCGTCTGTCCCACCGGTTGGAGACTTCCCACGGAGAAGGCGATCTGGATCGGCAGGCTGGCGGTGGAAACCGGGGTATTCCCCTTGTACGAGTATGAAAACGGAAAATACCGGATGACCTATGACGTTCCCGAACTCAGGCCGGTTATCGACTACCTGAAACCCCAGGGGAGATTTCGTCATCTGACTCCGGAATTGATCCAAAGCATTCAAGAACGCGTAACCGAGGAATATAACAAACTGAAAGCCAAAACCGCTCTCTAAGGAAAAAATTATGGAAGCGAAGATCCAAACCATCATTGACAAATACGGCGCCGACAAAGGCTTTCTCGTTCCGATCCTTCAGGACGTGCAAAAGGAATTCAAGTATCTCCCCCGCGAGGCGCTCACCCATGTCAGTGTCTACTTGGGAGTTCCTATCAGTCGCCTTTTTGAAGTGGCGACCTTCTACAAGGCTTTCAGCCTTACTCCCCGCGGGAAGCATGAGTTGAGCCTCTGTTTGGGAACCGCCTGCCATGTCCGCGGCGCCCCCCTCATCGGGGACAACATAGAACGAACGTTGGGGATAAAAGCCGGGGAGACCTCTTCCGACCTGGAATTTACCTTTGAAACAGTCAACTGCCTGGGAGCCTGCGCGTTAGGACCCATCCTGGTTGTTGACGGCGAGTACCACGGCAACATAAGCATTACTAAGTCCAACAAGATCTTGAAAAAATTAGGCAAAAAGGTACAGATTGATGAAGAGAATTAAATCACCTCAGGAACTGGAAAAACTTCGCAAAGAGATTCAGGCGGAACGCGATCCGAACAAGTCCTGCATTGCAATTTGTGCCGGCACCGGGTGTCTTGCCCTCGGGTCCGATAAGATCATCGCTGCCTTCAAGAAGGAAATCAAGAAACAAGGTGTCGATACCGCGGTTACAACCATACGAGAAACCGGATGTCCCGGTTTCTGCGAACAGGGACCCATCGTCGTGATCTATCCGGAGGAGATTTGTTACTTGCGGGTAACCGTCAAGGACGTTCCGGAAATTCTCTCCAAAACCGTGGTTAACAAGGAAGTCATCGAGCGGCTTGTCTACAAGGATCCTGCCAGCGGCGAGAGAATCGTCAAGGATTCCGAGATACCGTTTTATAGAAAGCAGAAACGTTACGTCATCGGCAACAATATCAACATCGATCCCAAAAGTCTTGAAGACTATATTGCCACCGGCGGCTATGCCGCCCTGGCAAAAGTCCTGAACGGGATGAGTCCTGAATCGGTGATCGAAGAGATTATCAAAGCAAACCTTCGGGGCCGCGGCGGCGGCGGTTTTCCGGCTGGATGGAAATGGGAAGCGACTCGGAAAGCGAAAGGAGAGCCGAAATACCTCATCTGCAATGCTGATGAGGGCGATCCCGGTGCCTTCATGGATCGAGCTCTTCTGGAAGGAAGCCCCCACTCGGTTCTGGAAGGTATGATCATCGGCGCCTATGCCATCGGATGCGGTCAGGGATATATCTACGTGCGCAATGAATACCCCCTTGCCGTCGAAAACGCGACCCTTGCCCTTGAAAAAGCGCGGTCCCTCGGACTCCTGGGCGATGATATCCTCGGGTCCGGATTCAACTTCGATATTAAAATCAACCGCGGCGGCGGCGCCTTTGTGTGCGGGGAATCGTCCGCCCTCTTCGCATCAATCGAAGGCCGGACCGGTGAGCCGCGAGCGAAGTATGTCCACGCCACTGATCGGGGCCTCTATGACAAGCCGACGGATCTCAACAATGTCGAAACCTGGGCGAATGTTCCCCTCATCATCAACAAGGGAGCCGACTGGTATCGGACTATCGGAACCGAAAACAGCAAGGGCACCAAAATTTTCGCCCTGGTGGGGAAAATCAATAACACCGGCTTGGTGGAAGTTCCCATGGGGATCACCCTCCGGGAAATCATTTATGACATCGGCGGCGGTATTCCTCACGGAAGAAAATTTAAGGCGGTTCAGACCGGCGGCCCTTCCGGAGGATGCATCCCCGAACAGTTTCTCGACATGACCGTCGACTTCGACGAACTTGCCAAAATCGGTTCCATGATGGGGTCGGGAGGCATGATCGTTATGGACGACCATAACTGTATGGTGGATGTCGCCCGCTACTTTCTCAAGTTCCTTGAAGAAGAATCATGCGGCAAGTGCACGCCCTGCCGCGAAGGCGTCTATCAGATGCGGATGATCCTGGATAAAATAACCGAGGGCAAGGGAACCATGGAGGATCTTGACACTATCGAGTGGATGGGGCAGGCAATTATCGACGGATCGCTCTGTGCCCTGGGAGGAACGGCTCCGAATCCGGTCTTGAGCACCCTGAAATACTTCCGGCACGAGTATGAAGCCCATATTAAGGACAAAAAATGCCCTGCCGGAGTCTGTAAAGCACTCATAACCTATACGATCGATCCGGAAAAATGCACCGGTTGCGATGTCTGCGCCCGCGTCTGTCCCACGGATGCGGCCACCGGCAAGAAAAAGGAAGTCTACACTATTGATCAGGAAAAGTGCATAAAATGCGGCGCCTGCATCGAGGGCTGTAACTTTGATGCGGTTATCGTCTCATAATGAAAAAGGTCCGAACGGTTTAACCGGTTCCACTATTTAATTTATAAAGGATGGAAGAATGGCGGAAATGGTCACCCTAACAATCGACGGTCGTACAATCAGTGCACCAGCAGGAACCACCATACTGGAAGCAGCGAAGGATGCCAATATTTACATTCCCAATCTGTGCAATAATGAAGAATTGACCCCCTACGGATCGTGTCGCCTATGCATGGTGGAGATCACTCATAAAGGGCGTACCCGTATCGTGGCCGCCTGCATTTATGAAGTAGTAGACGGGCTGGAAGTAAATGTCAATACCGAGCGGGTCTTGAATGTAAGAAAACTCGTCATCGAACTCCTTCTGGCACGTAACAACGAGCACCCCGCGCTTCGAAAAATTGCCGATGAACTCGGGGTGAAGGAAACCCGCTTTCCCGTCGAGAAAAAGGGCTGTATTCTCTGTGGCCAGTGCGTGAGAACCTGCCGCGAGGTGGTCGGAGTCTCGGCGATCGGATTCTCCGGGCGTGGGATTACGAGAAGAATCGCCGCGCCGTTCATGGATTTCCCGCCTGACTGTATTGCGTGCGGCTCCTGCGTGTATGTCTGCCCGGTCAATTTTATTCCCATGCGCGAGGAGAACGGCGTCAGGACGATCATCCGCTTTGATTTCCCCATGCAGCAGTGCAAGAAATGCGGCAAGTATTTTGCCCCCAAAAAGCAGCTTGAATATTTCAGTAAAACCACCGGCTTGCCGTTGGACCATTTTGAGAACTGCATTGACTGCCGGTAGATCATCGATCGATCCTTCGAAAGATTGTTCACACCGACTGTAGCCGTCTGGATTGAACAGAAAAATAAAAATAGATTTGACAAATTAAAAGGAGTAAATCATAATCGCGATCTAGCGTGTAGCTACAAAGAAGAAAGCAACTTCATCTAATCCCCAGTAGCTCAGCTGGCAGAGCAGGTGGCTGTTAACCACCGGGTCCGTGGTTCGAATCCGCGCTGGGGAGTCAATAAAATCAAGGGGTTAGGAGGTTTCTCCTAGCCCTTTTTTGGTGCTTGCAGTGATTTTGCAGTGAATTGTTGCACCGAATCCAGGTAATTTTCGAGCTTTTCCACCGCCTCCCGGCCGTCGTTTTCGTCCACCGCCGAGTACCGTAAAAACATCGACAATGTCTTGTGTCCGGTTAACTTCATGATCACCGTCCGGTCCACTCCCGCCTTCCGCATGTTCGTCGTGAAGGTATGCCGCAGGTCGTGAAACCGAAAATTCCCGATGTCGGTTTCCTTACACGCCCGCTTCAAAGCCTTCTTGATCTCCTTGACCGGCCTTCCGTGATAGGTGAAAACAAACGAATGTGCCAGCGCTCTCACCTTGCCTAACCGATCGAGCACCTCCCGGACCTGCGGAACGATGTAAACCTTCCGGGGCTCCCGGGTTTTGGTATCCTCGGCTCTCAAGTCAAGGTATCCCTCCCGCAACTTAACCCGGTCCCAGGTGAGACCGACAATCTCTCCGAACCGCATGCCGGTCGTGTA
>JAFGRE010000148.1 GCA_016935335.1 Deltaproteobacteria bacterium
CCGACATGCTCCGCGAATTTGTCTCTTTCAAAAAACTTTTTGAGGGTATCCATCGCATACTCCCTGGTTTTCCGTGGCGTTTCTTCGTTCATCCCGTTATGCGGGGATGAAATTGTGTCTGGTCAGGTAATCGAGTATCCGGCGGACACACGCTTCCACCGTCTCTTGATCCGTGTGAAGATGAATTTCCGGGTTTTCCGGAGATTCATAGGGCGCACTGATTCCGGTAAACTCCTTAATGATGCCCTCTCGCGCCTTCTTGTATGCTCCCTTGGGGTCTCGCTGTTCACACACCTCCACCGGGCAGTCGACAAACACTTCGATAAACGAACCATCCATACTGAGTTCTCGTGCGGTTTGGCGGTCGTGGCGATAGGGAGAAATGAAAGCGGTCATATTGATGATGCCGCCGTCGCTGAAAAGGTTGGCCACCTCACCGATTCGGCGGATGTTTTCGGTCCGGTCTTCGGGAGAAAACCCCAAGTCTTTATTGAGTCCGTGGCGAATGTTGTCGCCGTCCAGAATATAGGTGCGCAGGCCGCGTTCGTATAATGCTTCCTCCAGGGCTACCGCCAGGGTCGATTTCCCCGATCCCGACAAACCGGTAAACCAAATCGTAAAACCTCGGTGGGAATTCAATCGCTCTCGGTCGTCACGGGCGATCGCCCCCTGGTGCCAGCGAATGTTTGTTGCTTTTTGGGTAACCATGCTGATCTCCTTGCTTTTCGATATTCAGATAGGAATCCGGAACACTGTATAAAGGGCGGCGAACCAAGCGTTCGCACTCTTCCCTTGCTATTCGACTCCTGAAGCTATATTGTACTGAAGTCATAATAAAAAGATGACCCAAAAGCAATAAAAAACTCGCTCGTTGATGACTTTGACGTGCAGCATTTGTGAGACGATTCCGTGCTGGAGAGCGGCTGGCAGGGGGCCTCCCAAAAGAGGGTGTTGTGCCGAAAAACAATGGTACCCGGCCATCAAAAGGTTTCCCGACGATCAAGACGCCGAGGGCGGGGAATATTCCGGAGCTTCGGAACGGCCGATCTGAGAAAGAGGGATGGAAAGAAGAAATGGAAACACTGCAGGCATTTGTTGCCGCGAATCCGCTTATCGTTGTCGCCCATCGCGGTTCTTCCGGGACGGCGCCGGAGAACACCTTCGCCTCGTTGCGGCAGGCCCTGGACGCCGGAGTACAGATGATCGAGATCGACGTGCAGGTGACGGGTGACGGCGACGTGGTCGTCTTTCATGACGAAACCGTGGCCAGAACCACTAACAGCCGGGGCTCCGTCAACGGTATGTCATGCGCAGACCTTCAGGCGTTGGATGCCGGTTCCTGGTTTGACAGGGCCTTTGCGGGTGAACGCGTTCCCCGACTGCGCGAGGCCTTGGAGTTTCTGCGGGGCAAGGCATACCTCAACATCGAGGTGAAACCACCTCGGCCGGGGGAGCAGTATGTGGAACGGATCGATCGAATCGTCACCATCACCCAAGCCGCCGGGTGTATTCCCTATACGCTCTTCTCATCGTTTCACCATCAATCCCTGGTCTATCTGAAATCACTTTCCGTCGATCACCACACAGCGGCCATACAGGTTCCGGGTGACGACCGCCTTCCATCCGCCGTAGTCAAACAATCCGGCTGTGATGCCTTCGTCTGCGCACTTCGGGAACTGACGGCGGGAGGGGCGGTGGATCTTCAGGAGCACGGAATTTACGCAGGCGTCTACACGATTAACACTGAGGAAGAGCTGGAACAGGCACTGCAATTGAAGGTGAATGCCCTCGTTACCAATTTCCCTGCCGCCATGCTCCAAGCACTGCGCAAGAGGGGGAGTGCCCTTCCGCAATTTCGATAACCTTCCGTGGCATCCAGCCATTCCCCCTCCGTCAGCAGCTCGGTTTTTACCCATTGGCGAAGGGTATCGAGAATGGCGCACACCGCCCGGTCGTGCATGGTGAAAAGAACCGTATTTTCAAAAAGTTTCTCAAAGTAACGGTGTTTCACAAAGACCGACGCGTGCGGCTTTTGTTCACACCCTTATATGATTATTATGGTGCATAATCAATACTTTAGGCAAACGTAGGGAAATAGATTGGTTTTTCAGGGAAAAAATACTTGATTTTTTATAGATAATAAAACTAATATGGAATGTTTTAAAATGAATAATCATTCATTTATAGTGAATATAATGAACTGTAAGAGAAAAAAATAGAGAAAAGGGAAAAACGGACCGAGCATGTTCGAGAAGTTAAAGGTCTTTAGCGGCAATTCGAATATTCCCCTCGCTGTCGAGTTATGCCAGCATTTGGGGATCCAACTGGGAAGGGCGACGGTGAGGACCTTTAGTGACAAGGAGATCGCCGCTGAAATAGGGGAAAACGTCAGGGGGATGGATGTGTGCGTAGTTCAGTCCACCTGTTGTCCCCCCAACGACAACCTGATGGAACTCCTTATTATGTTGGATGCCCTGAAACGAGCATCGGCAGGAACCATTACGGCGGTAATGCCGTACTTTGGGTATGCGCGGCAGGACCGGAAGATATCGCCCCGGGTCCCCATAAGCGCTAAATTAGTGGCGGACCTGATCACCGTTGCCGGTGCGAACCGCGTTCTCACCATAGAACTCCACGCCGGGCAGATTCAGGGATTCTTCGATATTCCCGTTGATAATCTGTACAGCAATCCGGTTCTTTTTGACTTCGTGAAAGAGAAGTTCGATGACGGCTTGGTGATCGTCTCCCCGGATACGGGCGGAGTCGAGCGGGCTCGGGCGTTTGCCAAGCGGCTGGATGCAGGGCTTGCCATTATTGACAAGAGAAGACCTCAACCCAATGTTTCCGAGGTGATGAACGTAGTGGGGGACGTGAAGAATAAAACGGCGATTATTTTTGATGATATGATCGATACGGCGGGAACCGTGGTGGAGGCGGCGCAGGCGATTACGGAAAACGGCGCCCGGGAGGTATACGCATGCTGCACCCACCCGGTGCTCTCCGGCAAGGCCATTGAGCGGCTGAATGATTCGCTGATCAAGGAAGTTATCGTAACGAATACGATTCCATTAAACGAAAAAAAGAAGGAATGCAAAAAGATCCACGTCTTATCCGTCGCCAGCCTTCTGGGCGAGGCGGTGAAACGAATTTACTATAATGAGTCAGTAAGTGCATTATTCACGTAAGAAAGAGGGACAATGGAACGTATAGAATTGAAAGCGAAGGCTCGGGAAGGGACCGGTAAAGGAGCTTCCCGGCAATATCGGCGGCAAGGGTTGATTCCGGGGGTTGTCTATGGCGCCGGCACGGCACCGATATCGTTGACGATTGATTCTAAGGAGATGGGAGCGGCTATCAAAGGGGCGACCGGTGAGAACGCGATCGTCACCCTCTCCGTGGAACGTGAGGATTCAGTGGTTACGAAAGTTACCATGATTCAGGATATCCAAATTCATCCGATCCGAAGGGATATTCTGCATGTGGATTTTCACGAGATTGACTTGAAGAATGAAGTGGATGTCTCGGTGCCGGTTAGGTTGATCGGCAAGGCGGAAGGATCGAAAATGGGAGGCATCGTTCAGCAGATTGAACGGGAGCTTCACATTCGATGTATGCCTCTCCAGATTCCGGACCGAATGGAAGTGGATGTGACCCCCCTCGCCATCGGAGAATCGATTCATGTGCGCGACCTTCCCGTGGGGGAAGGGGTAACCATTCTCACCCCGGGTGAACACACGATCGTGACCGTGGTCAGCCCCGTCGAGGAAGCGGCAGCAGAGGCGCCCGAGGGTGCCGGGGAGGAGGCCGTTGCGGCCGGGGAAGAAGAAGGATCAACAGAGTAAGGTTGCGGACTTCCTCCTGTTTGTGGCGCGCCACCGGAATTCGGACCGACGCCTCCAGGGAACGGATCATTCAGAAACCGAAAACGATGCGCTCGCCTTTTCCCGTTTTTTCGTTCCATCTGCTGAGGTAAACGGAGTTACGTGCCTGAAGTGTGGTTAATTATCGGTCTTGGTAATCCGGGACGAACATACGCAAGCACTCGCCACAATATTGGTTTTCGGGTTATAGATCGACTGTCGCGGGTGTTGTCGATCCCTCTGGAAAAAAAGAAATTTTTCGCCACATGGGGGAAAGGAACCTGGGAGAACCAAGCGGTTATTTTGGCCAAGCCGCAGACCTTCATGAATGTGAGCGGCGAGGCGGTGAGAGGACTGGTAAATTTTTTTCGGATAGGACGTGAAAAGATAATCGTCATTCATGACGATATTGATTTGGGTTTTGCCTACATTAGAGTTCGTGAAAAGGGAGGTGACGGAGGACATCGGGGCATCAAATCGATTATTGACGCCCTGGAGAGCAAGGAATTCACCCGGGTTCGGATCGGTATAAGCCGACCCGGACAGAAAGGTGATGAAAAGGAGTATGTGTTGGGAGCTTTTGATGAGGAGCAAAAGCAGTTATTGCCGGTACTGATTGACACGGCGGGCGAGGCGGTTGCGACCATCATCTCTGAGGGCGTTGCCATCGCCATGAACCGGTTCAATCGAAGAAAAGCGATACAATAATAATTAATTAATTAATTACCAAAGGAGGAATTTTGAAATGGGAAGCGAAGGACTAGCGTATTTAATCCCCATATTTGGGATCATTGGTATTTTGTTTGCCGTCTATAAGGGGACCTGGGTGAGCAAGCAATCGCCGGGGACCCCGAAGATGATCGAAATTTCCGGGCACGTGAAGGAAGGCGCCATGGCTTTCCTGATGCGGGAATACAAAGTGCTGATCGTGTTCGTTATCTGCGTTGCCGCGTTGTTGGCTCTCGCCAACGCGAAGAGTGCGCCGGATGTCTATCGGAATCCCTTGATTGCTCTATCCTTTATTGTCGGCGCGTTCTGCTCGGGCCTTTCCGGCTATTTCGGCATGCGCGTAGCCACTACAGCTAATTCGCGCACCACGAATGCGGCCCGGACGAGTCTGAACCAAGCTCTTATCGTTGCCTTTTCCGGCGGCACGGTTATGGGAATGTGCGTTGTCGGGTTAGGCCTGTTGGGGTTAGGAGTTCTTTTCCTCGTCTACCGGAACTTCGGAATCCTGGGAGAAGCCTCCACAAATCTCGCGGACGTGATTACGGTTCTTACCGGTTTTTCTCTGGGCGCGTCCTCAATCGCCTTGTTTGCCAGGGTCGGCGGCGGTATCTACACGAAAGCCGCTGATGTCGGTGCCGACCTGGTTGGAAAGGTCGAGGCGGGCATCCCTGAGGATGACCCGCGGAATCCCGCCACCATCGCCGACAATGTCGGTGACAACGTGGGTGACGTGGCCGGTATGGGTGCCGATCTTTTCGAGTCCTATGTGGGTTCGATCGTCGGTTCAATGGTGTTGGGCGCCACCGCGGTCGGCTTTGGCTGGGCGGCTTACAACGCGGTGATGCTGCCCATGCTCCTTGCCGGTGTGGGCATTATCGTCTCCATCGTGGGGACTTTCTTTGTAAGGGTGAAAGAAGGGGGCAGCCCGCAGGCGGCGTTGAACATGGGAACCTTCGGCGCCGGTATCATTATGGTGATCGTCACCTACTTCGTGTGCATTCGCTTCATCCCCGGGGAAATCGCCATTGCCGGCACTGAGGGAATTTCCGGCATGGATATTTTTCTTGCCACCGTTATCGGCCTTGCCGCCGGAATCGCGGTGGGCGTGACCACTGAATACTATACATCCAAGGACCGAGGCCCCGCCCAGAGTATTGCCAAGGATTCCCAGACCGGCGCGGCAACCAATATCATCGCCGGCCTGGCGGTGGGAATGAGGTCCACCTGTTTGCCCATTATCTGGATTGCCTTGGCGATTCTCTTCTCGTTTAAATTCGCCGGGCTCTACGGGATCGGCATTGCCGCCCTGGGAATGCTTTCCACAACCGGTATTCAGTTGGCGGTCGATGCTTACGGCCCGGTTGCCGACAACGCCGGCGGATTGGCGGAAATGGCCGAGCTTCCTCCGGAAGTGCGGCAGCGGACGGACAATCTGGATGCGGTGGGAAACACCACTGCCGCTATCGGAAAAGGGTTCGCGATCGGTTCGGCGGCGCTCACGGCGTTGGCCTTGTTTGCGGCCTACCGGACCCAGGCTGACGTCGGTGCCCTGGATGTTACCCGTCCCGATATTATGGCGGGCGTCTTCATCGGCGCCATGCTGCCGTTTCTCTTTTCCTCCATGGCGATCAAGGCCGTGGGGCAGGCAGCCTATGCCATGATCGAAGAGGTGCGACGACAGTTTCGTGAAATTCCGGGACTCTTGGAGGGCAAGGCCAAGGCTGAGTATGCAAAGTGCGTTGATATTTCCACTGCCGCCGCCATCAAGAAGATGGTGGTTCCCAGCCTGATGGCCATTATCGTGCCGGTTGTTTTCGGTTTTTACGATAAGGAAATGCTGGGCGGTCTCCTGGCCGGTGTTACCGTGTCGGGTGTGCTTATGGCCATCTTTCAGGCGAATGCCGGCGGCGCCTGGGATAACGCCAAGAAATATATTGAAGACGGACATTATGACGGGAAAGGTTCTGAAGCTCATAAGGCTGCAGTTACCGGTGATACCGTTGGCGATCCGCTGAAGGATACAAGCGGACCATCGCTGAATATTCTTGTGAAGCTCATGTCGGTGGTGGCCTTGGTTATCGCACCCCTTATCAGATAGAGGTAATCGGAAGCGAAGCAATCTCGAAGGATGTGAAACCGGCTGAGATTGCTTCGCTTATTATCGTTGGGCAGAGAGATGGGCTTTAATTGCGGAATCGTCGGCTTGCCGAACGCGGGTAAATCCACCATTTTTAATGCCCTCACTTCAGCCCGTGCGGCGGTTGCGCCGTATCCTTTTTGCACCATCAATCCTCATGAAGGGATTGCCCCGGTTCCAGATCTCCGACTTGATAAAATCGCCCGGCTTACCCTGCCGAAGAAGGTAACTCCGACGACATTGGAAGTGTGGGATATCGCCGGCCTCGTGAAAGGGGCGAGCAAGGGGGAAGGGCTGGGAAATCAGTTCCTGAGCCATATTCGGGCGGTGGACGCCCTTATCCATGTGGTGAGGTGCTTCGAAGCCGAGGATGTGGCCGGTGAGGGCGGGGTAGATCCTGTTCGAGATGCGGATATCGTCAACACGGAGTTGCTTCTTTCCGATGTGGAGATCGTGGCCCGGAGGATTGCCAAGCTGAGCAAGCTCGTCAAAACCGGTGACAAAGACGCCCGGGACGAGGTGGAAATCGCGGAGAAGCTCGATGACCGTCTCAATAACGGTATCCCGGCGCGGAGAATTGACGAACACGTGACCGGCTACGCCCGGGATCTGGGCCTTCTTACCGTCAAGCCCATGCTCTACGTTGCCAACATCTCCGAACCGGGGGAGGGAGCGTCTTCGGATTATGCAAAGGCGCTGGATGACTTGGCGAAGAGAGAGAATGTCCCCGCGGTCACTATCTGCGGCAAGTTGGAGGATGAGCTTCAGGAGCTTGATGAGGAAGAGAAACAAAGCTTCCTTCGCGAATACGGAATCGAACGATCGGGATTGGAGACCCTCATTACGGCGGGGTACCGGTTGCTGGGCCTGATCACCTTTTATACGGTGGTGAGCGATGAACTTCGGGCCTGGACGGTCAAAAAGGGGACAAAGGCGCCTCAGGCGGCCGGAAAGATTCATACGGATATGGAACGGGGATTTATCAAAGCGGAAGTGATTTGCTTCGATGATTTTATCGAGGCCGGGTCGCTTCATCATGCCCGGGAAAAAGGAGCGATAGGGCTGGAAGGAAAAGAGTACGAAGTCAGCGACGGTGATATTGTCACCTTTAAATTCAATGTCTGAAAAGGAGATATACCCATGGAAACAAACTGGACAGCGGCCTTGCAGGTCTTTATGTTTGGATTCGGCGGGGTTTTTCTGTGCTTGCTTTTGCTCACCGCGGCAATTACAGTCAGCGGCGCAGTTGTTCATAAATTTTTTGGTAAAAAATAAAACCTAATTAAGGATACCGAAGGAGAGAAGGATGGAAAACTTTGCTCACGATATAATTTTTAAGACCGGGTTCGTGCATCTTTACTGGGGACACGTGGTGATGTGGCTCATCGCGTTCCTGTTTATTTATTTAGCGATTAAAAAGAAATACGAGCCGCTTCTGTTGTTGCCGATCGGCTTCGGGATCTTTCTCGTCAATCTTCCGCTGACGCCGCTTATGGGAGTCAATGAACACGGGGAACGGGAACTCATCAACATCTTTTATACCTATGGCATCAAGACCGAAGTCATCCCCTGCCTCATCTTCATGGGGGTGGGCGCATTGACCGATTTCGGTCCCATGCTGGCCAATCCCAAGACGCTGATTTTGGGTGCCGCGGCGCAACTGGGTGTGTACATCACTTTTTTCGGCGGACTTTTTTTGGGGTTCACCATACCCGAAGCCGCTTCCATCGGGATCATCGGCGGCGCCGACGGGCCCACGACGATCTACCTCACCACCATTCTTGCGCCGGCGCTTCTGGGAGCGAATGCTTTGGCGGCCTATTCCTACATGGCCATGGTGCCCATTATCCAGCCGCCCATCATGCGGCTCCTTACCAGTAAGGAGGAGCGCAAGATCCGGATGCGGCAACTGCGACCGGTCTCAAAGACCGAAAAGATCGTCTTTGCCTTCACCGGCACACTGGTGGTCTGTCTTCTGGTTCCGCCGTCCGCGCCCCTGATGGGTATGCTCTTCATGGGCAACCTGTTCAGAGAGTCCGGCGTGGTGGAGCGGTTATCGGGCGCCGCCCAGAATGAGCTGATGAATATCGTCACCATCTTCCTGGGGGTTTCGGTGGGAGCCACGATGAATGCGGAAGCTTTTCTGCGGCCCCAGCCGATTTACATCTTTATCCTGGGGCTGGTGGCGTTTTCCTTCAGCACGGCGGGAGGCTTGATCCTTGCAAAGACCATGAACCTTTTCCTCAAGGAGAAGATCAACCCCTTGATCGGAGCCGCCGGTGTGTCCGCGGTTCCCATGGCCGCCCGGGTTGCCCAGGTGGAAGGGAGCAAGGCGGATCCGAAAAATTTTCTCCTCATGCATGCCATGGGTCCGAATCTGGCCGGTGTTATCGGCACGGCTACCGCCGCGGGGTTGTTTATCACCATGCTGGCGGGCAAATAAGCGAAGAAACCGAGTGCATGAGGGCACAGCCTCATGCGTGGAGTCTGGAAAACCGAGCGTGTCCAAATGCCCCGCCTTTGTGGCGGGGCATTTTTTTTCGCTGTATCAGCGGAGCGTATTGGCCGGTTCCGGGGAAGAAGAGGGGGTGGGGGTTCAGGGCTTGTCGCGCCTCAGGCGGCGGGCTAGGGCATAGACGGCATCAACATAGTAGACGCTACGGTTATACCGAAGGAGGGTCGCTTTCTTTTCCTTGACGGAAGCGTCTTCATTCCAGCGGTGCAAGCTCAGAAAACGGGCCACGCTGGCAATGGCATCGTCATGGTCAAAGAGGTCGATGAGTCCGTCATTATTGCCGTCGTGCCCGTACTGAGTGATATTGGAAGGGATGAACTGGGGAATGCCGATGGCGCCTTCACGGGAGCCTTTGATGATGCAGGGGTCCTTCCCCTGTTGCCGGACATAGGCCAGGAAGGCTTTGAGATCCCGATATCCCCGCCCGACCCGTGCGGTTAACCGTCTCATCACCTCCTCGCGCGATGCGGCGTCGGTCTCCCCGGGAACGAGCAAGGCAAAGATCCGCTCCTGGACCGGGGGCGTATCGGCAACCGCCATGGTGGAGAGCACGTTGATGGTCGGATAGGTTCCGGTTACAGTTCCCAGCCGGGTTTCCACGGTGAGGATGGCCACAATAATCTGCGGAGAGACGCCGAAGCGCTCCCGGGCGGCATTCAGAGACTCGCAATGGGTTTTCAGGTAGGCTTTGGCGTTCGCCACCGTCTTCGGCTTCAGAAACTGATTATAGTTGACCGTGCTTTCCTTCCACTGCAAGTTGACGGAAATGATATGCGGTTCGAG
>JAFGRE010000149.1 GCA_016935335.1 Deltaproteobacteria bacterium
AATGTCCGCAATATTCAGGGATCATGGGTCACGATGGGGGAGAAGGTGGGACAGCTTTCCTTGCTTTTCGGAGCAAATGATCTCGGGTCGACCATGATTGAAGAAAACGTTGTGTCTGCCGCCGGCTGTACCCATACCATGAATGAAAAGGATATGATACGGTTAATTCGAGACGTCGGTTTGACGCCGTGTAAGCGGGATACCTTTTACTCTTATCAACAGTAATACCTGAAAAGCGGTTCAACCTTCGAAGAATTCGGGAACCGATGATTATTGATAGTCACGTTCACATCTTTCCTTCTGAAATGCGGCACAAGCGCCATGAGTTGCTTTGTCTGGAGGAGGGATTTCGGGGTCTTTATCGACACAACAATGCTCGTATGGTCGGGGCAGATGATGTTATCCGCATGCTGGATGAAGAACGGATTGACAGGGCGGTGGTCTTTGGATTCCCCTGGCAGGAAGTCGGACTTTGCAAGCAGGGAAATGATTATGTCTTGGAGAGTGTGAATAAATATCCTGACCGCCTTATCGGATTTATCACGGTACCGTGGAAGAGCAGTGACGCGGTTTTAAAGGAGTGTGAACGAGGGTTGAATGCCGGAGGCAAAGGCGTTGGTGAACTGGCGCTTTACCACCAAACAGTTGACGGGGCTTCATTTGATCTTTTAGAGCCCTTAGCGGAACTGCTGCAAAAGAAACAGCGCCCTCTCCTCCTGCACGTCAACGAACCGGTGGGGCATGATTATCCGGGAAAGTCGCTAACCGACTTTAAGGCTCTCTATACCTTTATCGCAGCCCATCCTTATCTATCCATCATTCTGGCGCACTGGGGCGGTGGCTTTTTTTTCTACGAACTGATGCCGGAAATACGACGACTATCCCGCAACGTCTTTTATGATACTGCTGCTTCGCCCTTTTTGTATGATAAGAGTGTGTACTTCGCGGCAGTGAGCATTGTGGGGGAAGACCGCATTCTCTTCGGGAGCGACTATCCTCTCCTCTCCCCACAGCGATACTGCGAAGAACTTAACCAGACAACACTTTCGCAGGAAGTGCGGACGAAAATTCAAGGTGAGAACGCCCGAATACTACTCGGTATCTCCTGATAGCTCCGTGGTTTCCTCTCCCTTCCTGGAAGTTCGCAGGTTCTTTAACAGTCCCCGGGCTTCACCCAAGACACAACACGCTAACACCATCAGGATGATCGCAATGATCAGCAAAAGATAATCCTTCTGGCGAATAAATTGCCATGCATTGAAACATAAAGCCCCGATGGTAGTAACAAGAACAAAAAGAGCGGGGAGGATTGTATACAAGACCGGTTTTTTTTGAACTAACAACCAACCGGATATCACTAATAACGCAAGAGCCCCGACGAGCTGATTCGAGGCGCCGAAAATAGGCCATATCTGCTGCCATTTACCGCTGAGAGCAAGTCCGCCGCTCAATAGTACAATAATCACTGTGGCTAAGTATCGGTTCTTCAGGCCGAACAGTTCTTGGGTGATGTATCGCCCGATGCGTGTCGCGGTATCAAGGGTACTTAGTATGAATGAATTTAGAATAGTTACGGCAATGATTCCTCCAAAAGAACCAAAAAAAGGTGCCGTCATCACCTGAAAACCCTGGCTGAATGCCGAAATAGGGCCGGGACCGCCTTTCCCCAGCATCTGTGCAAGAGATGTATGTTCTTTAAATCCCGCCATAACGGCGACTAACGCCAGGATCGCCACCCCTCCCTCCACCAGCATTCCCCCATACCCTATTTTTTTTGCATAGCGTTCATTAGGTAATTGTTTGGAGCTTGTACCGCTCGCAACGAGGGAATGAAATCCGGAAATAGCACCGCATGCAATCGTAACAAATAACATCGGCCAGAGCATGCCTGACTCGCTATTCCATGTGATATAGAAAGGAAGGTCAGTGTGAGGATGGGTTAGGATAAGCCCTCCATATCCAAAAAGCATACCGGCAGCGAGAAACAATCCGCAAAGATAATCACGAGGTTGAAGTAATTTCTGTACCGGCATAACGGAGGCGATGGTACAGTAAATGAGTAAAACGACTATCCACACGAGCAGAGCATTCTCTCCAAGGTCGATGGGGAGATAATTGCCCAGAGCAACCAAGCCGATCATGAGTGATAAGCCAATAATCGTCGTTGCTAATTGGTTATAGCGCATGGTGTAGAGCATATGACCGACGAGCATTGCTACAGGAATCAATCCGAAGGACGGCAGTACAACCTTTGGTTCTGCTAAATAGGTCTTGGCGGAGAAAAAAACGAAAACAGCGATGATGAGGATTAATGTCATCCAGATAAAACTCGAGAAAATAACTCGTGTCCTTTTCCCGATAACGACTCCCCCCACTTCGGCAATTGATCCTCCCTTGTGCCTGACGGAAGCAATCAGAGCACCGAAATCATGTACCCCCCCCATAAATACACAGCCCAGTACAATCCAAATTATGGAAGGCCCCCACCCCCAGAGCGAGACTGCAATCACCGGGCCGATAATAGGTGCCGCTCCGGCAATGCTGGCAAAGTGATGGCCGAAAAGGACAAACCAATGACGGGCGGGAACAAAATCGACACCGTCATACTGTTCTAGTGCCGGAGTTTTACGATCAGGATCTATTCCGTATAATCTTTCGATCTTGCTCCCGTAGAATCGATAGCCCAGACAAAGCAAAAAAACCCCGATTCCCCCTAACACCAGAGTATCCATCTATTGCCCCCAAGGGTGTGGAGAAAATATCACCTCAATTGACTAAAGAGTTCTTTAAACTCTTACTACCAATGGTGTTGCTCTCCATCGTTAATCAATAAATTATCCGAAGCTTTCTTCTAGAAGATATACAATCTTTTTATGTCGGGTTTCCGAGCGGATCAAAAATGAATCCGTTGCTCCTTAAGGATCCCTGATTCCGCGCTTACCACATTGCATCCGGTAAAGGATGTGTATTGCATTGGTTAATTGAGGTAACCGGCTCCTCCGGATAGAGAAAGCACCAGGTACATATATCTGCAGTTGGGCCGTGCTTTTAGCGCAAACAGGCATATCGTCAAAACCAAACCATGTTCTGGCAACGGCTATTTGGCGTAATTGAGCGTACTCCCGGCTATAATACAATTGCGCTGGCGCGGGGAAACGTCCAAGATAGTAATGATTCGCTTACCATCCACGTCAACCGGGATTTCACGGTCGCCGTCCTTCAAGCGTTGTTTGATGTCCGGAAAGACTATTTTTGAACCGCATTTACAGCGCTCGTAATCGGTAAAGTTTTTAAAGACAAGCGGCAAAATTCCGAAGTTACAGAGGTTGGCTTTATGGATACGCGCAAAGTTTTTAACAATCTTCGCCCGTACGCCAAGATAACGCGGGGCGAGCGCTGCATGTTCCCGGCTCGAACCCTGTCCGTAGTTCTCGCCACCGATTACTACTACCGCACCTTTACTCTTCGCTTTCTGGTGAAACTCGGGAGAGATTTGAGCGTAAACGAATTTGCTGATGGCTTCTATGTTGGAGCGAAGGGGTAAAATCTGGTTTCCCGCCGGCATAATGATATCCGTAGAGATGTTGTCACCCACCGTGAGCACCACTTCGGCTTCGAGCGTCTCCGGAAGAGGGTCCAGCGAAGGGAAGGGCTTGATGTTGGGGCCCCGTTCGATTTCGATATGCCGCAGTTCGGGAGACGGGAAGATGACCGATGCCTCATCAATAATAAAATGCTCGGGATCTTTGATGCGGGGATAGGGCATTGCCTTGCCAAGATCTCTCGGATCGGTAATTACCCCTTTCAGGGCTGCGGCCGCCGCTGTCTCAGGAGAACACAAGTAAATCTTATCATCCTTGGTTCCGGAGCGTCCCGGAAAGTTCCGGGGAAATGTTCTCAGGCTCACCTGACCGGTTCCCGGGGCCTGCCCCATCCCGATGCATCCCAGACATCCTGATTGGTGAATGCGGGCGCCTGCCTTCAATAAGGCGAGCAGGCCTTCTTGAGCCGCCACGTTCTCCAGAACCTGGCGGCTGCCGGGGTTGATATGAAAAAACGTATCATGGCTGGCGATGCGGCCTTCCATGATCTTCGCCACTACCATCAGGTCCCGAAATGACGAATTAACGCAGCTTCCTACGATAATCTGATCGACTTTGGTGCCGGCAACCTCGCGAACCGGGACCACGGATCCGGGCGATGATGGCAGCGCAATCAGCGGCTCGAGGCTTGAAAGATCTATTTCTGCGTCTTCATCATACGGTACGCCGTCATCAGCCTCCAGTTGGACCCAGGCACTGCCGCGTCCCTGCGCTTCGAGGTACCGGAGTGTATTTTCGTCCGATGGAAATATACTGGTGGTTGCCCCCAGTTCGGTTCCCATGTTGCCGATTGTTTCCCGGTCGGTGGCACTCAGACTTCTCACACCGGGTCCGTAATACTCAACGATTTTACCTATACACCCCTTAACATCATAACGCCGCAGCATCTCCAGGATGACATCCTTGGCGCTCACCCACTCAGGGAGTTGCCCGACAAGCTTCACTCCCAGGACCCGTGGACAGGGGAAAAAATAGGGCTGTCCGGCCATCGCCAAGGCGACATCAAGGCCACCTGCTCCGATGGCCAGCATGGAGATACCCGCCGCCCCGGGTGTGTGACTGTCGGAGCCGACCATGGTCTTCCCCGGCACGCCGAAACGTTCCATGTGAACCTGATGACAGATGCCGTTACCGGGACGACTGAAATGAATGCCGTACCGCCCGCACGCGGTTTGAAGGAAACGGTGGTCGTCGGCGTTTTTGTTGTCTGTCTGCAACAGGTTGTGGTCTACGTACTGGGCAGAAAGCTCTGCCCTGGTTTGCTCGATTCCCATTGCTTCAAATTCAAGCATCGCCATGGTTCCGGTGGCATCCTGCAACAATGTATGATCGATTTTAATGCCGATCTCTTCGCCAGGGACCAGCTGTCCCTCCATGAGGTGGGCCTCCAAGATTTTGTAGGTGAGATTCTTCGCCATTATGCTCCTTTGTTATCGAACCGTTGTCGTATCATTGATCGGGGTCTCTTCTTCGGTTTTTTGTCGAACTCCAACTATATCGAAAGGGCAAATTGCGTGTCAAGGTCAAATTTCGGCACCGTTTTTGCCGCACTTTCTCTGGAGGGCTGCTCCAGAGCATTCCTACCCGGATCGAAGGTAATAATCTGGAGATGTTTATGATTTTGACCTTGGCGAATCACCAGAACAGGAGTTCCGAGATGAGCGGCAACGCATTGCACATGCAAAATGCTTAACAGAGTCACCTTTGGAAAGGGGGGCTGTGGAGGGGACGTTCAGTATGCGCTCTGTTGTCTCTTGTCTTGGCAAAAATGAAAGAGGTGGTCATTGCTGGGCCAAGAGGATCCGGACATTCCCTGAGCCGGAAGGAAAAAGGGAAAGGATAAACCGTGCAAGGACCGACGTGGATTTCAGCCAAGGGAGCGAGAGGGGAATAGGCGGGACACTCCCCGGTTGCCGACGATGAATGTATCAAGAAACCTCTCTTGCTTAAAAGGCTGACAAGGAAGAAAAAAACAGAAGGCGTTTCCTCGAAGGAAGCAGGGCAAGGTTGCCGGCGTTTGATTTTCTCAGTGATATTAGCTGCCGCAGCTGTCGGTCTGAAGGACCGAGCGTACAAGCTTTACAGCGGTTTTTATTCCCACTTGCATTCCCAGTTCATTCACGGAACCGAATTTCAAGGCCCCTGTAGGGCAAATGCGCACACAGGCAGGTTCTAATCCCTCGGCCACTCGTTCTGAGCACAGCGTGCATTTTTGCATTTTACCTTCATTATTAAAACGAGGCACACCGAAGGGACAAGCGGTAAGACAAATGCGGCAACCGATACATAATGCTGGGTTTACCGATACCGTACCGGTTTCTTTTTTGCCGATGGCTCCTGTGGGGCAGGCAATTGAACAGGGGGCATCCTGGCAGTGCATGCAAGCAAGGGAAACATACATTACGCGTGCTTCAGGATATATTCCTTCTTCAACGCTGAAAACATGCCGCCACGACGGTTCCTGGTTTTCAACAGCAAGGTCATTTTGATCCATACAGGCTCCAACACAAGCCTGGCAACCGGTACAACGCTTAATATCAATATAAATTCCATAGTCCATGGTCATTCCCCTTTTATACTGTGATGTAAATTCTTATTCATTTCTTTTTATCATTTTTGTCATTAGTTTTCTCAACCTTGCACAGCAGAGCTTTGTAGCCGGGGAAACCGGAAATCGGATCAAGATAGTCAGCCTCGATCAAGGCGTTGACCTTGACGTCTATGTACGCCGGAGAAACGTGCACAACCCCCGGCTGCACCTGGTTGGTAAGATTTGCCTTTACTGTGATGGAGCCTTTCGCGGTTGAGACTGCAACATCATCACCTTGTTTAATCCCTAAACGCCGGCAGTCATCCGGATTGAGATCAACGAACGGCTCAGGCCGGAGATTTCGCATCCAGGGCAAACGGTAGGTTTGAGACCCGATGAACATCGGCAAACGGGTACCGGTATTGAGAATAAAGGGATAGTCTTTCGCCAGTTCCGGGGTTGTCTCCCGGCTGTATTTGGGCGGCCGGTAGACCGGCAACGCATCATATCCGAAGGATTTCGAATATTTTTCTAAGAGCATGGATTTAAATTCCATTTTACCTGACGGCGTCACGAAACCTTGTTGGAGGTACTTCTTCTCCGGAAACGTTATCGGGTTTGGCACCGGCATGCCGGCCGGATGTTTTTTCAATTCATTAATGGTTATGCCGCTTGGCTCAAGGATCCAATCCAAACAGGCTTCAAACCCTTGAGAGAGCAAGGAGTCATCAAGTGCTAGGCGCTTCGCCAACTCGAAGATAATCTCCACATCCGGCCGGGATTCATAGAGCGGTTTTATCGCGGGTTGCGTGTAAATGACATATCGTTCCGGATAACACCGAAACTCGCTACGTTCAACCGACGTACAGGCCGGGAGAACAATATCGGCAAACCTTCGGCAGCTTTCCGTCATAAAAAGATCGGAAATGGCAATGAAGTCTAATTTCTCGAGACTTTCCGCCATAAAATCGGGATCAGGCCACATGCGGTAGTTGATACCGAAGGCAAGTATTGCTTTAATCGGATAGGGCGTGCCTGATTGGATCTGAAACGGCAAATGAACGGCGTGGCCCTCATCATAGAGCAGAGACCAAAGAGGAAAACGGTCATCCCCAATGGGTGGAGGCATCTCGTTCCGTTTTTTGGCGTGTTTGAATTCTGTCTCCCGGGTAATAAACCCTCCCGGCTCAAAAATATAGCTTAACGGTTCCACAAAATTGCCGCCGGCGACATCATAATTGCCGGTGAGGCCGACTAAGGCAAAAGCCGCCCGGTGATTCTGGAGACCGTTGGTATTATGGACAACCGGCGAGGATCCGGGCATCAGAGCAGCCGGTTTAGCGTCGGCAAAAAGACGAGCCGCCATTCTTATTTTCTCCGCCGGAACACCGGTAAGCGCTTCCCCCCTTTCCGGGGTAAATTCCTGAACGTATTCCCGATATTCATCAAATCCGTGTGTGTAATTTTGAATGAAATCGTGATCAAATAGACCTTCATTGATGATAATATTGGCCATTGCCAACGCGAGAGCCCCATCCGTGCCCGGCCGCAACTGGAGATGGATATCAGCCTGAGCGGCCATCGGCGAACAGCGGGGGTCAACCGCGATAATCTTAAGACCCCTTTCTTTCGCATCCAGTATATGACGGGCGATGCCGGTTCTGGTGTGGAAAGGGTTGGTACCCCATACCAGGAGACACTTGGCATTGCGTATATCCGGGCCTCCCGGTAAACCAAGGGTGAGTATCTGGGAAAAGATCATGCTTAGGTGGCAGACGCTGGCGTTGGTTATAATGTTGGGAGAACCAAAGAGGTAGGCCATCCTGTGAAGAACGGGTCGATACCAAAAGCTATAGCCGGAGAAAAAGACCACCGACTCCGGACCGGATCCGGTTTTAACCTGGTTAAGATTATTGGTGATTGTCCCTAATGCTTCCTCCCATGAGACAGGTTTGAATTTTCCGGAACCCCGGGGACCGACTCTCTGTAACGGCGTCCTAATGCGGTCTTGATGATAAACGTATTGCCGTAAGGCTGCTCC
Organism: Deltaproteobacteria bacterium; assembly: GCA_016935335.1. Lineage (GTDB taxonomy): Bacteria > Desulfobacterota > WTBG01 > JAGOGO01 > JAGOGO01 > JAFGRE01. Next base: position 8,174 of record JAFGRE010000149.1, read on the forward strand.
CTTAGAGCAAAGAGTCCCTTCATTATGAGGATTCTCCTTGCTTCCCTCCACCTTGATTATCTTTCCATTCTTAACGTAAAGATCGAGACCGCATTGGGAATCGGGATCACAGATTGTACAGATGGATTTTCTTATCGCAATGCCGGTATCCGGTCCGGGTATCTTACCCCGCATCCGCTCGGTATGATCGTTCATCAACGTCCACCTCCGTAGTCACAGGTTTTTGGAATACGTCGGGAATATAATACTATCCTGCATCCAATGTAAAAACTAATAATGAAATTCGCCGTCACCTCATGGTGAGAAAAGGATTCGACCTAATGCCGGGATCCGATGGTATCAAAATTCCTTAAGTGGACACTGGCGACAGACCTTTATTCTGTTGTTTCCCTGACCAGCATTAAGTCTGGTTGGAAACGGTGCGTTCTTGTTCGGTGGGCGGATTCGTAAAAATCGCGCGTCTCATTCGTGACGATTGCTTTATCGGTTAAAAGCGCTGATGGCAGTTTTACCGGAATTCCTCATCTCACGGTGCCTATGGCGCGGTACGATATCAAACCGACCCGGAAGCAATGCCTCGGAGAATCCTTAATCTCCTGCCCCGAATCGGCCCACCTTCCCGACGCCTTTAAGGAAAAATTCCAGCATGATTTTGGTCTCGCTGTCTCTTCCGTCAGTACTCGGCCGAATCCGGTAGGTAAGCATTGCTCCCCAACACTGAGGATGATAATCCAATCCAATTATGGTCTCCAGCGTACGGTTTTCCTGTTGAGCCCGGCGGTTTTCGAAGAATATCCCTACAGTATCCGTAAGGCCAAAACCCAGACTTGTATCGATCTCTTCGATTTCATCAATCGAATAGCGGTACTCAAACCGAAGATAGTTTTGTCTTTTATCTTGAAATCTGAGCATGGCATTAAAAATCTCGAGTTCATCATCATAGATATCGTATTCAAGATTTGATTTTAGGCAACAAAAAGAAGTCGGTCGGCTCCGGAATTCCAAGAAAAAATTGGAGAAGGGGTCATGGGATGTGGCGGCATCGTAGAACTGGCCCAGCCGAAAAAACAGCAATTCCCGCTGGTGGCTTGTTTCATCCGGACGAAAGAATTTGCCTATCACCCGGTTGGTAAAGGCAACAGCGATCCGGTTCTGTTCCTTGATTCTGTCGACCTCATCATAAAACGGGAGGTCATCCTGCCCCTCATCCGGAATGTACGTGTAAGAGATCTCCGGTTCAATGGAGTGTCGGAATTTCGCAGGATGTTTCCCTTTCCGCTCATATATTTTCATAAGTTTGGTGGAAAGCTCGGTGCGAAACTGAAAGAGGCCCCGGTTGTCATCAAGACCGTCATCCTTACTGGTATCAAAGTATGCGGTTTCCCGGAAACCGATTTCCGATTGTAGGAGATAATGCTTCAGGAATCGCAGTGGAAGGGTGATCCGGGGATTTACATCAACACGGCTGCCTTCCACTCCTTTGTCGCGGTTTATATTATTGTATGCTAAATCGAAGCTGAAATAGAACGGAGTGCGCGTGATCAATCGGGGGAGGCCGGTGAAAAAAATCTGCGGATACCGTTGCACTGTTTCCCCGTTGCTTTTCAACAGATCCTTATTGTATTCAACATCACCCGTAAGTCCAAGCCATCCCCAGTGCTTGGTGACAAAGGCGGTAGTTTTGGTTCTCTCCGCTGTCCTGAGGCTGGTCTGACTTTGATAGTCCTTATAAAATTCCCGGTCGCTGATCAAATCCACCTTGGCGCGGGCAAAGAAATCGTCGGAAAAATCCTTTTTCCCTTCGTAAAAGAGGTTCCACCGTTCCTTTTCCCGGTCAAGCAATTGTGAATACTTTTCCTCTCGATAACTGCTGCTTTCCTCACTAAAATATCCGAAGAATCTTCCTTCGCTTGTTTCACTGGAGACATACCGATACTCTGCTCCGATTGCCACCCCTTTTTTTGAGGCTAGATCCAGGTAGAAGGTAGCATCTTGCTGGGGTGAGAGTGCCCAGTAATAAGCATTATTGAATGTCACTCCTTCGGTGCTGGAACTGCCGATTGAGGGCATCAGCAACCCACTCTGTCGTTTCGCCTTGGCGGGGAAGACGAAATACGGGAAATAGAGAAAAGGGATATTCTTTACCCGAAACGTTGCTCCCCGTACCTTTGCTAATCCCTCGACGGTAACGTCAGCCTTTTTACAGGTGAAGTTCCACGTTGGCCGCTTGCCATCACATGTAGTGAAGTTACCCTCTTCAATCCGATAGTGATTCTCACCGAGCTTTTCGAGGTGGGTTCCTCGGATATAAAAATTCTCTTTATCATAATAAAGCTCGCCGTGCTCTACATAACCGGATTTACTTTCCAAGTTGATTTCCAGGAAGTCACATTCCAACCTATCATTATCTTCGGTGTAGACCACGCTTCCTTTTGCTCGGGCCGTCTGGGTCAGCTGGTTATACTCGACCACATCCGCCGTCAGCGTCTGATTTCGTTGGTGAATTATTACATTTCCCTCCCCCCGAAACACCTCTCGCTGGCGATCGTAACTCATGAAATCAGCAGTCAGTTCAACAGGAACTGTTTCACTCTTCGCCTCCGAGCCGGGCGAGAAAGCAGCCTCGGCACTGGTTTGTGGCATAAGAAGAAGGAGAAAAAGGGCAACAGCCCGAAAGAAAACAGTTATTTTCATGTTACACGTCCACCCGATCATAGAATAACTCCCGCGCTTCTCCTACGGTAAATAAGGAACCGGTTACGCAAACCAAATCATCCTGGTTCGCCCATGATAGTGCTTTGCGAACCGCCTCTTTGACATCATCCACAATCTCCATGGTTGATGCAAACTCCCGCGCAACTTTAAAGAGCGCTGACAACGAGGCCGCCCGCTCCAAGCGGGGACGTGTAAGAATGACATGGTCGGCCAAGGGAACGATCCGCCTGAGCATCGCGCGAATCGGTTTATCCTTCATTATTCCGATAACAACGCAGAGTCTGCGATACCGCAGAGACGTTTTCAGTTCTTTGGCGAGTTGTTTTACGGCATCCAGATTATGTGCTCCGTCCAACAAAACCAGCGGTTGGTGATTCACTATTTCCATCCTGCCCGGCCATTTTGTGTTTCTTAGTCCCTCCCTGACCGCCTCCCCAGGGATATCATATCCGCAGGTTCTCAATATTTCTATTATGCCGACCGCCAGCGCGGCATTAGTCACCTGATACTCCCCCATCATGCTGATTCTAAGCTGATGATAGAAACTGAAGATTCCCCGGTAATCAAAAATCGCCTCACCGGTTCGCGCGACGCGGATATCTTTTCCGAGGCAATACATGGTGTTCCGCGTCTCCTTTGCTCGGGAACGAATTGCCGCCAACACCTGCGGCTGGGTGGCTCCGGTGATCACAACCCCGTCGGGTTTGAGAATCGCCGCTTTCTCTCGAGCGATCTCCGCAAGGGTTTTTCCGAGAAACTGCCGATGCTCTCCGGTAATGGTAGTGATCGCCGAGACAACCGGCGTAAGCACATTGGTAGCATCCAGTCTTCCCCCCATCCCCGCTTCCACAACGGCGAGGTCAACCTGCTTTTGGACAAAGTGCAGGAAGGCCATGAGGGTAGTAAATTCGAAAAAAGTCATGGCGGTTACACAGGAAGACCTTTCCGCCAGGCCATTGTCGGCAGCCACCTCGTGCTGCTTGCTTCTGATACGACGGGTAAGCTGAACCACGTCATCCCAGGCTATGCTTTTTCCGCTGATTCGGATCCGCTCGGAAAAGTCAGAGAGATGGGGAGACGTGTACAACCCGGTGCGATAACCGGCGGTGCGGAGTATGGTTGTCACGAATGCGGCAACCGAGCCCTTCCCGTTTGATCCGGCAATGTGTACGCTTCGAAAATTGTGGTGAGGGTTTCCAAAAGCCCGGAGCATCAGCCGCATCGTTTCTAAGCCGAGTTTGATTCCGAACCGTTGCAACCCGAAAAGGTAATTAATGGTATCATGATACTGCTCCGCTGGGTACGTCTCAAGCAGTGATTTTGAAGGGGAACCAGGGGGCAGATTGTTTACCACGTTGGTACTAAGCATTCAAAAAAACGCACCTTTTTGCTTGCTCACCGCCTCCTCCCATCGGCAGGAAACGCTTGTTCCCCCGGCTTCCGAGAGGCTCAGTCTTGATTGTTGCGCGGCGATGAACCGGTTCAGCCTGATACATGCGAGATTATAGCAATATATGAAAATAACTGAATTTTTGTCAAGGACAAAAGGGCGTCTCTTTAGCAATTCAAACGCCGGCGGACACAAAATAGTTGCCTCGCGAAGCCGGGATATGATAGAACCTGTTACACTGCCACGCTGCCAGGTGAGAGAGCGGCAAAACTATTTTTAGAGGATTCAGGAGGGTGTAATGGAAATAAAAGAAATAACCCGGGAAGGCCTATTGATGGAAGATTTTATTCAACAGAAATCGCAGGAGGTTTCCTCGCTCGTTGGCGATGGCCTGGCAGTCAATGCGCTGTCAGGAGGGGTTGATTCTTCAGTGGTTACCATGCTCGGCCACAAGGCGTTGGGGCGTCGGCTCAAATCATATTTTATTGACAGTGGCCTCATGAGATCTGGCGAACCGCAGCATGTTGTCGCCTTGTTTAAGACATTAGGGGTGGAGGTGGAGATCATTGACGCGCAAAAACAATTTTTTGACGCCCTTCGGGGCAAAACCGATCCTGAAGAAAAGCGAGAAGCCATTACCCAAACTTTCTACGCCCTTGTCTTCGCACAGCTGGTAATGCAGAGTAATGCCTCCTACGTGCTGCAGGGGACGAATTATACGGACATTGAGGAGACCGTGGCTGGAATCAAGAGACAGCACAACATTATCGAGCAGCTCGGCATCGACCCACAAAAGGAATACGGATACAAGATTATCGAACCCTTGCTCCAGCTCCGAAAACCGGCAATACGGGATCTCGGGAGAGCACTCAAACTCCCGGAAGAACTCTATCGGCGGCCGCCGTTTCCTGGTCCGGCTTTGGCGGCACGGGTTATCGGCGAAGTTACCCCGGAGCGAGTCGAAATCGTACGTCAGGCAACCGCCATTGTTGAGGATGAGCTGCAGGCTTCCGGGGCTTTCCAGTACTTCGCGATTCTCCACGAAGACAGGGTCACCGGCGTTCGCGCCGGCAGACGTGATTTTGGAATGCAGATAGAGGTTCGATGCTGGGAGAGTGACGATGCACAAACGGGCATTCCGACGAACCTTCCCTATGATCGTCTGCTGGCTTTAGGGACCCGTATAACTTCAGAGGTTTTGGGTGTCGTCAGCGTAACGTACAATATCACGAGAAAGCCTCCGTCTACCATCGAAGCAATCTAAGGTCTGCCCTCACTTTTTTCCGCCTCAGATGGGCTTGTCTTCACGCGGTGGAAGCGAAAATTTTCCCCATTGCTAAAAGGAGATAATTCGGACAACCCCGGTTTCGACGTTCCGGGATTGTTTCCTGCAATTTGCAATTTATTTGCATTTATTTTATATGAATAGTAATTCAGTAAATTATTTCCTAAGAAGTGAATTATGGCCCAAGAAAAATGTAACCCCAATGAAATTCTTGCTAAAAAAGGTATTAGGGCAACCGGTAAACGGATCCTTATCTTAGAGGAGCTCATTAAAGATGGTGCGCTTATTAATGCAAATAGATTGCATAAGAAATTATCACGGTTCGCTTCTATTGATCTCGTGACGATCTATCGCGTACTAAATCTTTTTCGGGACCACGGGGTTCTCCGTTCGGTAAAAGAGGAAAACAGATCGGAACTGTTTGAACTTGCCTGCCAACACCATCAATTACATCCGCATTTCTGTTGTAAGGAGTGCGACGAGACGATTTGTTTAGAGCCCCTTAATTTTGATGCGCTCAAGAGTCTTTTCCCCATGGCCGAGGGGTACGAAGTTGACAATTTGAAAGTCACCTTTTCCGGAACGTGTCCAACTTGCAGGAAAAATAGATGATAAAAGAGATTATTCACGAACTGAAAAATCATTCACCCTTTACCATCTTCGGGGCGGTTACCGGGATCGTAATCATGCTCTTTTTTCATAACCTTCCGCACGATGTTTCCTATAAGATTTTTTATGTGCTTCATCCTGCCCATGTCCTGCTGAGTGCCCTGGTTACCGCCTCAATGTACAGTTTGCATATGCGGAAGAAATACAGACTCTGGGTATTGTTTGTCATCGGCTATGTGGGTTCCATCGGTATTGCCACGTTAAGCGACTCAATTATTCCCTTTATGGGAGAAGTGCTTCTCGACCTGCCTAACAAAGAAATTCACATCGGATTTATTGAAAAATGGTGGCTTATCAACCCGCTCGCATTTCTCGGCACCACTGTGGCATGCGTTCGACCAACCACAAAATTTCCCCATTCGGGGCATGTCCTCCTCAGCACCTGGGCATCTCTTTTTCATATTATCATGGCGCTGCAAGGTGAATTGAATCTTTTCGTGTCGATAGTCATCTTCATATTTTTGTTTTTCTCGGTTTGGCTGCCATGCTGTATAAGCGATATTGTATTTCCCCTTCTGTTTGTCAAGGGTGAAAATTGCCATCATCAACCAAGGCAAAGTCGCATCAGTACTCGGTAACACGCTGCAAAATGTCGAACCGGCCACCACGTTTCAATTCGACGAAAATCCTCACCATTGCAAAAAGCTGTATGATTATGTTTTTGATAATGGCGGCGCTTATAGTATAAGAATAGCATTGGATAATTAAAGAGGGGGAAATGATGCGCCTGCGCAGTATCCCGGACTCCTCCAATATCATCTCTATCCCGAACGAGGTGGGTCAATGACAGAAAGACAGTTTCTCCTCGACGCCTTGACCAAAGGCGATTCCTGGCGGATGTTTAAAATTCTGGCTGAATTTGTCGAAGGGTTTGATGCCCTCTCCGACCTGTATCCCTGTGTTACGATTTTTGGCTCCGCCCGGGCAAACCCCGGGGATGAGATTTATGAAAAGACGGTGGAGATCGCCAAAAAGCTGGCCCAAAACGGATACCATATCATCACCGGCGGTGGTCCCGGAATTATGGAGGCTGGAAATAAGGGCGCTCAGGAAGGCGGCGGCAAATCGATCGGGTTGAATATTATTCTGCCCATGGAGCAGGCATTGAATCCTTATGTGGATGTAAATCTCGAGTTCGAATATTTCTTTGTGAGAAAGGTGATGTTTATCAAGTATGCCCAGGCGTACATCGGCATGCCGGGGGGGTTCGGAACGCTGGATGAAATCTTTGAGGCCCTAACCCTGATTCAAACCAAGCGCATCAAGCCGTTTCCGGTCATTCTTGTAGGATCGTGGTATTGGAATTCCTTAGGAGATTGGATCAGGAACACTCTCCTGAAAAGCAACTTTATCTCTCCTGAGGATATGGACTTAGTGAATATCGTTGATCACCCGGATGAAGTCGTAAAGATTATTAAACACACGGTTGTGGTATAACGCGGGCACGGGCGCTGTTACTGCAACTCGAACCCCTGCTGATGGTGCGGAATCACCACATCCCAGCCGAATCGGCTGCGAATCTTTTCCGCCAGAGAAGCAGCTGCATCGGGCTCTCCGTGGACAATAAACGTTTTTAGCGGGGGCCGATTAAACCCCATCAACCAGGCGAGAATCTCATTGTAGTCGGCATGGGCGGAAAACCCGGAGATACTTTCAATGGTTGCCTGTACGGGGATCTTCTGGCCGTAAATCTTGACCTCTCCCTTGCCCTCGAGGATTATTCTGCCCCGGGTCCCCTCCGCCTGATACCCGATGAAAAGCACCGTGTCCTGGGGTCGCGGCAGGCGGTATTCCAAATGATGAAGGATACGGCCTCCCGTGACCATGCCGCTCGCCGAGATAATGACGGCCCCGGATGTTTCGCGGTTGATCGCTTTTGACTGCTCCCGGTCTTTACAGATCCTCAATAGCCGCGGCTGCAATACGTGTTTTCCGTTCAACTCCAAGACCTTCGCCTTTATGTTGTAGTCTCCTTTTCGTTCCTCAAACACGGTAGTAGCATCAATCGCCATGGGAGAATCCACATAGACAGGAAGGGTAGGAATCTTTTCCTGTTCTTCCAGTTCGCGAATGCTGAAAAGCAACTCCTGTGTCCGACCCACCGCAAAGGAAGGAATGACAAGCACCCCTCCGCGCTTCACACTTTCGTTGATCACTCGCGCTAGCTCTGCTTTGGGGTCACGATCACCGTGCAGTCGATCTCCGTACGTAGATTCAAGAATCAGATAGTCTACTTCGTAAACCTGAACCGGATCCCGGAGATAGGGTCGTCCCGGTTTCCCCAGATCGCCGCTGAAGACTATCTTCCGTTTCTCTCCATTAATCGTGAGCTTGATGTCAACGAAGGACGAACCTAAAATGTGTCCGGCATCCCTGAATTTTATTCTTATATTGTCAGAAGGAAAAAGTTCCTCACCGTAGTTGACGGAATCAAAGTAGCCGAGCGCCCGTTGAGCGTCCTCAACCGTGTAAAGGGGCAGCGCCGGCTTGTGTTTGGAAAATCCCTTTTTATTTGCCCACAGTGCATCTTCCTCCTGTAGGTGAGCGCTGTCCGGGAGCATAATTTTGCAGAGGGCATGAGTAGCGATCGTGCAGTGAATTTTTCCTGAAAACCCGTCTTTACAGAATCGCGGTAAGTACCCGGAGTGGTCGATGTGGGCATGGGTTAGAAAGATGCGGTCAATTTTTGACGGGGATAGGGGAAACGGCTCCCAGTTTCTGAGTCGATTCTCCTTAAGACCTTGAAATAACCCGCAATCGATAAGAAGTTTTTGCTCATCGGCTTCCAGAAGAAAACGGGAACCCGTTACCGTCCCGGTAGCCCCTAAGAATGTCAAGCGGTGCATATTTATCTCCTCGGGGAATAGATGAATTTTCTAGCGCAGGCACGCACCTGTCGCTTCCTCCTTTGGGTGCCCGATCCGGGGGAAGAGCCCCGTCGCTCAGTGCATCCAACTGCCGCCAGCCACACAGATGGTTTGCCCGGTGATATACTCTCCTTCGTCGGACATGAGAAAAAGAGCCGTATTGGCAACATCCTCCGGCACCCCTTTCCGCGGATACGGGATGCTTTTTTGCATTCGTTCGATCTCCTCCTCCGGGTAAAGGTGAGGGATGAATTCGTTAAAGATAAACCCCGGGGCAATAGTGTTGGCGGTGATATAATAAGGTGCTGCTTCCTTGGCGAGGCATCGGGTAAAAGCTATCAACCCGGCCTTAGCCGCAGCGTAGTGGGAATGTCCGAAATCAAGCCCCATAAACGCTGCGGTGGATGCAATGTTGACGATTCGGCCAAAATTCTGTTTCATCATAACGGGAAGTACGGCTCGGCAAGAGTAGAATGCGCCCCGGAGGCAGGTGTTAACCACCACTTCCCACACCTCATCGCTCATTTCAACAATCTTGGCAGGCCGATTCGTTCCCGCGTTGTTGAAAAGAATATCGACGCGACCATAGGTTTCAACCGTTTTCCTTACCACTGTATCCACATCGTGCCGCCTCACCACGTCGCACTCCATTCCCAAGGCCTCAACTCCATATTCGTCACGAATGCTTTGGGCAACAAGCATCGGTCGTTGAGGATGGACATCAGTAATGACTACCGTGCCCCCTTCTCGTGCAATAGCGCGGGCGGTTGCTTGACCTATTCCCGCTCCTGCTGCCGCAGTGAGGATCGCGACGCGGCTTTCAAGTTTCATGGTACAATCTCCTTCACAAGCCAGATTTTCTGTCCGTTTTCCCCCGGCTGAATTATAGCAGGGTAACGGCCAAGGCGTGAGCATTCAATTATGCTTACGGGTAAAAAAAGCCAACGAGCAGCCGACAAGAAAAGACACTGCCAAACCGGAGAATCTTTTTATCGCATAGCAGCCGTCTTTTTTTCTCAACGCAGGAACGCCATACCCTTACCTGCTTTCCAAAATCGCACTCACAGTGCTTGACCCCCAGAATCTGGCCACCTTTATCAATTGGAAAGTGTAGCAGTCGCCCAGGCTCTTTCCCTCTATGCTTTTGATCCCTTGAGTTTCCAGCAACTTAATCAAATGCGACCGTATTAACGGTTCGTGAGGGTGTACCTCACGTCGGGGTTTAGTGGGCGGTAACATGTATTCTCCCCTATCATGCGTTATTCCCAATTGCGACCCCCTTTGTCTCATGTACGCAACACCCCCTCATCCAATCTGCACAAATTATTATAGCACAATATTTAGTATAAGTCAAATACCAGACGACTGTATTTTGTGTGTCAAATAAACCGATCTCTTATTTTTGATTATTCCGCTCTCTGTTTTGGAGCTGATGGGGGAAAAGGGTGACTGAGACCTGAGCGGGATATTTTTGCATTCCAAAAGGCCATCCAGGTTTTTTTGGATGTTTTTTTGGATTGACGAGGCAGTGTTTTTGTTTTATCCTTTTCCAAAAGGAAAAAGGCAAATTCGTCGAAAGGCGGAGACGCAAAGCCACGGGTCTAAAGCCGAAGGGCCATGATTGCCGGGTTGCCGTCCATATTCGTCCACATGCGCCTTGAGGTGAGACTGCCTGAAGGCGTTTTTTTTTTCAAAATCATCAACGGATTAAGCCACAGCCGGTAGGCAAAACGTTATGAAAAAAGATTATGTTTCCGTCTGGTTGATCAGTTTTACAATTATTCTAATACTTCTCTGCCTCTCCCTTTCATTTTACTATCGGGATGACTTCAGGCTCTCCACTTTGTCGGTAAAAAAATTCCGTGGTCAGATACAATGCAGTGTCTATGCTAATGCCACTGAAAAAAGCTGCATGTCTCTATCGCTGTCGATACCTTGTAGCAGCAAGGAGCAGTATAATGACCTTAACAACAAATTGCCTCGGTTACGGCATGAATTGCTGTTATCTCTGAGTAGGCCTGAAGTTAACGAGATCATGAGGAAAGGAAAACTGGAGGAGGCGAAGAAGCATCTTATTCAAACCATTAATCAGGTTGCAAAGGAGCCAGTGGAAGATCTCTATTTCGATTCGTTCTCCTTGTTTTGACAAGATGGATACTGACTCTGGTGGACACCTGTGACAGGTGACTATTTGGCGCGGAATGTGATGGAAGAGTCGCTTGCGCTCTCGGCCCACGGCGCGAACGGTATTGCCGAACAACCTTCCGTTGTCTCTCGTGTGGTGGCGACGAACCGTCAAATCAAGAACCAAGGCGATCATTGTCTTGTGGGATTTGCAGGGGATTTCAATGGTGCCCATGCCGGGTGAGGGACGATTTCTATTGACAAACCGCTGACATTGATGTTTTCTAAAAAGCATATAGGAGATTACACGCAGACGGTGGAAGGGGTAGTGGTAATTTTGGCCGCAAGGTGAAGATGATAAACCGTGCGGCTTTTTTATTGCGGGGGTTCTTCCGATATGAGCTTATCGTTAGAGGGAAAAAAATCTGAGAGCTCATAGCCAGCCTAAACTGAGCGGATTGAAAAGCGTTCGCAATTGAGGCATCTAGATCCCACGTTTAACCAGCCTTCTCTTCATGCAATAATGTTAAAGGACTGGAACGCAGTCACGTCCGCTGTTTTCGCAGAAACATTATCGCGGAAGAGAGCAACCCACAAAAGGAGGCTAGAATGCAAGGGAATAAATTGTATGTAGGCAATCTTAATTATGCCGTAACATCCGAGCAGTTGCAGATACTGTTTTCCAAGTTCGGGGAAGTGAAGAACGCTAATGTAATCGAGTACAAAGGTTTTGGTTTCGTGGAGATGTCTAACCCTGCAGAGGCTGACAAAGCCAAGGATGCGCTGGACGGTACCGAATATGAAGGCCGCACCATCAGAGTTGCTGAAGCTCGTCCCCCGAAAAGCAGCCAACGAGGCGGTGGATATCGAAGATATTAAGAACCATTGATGCAGATGTACTTCGTATCGTTGGGTGGTGCAGTGTGAAGATTCCTCTATGACAGCAAAGGCAGAACCTTTCCGTCCCCACCCCAGTGGTCCCCACGTAAAAGGAGATAAAAATGGTACAGGCAAAAAGCGGCGACACCGTAAGGGTTCATTACACCGGGAAATATGATGACGGTACCGTGTTTGATACTTCCACCGGAAACGAACCGCTGCAGTTTACCATCGGCGAAGGTGAGATAATCAAGGGATTTGAACAGGCGATCGTCGGTATGGACGTGGGTGAATTGAAAAGCACGACGATTGTGGCGGGAGAAGCATACGGCTCTTATCACCAGGAATTGATTGTCGTTGTTGATCGCGGAGAACTTCCGTCGTATTTGAACCTTGAAGTTGGCCAGCGTTTGCAGCTGACCCCGGAAGAAGGGAGGATGATCGTGATGACCGTCACTGAAATCACTGAGGCGAGTGTGACCTTAGACGGGAATCATCCCTTGGCCGGGAAAGACCTGACGTTTGATATCGAGCTGGTGGAGGTCCTATAGCGGTGTCCCTGCACTGCTTATATTACGCGCGCATATTCCACGCTTACGGTTAGTGTGCACCTGTTGGTCGTACCGGTTATCAAGTTTCTTCGGTCCGCAGCTCAGGCGCGGTCATATCGCCGATCAGGGTAAGAACATCGTTCATCAGATCAATCCTGAGGTCCGTCGCCTTCACCCCGGGCATATCCGCGAGGACTGTAATTTCTTTGCCGGTTTGAAAGATATCGACCAACGGAGTAAAGACCAGTGCTGGCTTGGTTTGCTCAACCGGAGTGGCTATCTTCGGGTTTTGTTTTACCTGGATATCTTTACCTGGATTTCAGCCATGATAGATCCCACCCTTACATCATAATATAACATTGTTTTTCACAAGCCTTTATCGCAATTTGTTTTGGTTTGGTGGCCTCGGCCCTGGGCAATATTACGGTGAGCAAATCAGCGGCGCACCATGCCTCTATCTTTTAAGCATCAATGGCAATCGGCAGCTTGATGGCGTAGCGAAAGGCTCCCCACACTCGTTCCCGACGATGGTACCTTACTTCTCATTTTCCGGAGCGATCTTTCGCTCCCCGGAAATCAACAAGGTGTTGCGGGTCAACGAGATATCGATGTCCTTGGCGTTGATGCCGGGAAGTTCAGCACGCAGGTGAAAATTGTCGTTGTCCTCCGTAATGTTGGTGAGCGGGAAAACCCCGGTGGGAGGTTCCCACTTCGGGACCGCGTTCAGGTCTTCAAGCATGCGCACTAATTCCCGGCGGATACGGTCAATCCCATCGAAAGGGCTTCGCCATGCATATCGAGGCGTTCCATAATATGTCCTGATTTTCATCGCCAATACCTCCTCTTGTTATCATTGGCGGCGTGCATGTCATAGCAAACAACGCTCGCCCGCACTTGGATTGGTGCCGGACCAGGGGGACATAGCGATGTTAAAGCGCGGCAAGGATCAGCCGGAACTGCTTGCCTTCATTGTTGAATTGAGTGAAGCTTTGATCAGGCGATAAAGGGGTTTGCCGTCTGTATGTTTTTTGTTGTTCATCGAAGGTTTCAAAAGAATACGGAAAAAGGATCAAAAAATTTAGCTCCATAGAAACCGAAAAGCCTATGGAGAACCCGTGGTATTTCACCGTTGGTTGTCTGACAGAATTACTGTGGTCCGGATTTCCGGGCTCCCGTTTGGCATTAAGTCTGTGGCCGATGCTCTTTTTGATGCTCCGGGAGAACAAGACCTTGCAGATCGCAGCGAAGGCGCTACGGGTTTTCTTTTCTCCCTCTTAAATTCCTTTGTGGACCTCCTTAATATGAAGGCGAATAGACAAGAAGCCGGTGACGCGGCCGACGAAGAAGGGGCGGCGGGGTAACATAAATCAGCGCTCAAGGAAGAACTGGCGGCATAAAATTTCACTCTTTTTTGACTTTGTATGATAGATATAGATATTATGTTTCGGGGACCGCGGTCTTTCCTGTTGCCCTGTTTGTGCCTGGGGATGCTCCTTGTGGGGTGTCACGGTGCTGGTGGGCCCGATGAGGATGAGTCCACCTTCATTGAGGGAAGGCTTTATCTGGTTGGCAATGAGCCATTTGCTGAGTTGGCTCTTGAGACCAGGGATGGCAAGGTTTATACATTGAGGGGAGATACGGTACCGGGGTTGCGGCGTCTGCAAGGTCAAGGTGTGAGGCTTGAAGGAAAAGTCATTACCGACCAACGATTTCGTTATTCTTCAGCCGGGTTCCTTGTTTACGAATATCACCCCATAAGCGCGAATCGGAGTGACGATGAAACGTAGAATTGGCAGCATGATGCTTTTTGTCCTCGTTACCGGGGGGAGCATATTTATTCTGTGTTGCAAGGGGTATGCGGGAGATCCCTATTCCGTGGAGACGCCGGGAGTATGCGGAACGTATTTTTTCCATGAGAAAAAGCAGAAATTATACAAGCAGTACGGTGAGCCGACCAGAATTTCCTCGCAGATTTTAATGGATTCAGGAAGAGTGGATTCGCTTGGCTACCCTTTACGGGTAGTTGTGGGGCAACAGCAGGTGTTTTGGGCGTATAACTTCGAGACCGGACAGTATTATCAAATTCTTGCTACCCTCAAAAAAGTAGGGACTCACTGCTATGTATATGTGGAAAACGGATGGGTGATATCGGCAACGGCCATTAACAACGCGGCCAGTGAATTTGACACCACCATATATCCTACTGACACCGGTATATTCGGGACTGAGCCTGATGTTGACGGAGATCACCGCGTGACGATTCTTCTCATGGATATACAGGACGGTTATCCGGGATCAGAGGGATGGACGGCAGGCTATTTCGATCCCACGAATGAATACTACGATGCCCACAGCAACCTCCGAGAAATGGTTTATATGGATATTTACCCCGGCGATCCGGTCACTAACCCAACGATGTTTTACGGCAATTTGGCTCATGAATTTCAGCACATGATTCATTACTCCCGCGATCCGGATGAACACTCTTGGATAGATGAGGGATGCGCAACACTGGCGGAATTTCTCTGCGGCTACGGGCACAATAGCAACGTGCGATATTTTCTCGCTGCTCCGGATAACAGTTTGACCAGCTGGGCAGGAGCATTGTCTGACTACGGACAGGTCTATTTGTTTCTGTTCTATCTTTGGGAAAATTACGGAGGCAGCCCCTTTGTCACCCACCTTACCCAAAATCCCGACAATGGAACCGCTGGTATAACGTCATCCCTTGCGGCCAAAGGGTACTTCAGTGATTTTGACACGGTCTTTGCAGAATGGACCCTGGCCAATTACCTGGACGATCCCTCGATTGGGTCTGGGAAATACGGCTATAACGGTCTCGATATAACAGCTATCAGTCCCGGCGGTATTTCCTTGTCTGATACGTGGCCTTCCTATCCTGTAACCAGCGTTGGGAACGTGAAATACCATGCAGCGGATTATATCCAGTTCGCTAACGGCGAGAGGGTCACGTTTGTTTTTGACGGAAATAATTACGATGAATTCCGGCTGTTTTTGGTTGAAATGACCTCTACGACCCAGGTGACTGAAATGACTCTCGATCTCTCTAATGACGGCAGCACTGGTGCCTTTGCCGGTTATTCTTCATTGGTAATGGTTCCGGTCAGGATTGCCTCTTCGGGAGGGGGGGGGTATTCTTATGAGGCTTACGATGAAGGCCTGAATGGCAGCAGCAGTCCCTATTCCTATTACCTTCCCTACTTCACCCAAACAAGCGGGTACTGGACAGGGGTGGCGCTTTCGAACAGCAATGCTGCCTCAGCGGCCACGGTTTCGGTAACGGTGTATAGCACTGATGGGATTGTGTCTGAGAAACAGGAAAAAAATATAGATCCGCGAGGACAGGTTTGCTATGTGATAACTACCCAGTCAATTGAAGACGGCTGGATGCAGGTCGATTCCGATCAGCCCCTTACCGGCCTCTGCTTTGTCGGAAGCGGATCCGACGCCATGGCCGACATTCCCATGGTAGCGTCGGTAGCCACCACCCTGCACGTTCCGCACGTGGCCCAAACGGAGGATTTTGATACCGTCTTCTATATCTGTAATCCCAATGCCGACAGTACGACCGTTACGCTTACCTACGTTCAAAAAGACGGCACGGCGGATACACCGCATGCCTATACTATTCCTGCCCGGGGGATGAAAACGATCGAGCTTCTGTCTCTTCTTAACGGGGGAGAAGGAAACGGCGGAAAGGTTGAAATAACCGCCGATCCAGCGGGGGTCGCAGCCTTTGCTTTGTATAGCACCAAAATTAAGGAGGGAGGAAGCTGGGCGGGGATAAGCGCCATCGAGGTTGGCGATGGTGTCAGATCCACGACCATCGTCCCTTGACGAAAAACGGATCAGTTTTTGGGGACTGGTGCCAAAGATCAAAGACTGAGCAGCAAGGCAACCTCATCACAGTCAGGGAACTTCGGACACTTGAGGCAATCCGCCCATACCTTGTGAGGGAGTTCTGCCTTGTCGATACCTTCAAAGCCAATCCTCTCAAAGAAGCTCGGCTTGTAGGTCAAAACGAAGATTTTGTAAATGCCGATGGTGACTGCTTCCGATAAGCACGCATCTACAAGTTTTGACCCGATCCCCTTGCCCTGATATTCAGGCCAGACTGCCAGAGATCGTATTTCGGCGATATCCTCCCAGCAGATGTGCATGGCACACATTCCCAAGAGTTTATACTGAGCCTCTTCATCCTCGCAGACAAAGAAATCGCGCAACTGGTCGTAGAGTTCACTCAAGGAGCGAGACAGAAGTTGATTTTCCTTGCCATACTTGGTGAGCAGGGCGTGTATCCCTTTGACATCAGCGATGCGGGCTTTTCTCACTCGAATCTTCATAACTTCCTCGTTTAATACTTAGCTGTTCCTGTTTATTTTTCTCGATCCAGTGACCATCTCTCGAGCTAACGTACGCGTTTTCGGTGTTATTGCAGTGCCGCCGAGCATCCGAGCGATCTCCTCTACTCGGCACTCAAAATCGAGCAGCATCACCTTGGCCTTGGTGCGACCGTCTTCGATCGTTTTGGTGATAAGGTAATGGTTGTCGCCGTAACAGGCAATTTGCGGCAGATGGGTAATGCAAATTATCTGATAGAACTTTGATATTTCATATAGTCTCTGACCGACACTATCAGCGGTCGCCCCGCCGATACCGGAGTCAACCTCGTCGAAGACCAGCAAAGACACTTCTTCCTGCCGAGCGAAGAGGTTCTTAAACGCAAGCATAACCCGGGAGAGTTCACCGCCGGACGCAATGCGGGCCAAGGGACGCAATGCTTCCCCGGGATTGGGAGAAAGAAGAAACTCGGCCTGATCGAGTCCCTTTTCATCCAACGTGCCGGTCTGAGATTGCTTTATTGCGGTAGAGAACCGAATGTCAGGCATGCCGAGAGACTGCAACTCTTTTTCCATCGCTGACTGGAGGTTCTCTGCAGTTTTTCGCCGTTGGCGAGAAAGTTCTTGCGCCAGGAGAGCGGCTTTGTTCGATACCTGTTCGTACTGTTCCTTAAGGTCTGCAAGATGGTCACTTCGTTGTGAAATTTGTTCCCTTTCCACTGCAATCGTTTTGTGGTATTCAACAATTCCCTCAACAGTTTTTCCGTATTTTCGTTTTAGTCGATGGAGCAAGTCAAGACGGCTTTCAATCTGTTCTATTTCTTGCGGGGCGAAGTGGATTTTTCGACTGTAATCACGGAGCGCGCCGGAGAGGTCCTCTAATTGGACAATTACGGACTCCAACGTCTCGACATACGGTGCCACCTGAACATCTATATCCGTTAATTCCTTTAAATCCTTGGTATTTTTACTCAAAAGGGATATAATCGCGCTGTCTCCGGCATAGATGGCCTCATAAAGCATGTGAGCCGTGGTTATCAATTTGGTTGCGTTTTGAAGAATCGTTTTTTTCGATGTCAACTCTTCTTCTTCACCGGGAACGAGGTGGGCATCTTCAATTTCGCGCTTCTGAAACAAGATGAGTTCCAACCGTTCCGCTTCTCGGGTTTTTTGGGCCTGAATAGCTTCTATTTCCTGTTTCAGCTGCTGCAGCGCCCGAAAATGGCGTTGGTATTCATTTCTAACCGGCATAAGACCGCCATACGTATCCAATACGTCAATATGGTTTTGGGGTCTGAGAAGCTCTTGATGTTCATGCTGACCGGTGATGGTGAGCAATGATTCGGTTAGATCGGTGAGCATTCCAAGGGTGACAAGATTTCCGTTGATCAGGATTTTATTTTTACCTTCACGGGAGATGGTGCGTTTGAGGAGGATAGTGGCATTTTTTTCTTTTGCCAGGTCTTTTTCAACCAGCTTCTGCTGAAAGGAGGCATCTCCCGATATATCCAAGACCGCTTCCACAATCGCTTCGGTTTCACCCGTCCGGATAAGGTCTCCGGCTGCTCGGCCTCCAAGGATCAGGTTCAATGCCCCAACGATGATGGATTTTCCGGCCCCGGTCTCTCCCGAGAGGATGGTAAGTCCCGGAGAAAAAGGAATGTGAAGGTCGTCGATAATGGCAAAATTCTTGATTTGGAGGTCGGTCAACATGGTCTACCGTTCGCCCCAACGAAGCTTTGTTCTGAGGAGTTCGAAATAGTCTTTGAAGGGTGACTTGATAAGCCGGATAGAGTGGTCTGCCTTTCTGACACTTACCTGATCATGAGGTTTCAGTCTCTGTCCGACCTGACCGTCAAACGTCAAAAAGACATCTTCATTGCCGGGACTGATGGTTATGTTTATCTGCGCCGAATCGGGTACCAGGATAGGGCGGTTGGTTAAAGTATGCGGGCAGATAGGGGTTACGATGATTGCGCGCAGGGACGGGAAGACAATGGGTCCCCCCGCAGACATGGAATACGCAGTCGATCCGGTGGGGGTCGAAATTATGAGGCCGTCAGCCTTGAAACGGGTGAGATAGTAATTATCAATAGTAGTTTCCAGATCCAAAAGGCGGGCTATGGCTGCCTTGGCAAGAACTACGTCATTGAGGATCGAATAGTCGGCCAGCACGGCGTTATTCCGAATTATGGTGCTGCTGAGCATCATTCGTTCTTCCGTTTCATAATCGTTGGAAAAGAACTTTTGCATAAACGGATAGAGTTCATCAAGGCTGAAGGCGGTAAGGAACCCCATGCCTCCCAGATTTACTCCAAGGATGGGAACATCGCTGCCACCGATCAACCGTGCGGCGCTCAGCAGGGTTCCGTCACCACCCAGCACCACCAGGATTCCCATATCGGCTCTCGCAACGTCGGATAAAGCCCGACATCTCGCCTTAAGAATTGTCTTGAGCGTATCATCAAGGACTACTTCCACGCCGCGCGATTGAAGCCAATGAGTAAGCGTGCCTGCGGCGTTTATGGCTTCAACCTTGTTGGTTTTGGCGACAATTCCTACCATTTCAATCATGGCTGTATGATCTCCATATGTTCTTGTGCGGCAACCGTAGCTTTCACGTTACCTCCGAAATCCGGTCAGAACGCTGAGCGTAAAAAGACGTCTGGTCAAAGGCAGGCCGCATGGTGAATACTGCTGATACGGGAGTGGGATGATGGTCAGGGAACTATTCAGTTTCACGGCTGTTTTTATCGATTCCTACCATAGAAAGGGGTTGCTGTCTACTGAAAAAGTGGTACTATAAAAAGACGTTTCCGATGCCTGAGAACTCGTTGATGGGAACAAGCATGTCAGAGGGCAAGATCGTTGTTATTGTGGGACCAACAGGGGTAGGGAAAACTCCTTTTGCTTTAGAATTGGCGCAGAGGATCAACGGAGAAATTGTGGTAGCCGATTCGATGCAGGTTTACCGTTACATGGATATCGGAACCGCCAAACCGACGGTCGAGGAGAGAGCAAAAGTAGCCCATCATCTTATCGATGTGGTCGACCCGGATGAAACGTTCAGCGCTGGCCGTTATCGGGTGTTAGCACGGAATGCCATTGTCCGCATTTGGGAAAAAGGTAAAAATGCCGTGGTGTGCGGGGGAACCGGTCTCTATATTAAGTCATTGATTAGGGGACTTATTCCCCAATCAGAGGGGAATGAATCATTGCGACAGGGCTTTCGGGAACAAGAGGAATACCACGGGGCCGGATATCTTTATGGAAAGTTGAAACGCGTTGATCCGGTGTCTGCGAGTCACATTCATCCTCATGATACCTTCCGCACAATCAGGGCCCTGGAAATTTACCAGCTTACGGGAGTGCCTCTTTCTCTGCACCACGCACGACATAATTTCCGAGAAGTCGGATACGAATGTCTGCAAATCGGCTTGGAGTCGGAGCGGGAAAGCCTCTACCGGCGTATTGAAGAGCGATGTGAAAAGATGGTTGCCGACGGGTTGGTAGGTGAAGTGCGCTCGTTACTTGCCCGGGGATATGACGGTGAATTAAAATCGATGCAGTCATTGGGATATCGGCACATGTGTTCTTTTATAAACGGCCGCGCGACGCTTAAGGAAGCCCTGGAGACCATGAAGCGTGACACCAGGAGATATGCGAAGCGGCAGATAACCTGGTTTCGAGCCGATCAGAGCATCCGGTGGGTAAAGGATCCCTGGAAATCGCCAGCCTACGCTGAAGACATAGTCAGGGATTTCCTTCATGATAACCGGGGAGGCGGGATTTTATCTTGTAACTAAAAAAAGAATCATGATATTCTCAACTATATAAAAATCCTTTGATAAAATGGTTTCAAGCAGTTCGGAACAGACTATCGTGCACAATAAGACGGTCGTTATAGGTGTCAGCGGGGGTATCGCCGCTTATAAGATCCCGGAATTAGTTCGCCGATTGCGGAAAGCCGGAGCTGAAGTTCGCGTGGTGATGACAGAACATGCTCAACATTTTGTAACGCCTCTTACCTTCCAGACGGTTTCCAATAACCCGGTGATCACCGAGATGTTTGCTCCCATGATGACGGCGGACGTCGCTCATATTTCTCTGGCGGATAAAGCAGATCTTGTGGTTGTGGCCCCTGCCACCGCCAATGTGATCGCAAAATTTGCTCACGGATTGGCTGAAGATTTCCTTTCTACCACGGTACTTGCAACCAAGGCGCCTGTGCTTCTTGCCCCCGCGATGAACGTTAATATGTACACCAACTCCGTCACTCAGGAGAACCTCCAAACACTCAAGGCGCGCGGGTTTTATGTTGTGGGCCCGGATAAAGGAGAATTAGCCTGCGGCTGGGAAGGAACAGGACGGATGTCGGAGGTGGAGGATATCCTTCATGACATTACGATGATCATGGGGCCCAACGATTTAAAAGAGGAAAAGATACTTGTCACGGCGGGGCCGACTCAGGAGCCTATCGATCCGGTTCGTTTTGTCAGCAACCGTTCTTCGGGAAAGATGGGATATGCTCTCGCCCAGGCTGCAGCAACCCGGGGGGCGGAGGTTACCCTCATTACGGGTCCTGCGTCTCTCGATCCTCCCCAGCGGATAAAAACAATCCCGGTTTTTACCGCGACCGAGATGTACCAAGAAACCCTTAAACGATATAAAGCGATGACTACTGTGATCATGGCGGCGGCAGTGAGTGATTATCGCCCGGCACAGCAAGCACATAACAAGATCAAAAAAGAGAATGATTCTTTTACACTTAAGCTGGTTAGGAATCCCGATATCCTATGGGAAATGGGCAGGGACAAAGGCTCTTGTTTTATCGTCGGATTTGCCGCTGAAACCGAAAATCTTCTTAAGAACGCACGCGGCAAGCTTACGGCCAAAAATGTCGATCTCATGGTAGCTAACGATGTCACCAAACCGGGAGCAGGGTTTGATAGCGAGACGAATATTGTTACCCTGCTAACTCCTGATGGAGCTCCGGAAGAGATTGCAAAAGCGAGTAAGGAACTGATTGCGCAGCGGATTCTTGATAAGATTATGGCGATTAAAGCAAATCGCCGAGGGTAATCGGAATGGTGGGCATGAACAGCGAACACCTGAAAGAGTTAGCCGAGATCGTGAATGACCTCTCCGGATTCCTCCAAAGTCGTTGTTGTATGGGAATGGAGAGCCTTTCGTTTGCGGAAATCGAAGAAGTCGGCGAAGAGCTTGACAGGTTGATTCAAAAAGTCTCTTTGCGGGATGTAGGCACTCCCGATTCTCTCGATCGCCTGAATCGTGAAGTCCAGGGGTGCTCACGATGTGATTTGGCTGTCTCGCGAAAGGCAATCGTTTTCGGCGAGGGCAGTCCCACTGCTTCCCTTGTGTTTGTGGGTGAGGCGCCTGGCAGAGACGAAGACTTAGCCGGGCGACCCTTTGTGGGGGAGGCGGGCCAGCTGTTGACCCGAATTATACACGCGATAAATCTCAGGCGCGAGGATGTCTACATAGCTAATGTCGTCAAGTGCCGGCCTCCGCATAACCGGGATCCGAAGTCTGATGAAATTCAGGCCTGTTTTCCCTTTCTACTCAGACAGCTCGATGTCATTCGGCCCCGGGTTATCTGCGCCCTGGGTAAATTCGCAGCCCAGACGTTGTTGGGTACCACGGAGAAGATTTCCAGCCTTCGGGGTACGATCCATGAAGCTTACAACTGCACGGTTGTGCCGACCTATCATCCTGCTTCCCTACTGCGGAATCCCCAGTGGAAACGGGAGGTCTGGCAGGACATGCAACGTGTTCAGAAGTTATTAGAGGATAATGCTTGATGAATAAGAAAATTTACAAAGGGACGATACTCTTTTTTCTCTGGTTCGTACTTTTGAGTCCGGCGGCTCTCTTCGCTTTGGATCGCACGGTAAACCTTGCCCAGATCGAAGGCGTCATCAATCCGGTTGCCGCGGAATACATTGAAACCTGTATCGATACGAGTGAGAAGGAGTCAGCAGAGTGCTTGATCATTCAGCTCGATACTCCCGGCGGGTTGGATACTTCCATGAGACAAATCGTTAAACGGATTCTCAACGCAGCGGTTCCCATCATCGTCTACGTCGGTCCTGCCGGAGCGCGGGCAGCTTCTGCCGGAGTAATGATTACCATGGCCGCCCATGTAGCGGCGATGGCGCCGGGGACGAACATCGGAGCGGCCCATCCTGTTGCCTTGGGGGGAGGGAAGATGAGCCGGGAGATGGTGGACAAGGTTGAAAATGACGCCGTCGCTTACATCCAGAGCATTGCCACGAAAAAAAATCGTAATGTCGAGTGGGCGGAAAAGGCGGTACGGGAGAGCGTTTCCATTAAAGCGACAGAGGCGCTGGAGTTACAGGTTATTGACCTGGTCAGCCCCAACATCGATGATCTCTTGAAGCAGGTCGACGGGCGGGAAATACAAATAAACGACAGGTCAATAATCCTGGCAACGAAAGGGGCGGAAATTCGCAGACTGGACATGAACTTTCGGGACCGGATATTGGATACTCTAAGCAATCCCAATATTGCGTATATTTTGATGATGCTGGGACTCGCCGGCCTCTATTTTGAGCTGGCTCATCCGGGGGCGATATTTCCCGGTGTTATTGGGGCAATATGTCTCATTTTAGCCTTTTATTCTTTTCAAACCCTCTCGGTAAGCTATGCTGGCATTCTTATGATACTCCTCGCTATTGTCCTTTTTCTTGCTGAAATTAAGGTAACGAGTTACGGACTCTTGAGTATCGGCGGGACGGTTGCCCTTATTTTGGGTTCCCTCATGCTTTTTGACTCTCCGGCTCCGTATCTACGGGTATCCTTAAAGGTGTTGATTACAACAGTGGTATTCACTGCCGGTTTTTTTATTGCCGTTGCGACGTTGGCCTTTAAGGCGTTTCTGAGAAAACCGGCGTCGGGAGCGGAAGGACTGATCGGCATGGAGGGCGTGGCTGTCAGCCGGATTGACCCCGCCGGAAAGGCATTTGTTCACGGAGAGTACTGGGACGCAATCAGTGAAGAGGTGATCGCAGAAGGAGAAGCGATCGAAGTGATAGGAATAAAAGGATTGAAGGTTAAGGTCAAAAAGAATACCAACAAATCTTCATAGGAGGGAGGTTTATTATGCCGTTACCGATTCTTGTCTTAGTGGTCTTGATAGTGATGTTTTTGGCAAGCGCCATCCGGATCTTAAACGAATACGAGCGGGGTGTCATTTTTCGGTTGGGGCGACTCATCGGGTCCAAAGGACCAGGCTTGATCATCCTTATTCCCATGATCGATAAAATGCAAAAGGTGAGTCTAAGGTTGGTGACCCTGGATATTCCTCCTCAGGATGTCATCACCAGGGACAATGTGTCCGTCAAGGTCAATGCGGTTCTTTATTTTCGGGTAATGACGCCGAATCAGGCAATCGTGGAAGTGGAAAATTTTCTTTATGCGACGTCACAACTTGCGCAGACGACGCTGCGAAGTGTCTGCGGTCAGGCGGAATTGGATGAGCTTCTGGCAGAGCGGGAGAAAATCAATGCAAGATTACAGGAGATTCTTGACAAGCAGACTGATCCCTGGGGGATAAAGGTGTCGAATGTGGAGGTAAAACACATTGATTTGCCGGATGAGATGAAACGGGCTATGGCCCGTCAGGCGGAAGCCGAGCGGGAACGGCGGGCAAAAGTGATTCACGCTGCCGGTGAATTTGAGGCTGCCGCCAAACTCGCCGAAGCCGCCGACGTAATGGCGGTGAATCCTGTGACGTTGCAGCTTCGGTATCTTCAGACCCTTCGGGAGGTAGCATCGGAGAATAACTCAACAACCTTGTTCCCGATCCCTATAGATCTAATCAAACCTTTTTTGGAGAAGATGAAGGGGGACAAATAGAATTATATAACCCCTCGCAAGGATTTCCCGGCGCGTTCCCGCTGCGCGAGCAGTGGGGGGAAAGAAGAAGGAGCCGGATTATGACCGGTTCCGGCTCCTGTGATGCAGATTTCGGCGGCAGATTACTGGTCTTCTTCGCCTTAGAGCTGTTGCAGCTTCTCCAATTTTTCCTTAAGTTTTTTTTTCTCGGGGTCGATCATGAGGGCTCGTTCGTATTGGATTTTTGCCTTCTCGACCATACCCGCTTCTACATAAACATCCCCCAAATGCTCGGCAATAAGAGGATCGTCCGGTGTTAGCTTTACGGCCTTTTCCAGTTCCTGGATCGCCTCTTTGATCATACCCTTTTTAAAATAAAGCCAACCCAGACTATCGGTGATATAGCCGTCATTCGGTTTTATGGCAATTGCCTTTTTGATGAACTCTTCAGCCTCGTCAAGTTTTATTCCACGATCGGCATAGGAGTAACCGATGTAATTGAGAGCATCAGCATTGTGAGCGTCAACTTCCAGAACCTTTGTCATCGCCTGAATGGTTTCATCAAATTTATCCATTTTGTCGTAGACGGTTCCCAACTGATAGTGGAGTCTGCCGTTTTCCGGCTCGAGTTCAATGGCTTTCAGCAAAAGGCTCACTGCGGTTTCATACTGCCTTGTTTGGTCATAAAGATATGCTGCATATCGAAGCAGCGGAGGACTGTCGGTGACTTCCTGTAACGCTCCTTCGACAATTCTGATCGCCGCAGGCGCATCGTTCTGCTCCTCGCGAATGTAACCACTGCGAATAATAGCGTCCACATAGATATCGGATTGCGGCGTAATCTTTTGGAGCTCCGCCAATGCTCTCTCGTATAGTTTCTTTTCCTGGTAGCAGAGGGCAAGATAATAATGCGCTTTATCAAAGTGGGGATGGCTTCCCAGAATAACTTCAAATTCAGAAATGGCTTTGTCGTACTCTTCCTGTTCGAGATGGATAAGGCCGATTTTAATAGCGGCGTCAAGACCGTTGGTGTCGAATTCTCCGATGTTTCTAAAAGCGTCGATAGCTTTATTCCAGTTTTTTTGTCTAACATAGAGATTTCCTAGGTGATTTAACACCTTGCTGTTCTCCGGGTAGTACTCCACCAATTTTTCATAAAAGGCAACTGCGTCGTCGATCCTCTCTTGCATTTCGTAAATCAGTGCAAGGTCAAGCAAAGCCGATTCAAACGCCGGGCTTACTTCCAGCGCCTTCTTATAATAGGGGATGGCTTCATCATAAGCCTTCATTTTGGCATGGACCCGCCCTAAATAATAAAGCCCCATCAGAGAATACGGATCCTGGTTTAGCAAGGACTTCAAAGTGTCAAGGGCTTTCTGGTAATCTTCCTTTTCCGTGTAAAGGTTTCCCAAATAGAAATAAATCTCCTGCTGTTCAGGTGCCAACGCGCGAAGTTTTTCATATTCGGCAATAGCAGCGTCATACTCTTTTGTAGCCAGGTAAATTCGGGCTAACAGGAAATGGGCATCCAGATAGCGAGGATTGACGGCACGGGCCTGATTGCAGAGTGTCAATGCGTCTTCAGGGCGACCCCCTCTCAAGTAAAGAGCGGCAAGTTCCGTCATGATCACTGCTGACTCAGGGTCGTATTGGAGGGCGGCGCGGTACTCTTGGGCGACCCGTTCGTAATCGTCTTCTTTTTTATACATCTGGGCCAAAAGAAAGTGGTAGTAGGCTTTTGAGCCCATGTTTGGCAGGGTTTCCTTCAGTTCCCCCTCAGCTTCAGGGTTGGCCTGTTCTTGAGAGGTCGATGGAGGCGGAGAAGGACGTGTCGCCTGGGAAGAAGCGTCTGTGGTGCCGGGGAAAGACTGGTGGCGCAGGGGCGAACAGCCTGTAGCGTAGGCACCTCCGGCAACAATGATGAAGAAAAGAAGGTATCGAAAAAATATCGATTTCACAGCGTCTCGATTCACATTTATAAGGGACGATAAAACAAATTCAAATTTTAGCATAAATAATCAAAACCGTTCAATAAGTTTCGCCACTTCTTCGCCGAAGCATAGTGGTTTTTCTGTCCCCAGCAGACCTCTTAGCATGGGAAGCTTGTCAGCGGGAAGGTTCGTAGCGATCAGTAACGAAAAGACTTGACAAAACGGCGAGATTAGACAATGATTCCTTTCCGTTAAGGGTAGGTCCTGGTTTCAAGGAACAACAGCAAAAAACAAGCAGGGAGATACCTAATTATGGAATTGATATACTCGGGTTCCGTCAAGGAGATCTATCAAGTTTCCGGTAAGAATGAAGTTGAGTTTCACTTTACCGATAAGATCTCGGTATTTGACAAACCAATTCCATCGCTAATCCCGCGCAAAGGAGAGACGCTTTGTCGCACTGCAGCCTACTGGTTTAAGGTGGCGGAAGAGATGGGAATCAAGACCCATTTTATTGAGCAGACTTCCCCCACAAGCATGCGTGTCAAACAGATACAGGTCATTAAAGACTATAGTCTTATTACTCCGGATACCACCCGGTATCTCATCCCGTGCGAATTCATCACCCGGTATTATGTGGCGGGCTCCCTCTTTGACCGGATTAAGAGCGGGGATTTACAGGCGCGGGATTTGGGGGGGGGGGATGCGCGGGAGGTACGTTACGGCGATAAACTTCCCCAGCCGTTTTTTGAAACCACCACGAAGGTTGAGCGCGTGGACCGGAAGATCGACTTTGATGTGGCGATAAAGATATCGGGCATAGACGAGGGCACCCTGAAAGAGATCAGGGAGTCTATCCTCCAGCTTGATGAAAGGATCAACAGAGATGTTCTTAAACGCGGTTTGATTCATGTCGACGGCAAAAAAGAGTTCGCCATGGATGAGGACAGAAATCTGATGATCATCGATGTGTTCGGTACTGCGGATGAAGACCGTTTTTGGGATGCCGAGAAGTATGCTCATAATGAGTGGATTGAAATGAGTAAAGAGGTGGTACGACAGTATTATCGAAAAATCGGGTATAAGGATGCACTGTATACGGCACGGGATGAAAATAGACCGGAGCCTGATATACCTCCGTTGCCTGATGATATGATCGAACGGGTTTCCGAGGTTTACATCGATATTTTTGAGAAAATCACCGGCAAAAAGTTTTAGAATGTGTTATCTGCTGGGTGCTGTAGTGAGGTTTATGAAATTTTTGAAATAGAGAAGAAAGGGAGGGTGTCTCATGGATCCCCTAGCGCAAGAACTCAATGATATTATCCAAGAACAGAATCTTCCGGTTTACTTCATGCTCTCTGATTTAGGGAAATCCCTTTTTTTCCCCAAGGGGATTCTGGCTCAAGCCGCCGAAGCGAAACAGAAAGCCAAAAAATACAATGCAACCATCGGAATCGCCAAGGAAGGATCAGGCCCGATGTACCTACCCTGCATCCAGCAGTATCTTGCCGAGATCGATCCCAAGGATAGCTATCCCTATGCGCCAGCGGCAGGCAAACCGGAATTGCGGGCAAAATGGCGGGAAAAATTATTGGAAGACAATCCCCTCTTGCGAGGAAAAAGATTCGGCCTTCCCATTGTGACCAGCGGACTGACGCACGGTTTGAGTCTGGCGGGAGATCTGTTTGTCGAATCGGGTGATGTCGTTATCGTTCCCGACAAGTTCTGGGAAAACTATTCGCTTACTTACGGAACTAGACGGGGAGCCGAGTTCCGAACGTTTCCTCTGTTCACTTTCCGGAATACGTTTAATGTCGAGGGGTTTAAGGCGATTATCAGTGAGGTCGCTTCAGAGAAAGATAAGGTCACGGTAATTCTCAACTTTCCCAACAACCCCACCGGCTACACGATTACTCCCGGCGAAGCCGAACAGATCGCGGCCGTTATCGAATCTACCGCCGATCAGGGTGTTCATGTTGTCGCCATCATAGACGATGCCTATTTCGGTCTGTTTTATGATGATGAAATTATGCACGAATCTATCTTCGGCCTTTTGGCCAATATCCATCCGCGGGTTTTGGCGGTAAAGCTTGATGGTCCCACCAAAGAGCAGTTTGTCTGGGGCTTTAGGGTGGGCTTCATCACCTATGGACTGGGTGGAAAGGACGATGGTGAGGTTTATGCGGCGCTGGAAAAGAAGACTATGGGCGCTATCAGAAGCGGAATTTCCACCTGTTCCCATCTTGCCCAGAGCATTATTTTAAAAGGTATAAGCAGTCCTAACTACAAACGGGAAAAGAGTGAGAAGGTGGCGACCCTGCAGAGGAGGGCACAAAAAGTGCGGGAGGTGCTGAAAAACGAAAAATACAATGACCTCTGGGACGCATATCCCTTTAATTCTGGCTATTTCATGTGCCTCAAGTTAAAGACGGTGAAGGGAGAAGATCTGCGGGTGCATTTGCTCGACAAGTATGGGATCGGAACCATTTCCATGGATACCTGGGATGTTCGGATCACCTTCTCCAGCATAGAAGAGGAAACCATCGAGGACTTTTTTGAAACCGTTGCCTGCGCGGTGAAAGAGCTAGAGAAATAATGCCGCTCTTCGCTCTTTTGACGAGCGATGCGGCCACGCCTGAAGAAATCTTTTTGTTTGATAACGAATAGTCTATTACAGATACTATAACCACCCCGTTGGATCGGAGTGGTTTTTTTATGGACTTGACGGACAATCAGCGGCGATGGTGAAACGGCTTTGCAGGGGACCAGGCAAGGGGCTTCGTGATTTCGGGAAACTCTCTGAGGGATTAATCTTGGGGAGGGGATCTGCAATAAAAAAGTGAGGAGCGACATTTTTTCGCGTCTTAATAAAACAAGCAGGTCAGGAAGCCGCATCCAGAAGAGGGCGCGGTCTTTTTTTGCGCTCACTTAAGCTCCGCGCTGAGCGAATGGAGGCCGGTTGTGACCAGTGGACATTATGCAACAAGGCGATTTTTTTACATGGTTTTCGTACCCCCGTTGCCTAGAAATAACTTGACATTGCTAGAATTTAAAGTTAGATTCCACTAACATTATAATATGGATAAAACATTTTTCCGGGGACAATGCCATCATGAAATTGCTTACCGCGGCCATGGAAGATTATTTGGAGTTGATTCTGACCCTCAAAGAGCAAAACAAAGTCGTTCGGGTGCGCGATATTGCTAAAGGCATGAATGTGAAGATGCCCAGCGTAACGTCCATGTTAAACAACTTGGCAAAAAACAAGCTAATCAAACATGAGAAATACGAATACGTGGAATTAACACCCCAAGGAAGTAAACTGGCGAAGGAGACTGCTCGGAAGCATACAATTCTGTTTGAATTTTTGAGAGATGTGTTGAAGGTTGATCCCCCTCAGGCGGATGCAGATGCCTGTCAGATGGAACATGCCGTTAGCCCCACAACAATTGGCAAGCTCGTGGACTTTATTGAGTTTGTTGAATTTTGTCCTCGTGCCGGGTCTGATTGGCTTGAATACTTTAAAACTTATTGCCAAGGGGAGATCTCGCCGGAGAAGTGCTCAAAGCACATGGAGAAGTTCATTGCTAAGTTTAACAACGAGATGGAAAAGGTTGATTGTTAAGACAGTGTGGACGAGACATCATTTGCCTCGTAATATCAGGCGGATGGTTATCGATCGTATCCTATCGGGAAAGAACGGATTGACTTTATGGAAGCAAAGAAGATATCGAATGCCTATTCGGAGAATGATACGGGTCATCCCCTGCCTCTTACCATGACGGTACCCGGTCAATCGGTAACGATTGTTTCGATCAATGGGGGAAGAGGGATGAAGATGCGACTCTATAGCATGGGGTTGACCCCCGGGGTGCGGTTAAGGGTCTTAAGCAACGGAGCCCCCGGGCCGTTTTTGTTGGCTGTCCGGGATTTCAAAGTTGCCCTCGGATACGGGATGGCGCAAAAGATAATGGTCCGGTAAATGTCATTCGTTAACTCACCGACCAAGACTCAGAATCACTACCCACTCACTTAGAGATGAACAATACAGTGCGCAAGAAACTAATCGTCGCTTTAGCCGGCAACCCCAATTGCGGCAAGACCTCCATCTTCAATAACCTGACAGGGTCGCGCCAATATGTCGGGAACTGGCCTGGTGTCACGGTGGAGAAAAAAGAGGGACCGTGCATATTCGGAGAGTATGACATCCGGGTAGTTGATTTGCCCGGCACCTATAGCTTGACCGCTTATTCCATTGATGAGACCATCGCTCGAAATTTCGTTATTCAGGAAAGACCGGATGTGGTAATCAACGTGGTTGATGCTTCCAATCTTGAAAGAAATCTTTATTTGACGACGCAAATGCTGGAAATGGAGGTTCCCCTCGTTCTCGCCCTCAATATGATTGATCGTGCTGAATCCCGGGGGTTTAAAATCGATATTGGGAAACTGTCGGAATTTCTTGGAGTGCCGGTCGTTACCACCATAGGTCACCGAAATCAGGGCACCAGGGAACTGCTTGAAGCCCTTGTATCTTTCTCCTCCGACAAAGTGAGCAGGATAAACAGCGGCGTACATTATGGGGAGGAGATCGAGGAGGAACTTGAAAAACTGGAAACGCTCATCAAAGACGGCGATGAGTTTAAAGACTATCCCTCTCGCTGGGTCTCTCTTAAACTGCTGGAGGGAGACGAAGAGATCGGCAAGATTATGGAATCTGTGTGCGATCCTTATTCGGTCGCCAAAAAAGAAAGGATCCGGGGTCAACTCCTAATGTCACAAGAACGTATCACTCACATACATGGTGAGGATGCGGAGACCGTGCTTGCCGAGAAGCGTTATGGGTTCATAAGCGGTATTATGAAAAAAGCTGTTACCAGACCGGTGGAAGACCGGCTTTATGTTTCCGATCGAATTGATGGAATCTTGACCAACCGGGTAATGGGGCTACCGATTTTCTTCGGAATGATATGGCTCATGTTCAAACTGACCTTTACCGCAAGCGAACCCTTTATGCTCGGGATCGAAAGCATCCAGACTTGGGTCGGTAATTCCCTAGGGAGGTTGTTTACTGAGGGAAGCATCACCCAGGGGTTGGTGGTTGACGGGATAATCGGGGGGGTCGGCAGCGTACTGGTTTTCGTCCCCATCATCTGGATTCTTTTTTTCTGTATGGCGCTGTTGGAGGATTCGGGGTATATGGCCCGGGCCGCGTATATTATGGATGAAATGATGCAAAAAATCGGGCTTCACGGTAAATCCTTCATTCCCATGGTTCTCGGCTTTGGCTGCAATCTCCCGGGGATTATGGCAACGCGAACGATAGAAACAACAAGAGAACGCATCATCACCATCCTGATTGTCCCCTTTATGTCGTGCGGTGCGCGGCTTCCGATTTACACGCTTTTTATTGGTGCTTTTTTCGGCGCCCAAGGGGGCACGGTTCTTTTTTCTCTTTACCTTATTGGGATTCTTGCGTCCATAATTCTCGCTAAACTGGTAGGAAAGTATATGCTTCCCGGCGGACCGTCTCCGCTTCTCCTTGAACTCCCTCCGTACCGGATACCGAATTTGCGGGGCGCTCTCATTCATACGTGGCAACGCGGAAAGGTGTATCTCAAGAAGGCCGGTACCGTTATTCTCGTCGGGTGTTCGCTGGTTTGGTTTGGAAGCAATTTTCCGTGGACCCTCTCCTATTCGAAAAACTATGATGCACTGATGAAGAAAGCCGAGACGGAATTTCTCCTGGGAGTTGAAAAACTGAAGGAAGGAACGGCCGAGTATAGTGCTGCCGAAGATGCTTATGAAAGAGGCGTTTTTTTGTTGAAGAGTGAACGCGCTTCTGAAAAAATAGAAAAGAGTTATATCGGCACCGTGGGAAAAATCATTGAGCCCCTGGTGAAACCGCTTGGGTTTGATTGGAAGGCAGGTGTCAGCCTCATGAGCGGATTTGTTGCGAAGGAGATCGTTGTTGGTACCCTGGGAACCATCTATGCGGTCGGAGAACCAGGCGGATCATCAGATTCTTTGCGAAAAGCTTTGCAACAAGACAGATGGCCTGACGGCAGGAAGATCTATACGCCACTTACCGCGTATACGTTTATGGTGTTTTGTCTGCTCTATATTCCCTGTGTTGCAACCATCGGGGTTATTTTTCAGGAAACCAATTCGTGGCAGTGGACGCTTTTTGCAGTGTTCTACAACGTCACGTTTGCATGGATTGTATCGTTTGGGATTTATCAGGTGGGGAGCCTATTCGGGTGGGGATAGGAACCCGCGCGAAGTAAACTATACCCTAAGGAGAGTTGCCATGGCCGAGATTAATGAAGTAGTTGACCATATTGAGGGCGACGTTGAGCGGGTTGAGGAATTGGTAGGTCACATAAAGGCCCACATCAAAAAAGCGCGGGAACTTTATGCAGCCGGTACCGTTAAGGAGCTTGCTGAAATCGGAGACCATCTGTTACAAATCGACTCAAAGATCCACGAACTTTATCATCACATTCTCAAAAAAGAGACCGGCTACCGGCCGGAAGACGATATCACGGTAAAGA
>JAFGRE010000150.1 GCA_016935335.1 Deltaproteobacteria bacterium
CATTTCAAAAAGTAGGTAGCCGCACCCTTTAGGGTGCGTCTTAACCGGAAACGGATTTTACATTCGCGCAGGCTAAAGCCTGCGGCTGCCAAATAATTAAAAATCCCATTACCAAAAAGCCCGCGATCAGCATTCCCGGAAGAAACCACTTTAAAAACGAACCTCTGCTGTTGCCCTGTCGATCTCCTCCGTGGTTGTTTCAATAAAAGTTTTAATCATCAGCCGATCCCTTAATGATCTTAAGCGCAGGCTAAAGCCTGCGGCTACCGAGGGCATTTTTAATTCCCGCCGGCGTTTTCTTTATAAACCTATACCTCTACACCTCACACCACTTCTTTGTCGTCACCGCCCCATTTACCTCCACCCACTCCCCGAATACTTTCCCGCACACGGGGCAGACGATGGGGTCCTTGTATTTTTGCTTTTTGGATTCACGCATCACGTCCAACGTTTCGCGTCTCCCGTATTTTGTCGCCGCTTTCATTTCAAAATATCACCGTTTCGTGACAACTCATCGGCGACAAAGAATCGGCAAAACTTCTCTAACCCCGCATTACCCCTGTAAATCCCGCCAAATCCCGCTTTCCTTCTCCTGTCAACAATTCCCCTTCATTTCACATCAAGCGCTCTTGATGAACGAGGCAGTGAAGGATTTTCTTGCAATACCGGGTGGCTTTGCGATAAAATAAGTACACGCGTTTCAATTTTATGTACGCCAACCCGACTGGGAGCGAGTCCTGTGCCAGATGGAGGAGAACGGATTTACCAGCCCTATTGTTTTTTCCATAAAGGCATTTACCGGGAAGCTTTACGCCGTCAAGGCGTTGGGCCGTTTCGGGTATAGCGGCTATCCGAATTCCTTGGCAATGATGCAGGGCTCCTTCTTCGCAGGCGGGATAAAGAGACTATAAATCTAGGGGGTGGGCTGTGAAAAATTCTCCTCTCCTCCATTACTCCATTTTTCCGGCCCATCCCCTTGTTTGATTAATTCGTTACCAAATAAAAATATCACCGTTCCGCTACGACTCCCCGGCGACAAATTTCCGCCCCCTTTACTCCTGGCACAAAAAAACCCGTCCGAATCTGAGGGTTTGGTTCGGCCGGTGTGCAGGCAGGAAGACCCCTCTGCGACCTTGCGGCAGCATAGCCTTGCGATTATGCAGTGCCAGAATAGTTCAAAGTCCGAGGCGAAAAGAAAGGGGTGAAGCCTCCTCGGCAATTTTCCGCAGGGTTTCTTCCTCATGTCTGAGGATGTCAAGCATCATCAATGCCTCAACGGCAGTAAAAAGCAGACCCGGTCCCTCGCTGCTTTGGATCGCTACCCCGCTGTCAGTAATAGTAATCGAGAATCTTTCCTTTAGTTCTTCCATGCGTTGTGTGCTGAAAAGGTTAGCTTAATCTTTCCCGACCCTCCTCGCAGAGGCTAAAATATTGATAAAGTCTCGCCGCTCTTTTTTATCATGCCCGCACTATTACCTTGACAATTTGTCGGAGATAAGTACTTTGTTTTTTGAGGAGAGTTTTATTGTATATCCGAGCTATTCCGAAATGCAACTTATAATAGATGACCGGAGCCAAACGAAAATAAAGACTTTCGGACTAACCGGTTGGTTTTCGTTTCGCAAACGGAACGATTTTTTCACGCTCCTTCGATGTAAAAAGCGGAGGCATGACGTGCAGCCCTTCCAACCGCAGCAAAAATACAGTGCTTGTCTTGGGCAATGAACAGGATAATCAAAGGTCCTTCTGGAAGTAAACAGGGGAGATCCACTCAGCACCCCTGGAGGAAATGACCGACATTGAGGAAATCCACATCGTATCCTTGTCGTTATCGCGAGGGTGCTTCCGTTTTTCGGAAGCACGTTTTCAAGTTACATTCCGGAGGAAATCGGTATGAAGATCGAACAGTCGAAATGGACTGATGGGGATGGTTGGGTATCGACCCACCCTTTGGTTTTAAATGATACGGCGCAACTGGCCTTGGTATTTGGTGAACGAGCGGTCTTAAAAAATCCGAGACGATTCCAAGAGATCAAGGAGGCCTATCCCTGCGCTCGAATTTTTGGCTGTTCCACCGCCGGGGAGATTTGCGGAGATCAGGTCTTTGATAATTCACTGACGGTAACCGCGATTAGTTTTGAATCCGCTACCGTGAAGGTCGCTAGCGTCACCATAGAACGCATAGAAGACAGCAAGGAGGCCGGAGAAGATCTGGCCCGACTGCTCGACAAGGATGGTTTAGTGCATGTTTTTGTGCTCTCCGACGGTCTCAAGGTGAATGGAAGCGCACTGGTCAAGGGCCTTGTGAGACAGTTGCCTCCCACCGTAACGCTTACCGGAGGATTGTCGGGGGATAAAGACAGATTTCAGGAAACCCTTGTTGTTGGCGACAGAGAGCCCGAAAGAGACCTGATCGCGGTTGCGGGCTTTTATGGGGAGCGCTTGAAAGTCGGTTTTGGTTCAATGGGAGGATGGGACCCCTTTGGACCGGAACGACTGGTGACTCGCTCAACCGGGAACATTCTCTATGAATTGGATGGGAAATCGGCTTTGAGTCTTTATAAAAATTATCTGGGGGAACACGCACAGGGACTCCCGGCCACAGGACTTTTGTTTCCGTTAAGCATTAGGTTCGGGGAGAGTGAGTCCCGAGTGGTCCGGACGATTTTGTCGGTTAATGAGAAAGATCAGAGCATGGTTTTTGCGGGAGATGTCCCGGAAGACTCTTATGCGCAGTTTATGAAAGCCAACTTCAACCGCTTGATTGACGGGGCGGTTGGGGCGTCAATAATCAGCAGCGAAGGTTTTGACGGCGTTTCTCCCGACCTGGCAATCCTGATAAGCTGTGTCGGGAGAAAAATGGTACTCAAACAGAGGATCGAGGAAGAAGTGGAAGGTATTCGGGAAATCTTGGGGAACAAAACCATTTTTACAGGATTCTATTCCTATGGTGAAATCTCTCCATCTCGTTTCAGCGGAGACTGTGAACTGCACAATCAGACCATGACCATCACCACAATTTTGGAAAGATAATAACCTATGGCCGGAACACACAGCCTGCTGCGACGCCAATTGAAGAGGTTTTTCGGCGACGGAAAAGAGATTCCGACCGGGTTCCAGCCCTTCATAAAAGCGGTCAATGACGCCTATTGCGAATTCGATATCGATCGTGAGATGCTCGAACGCTCTCTTGAACTCAGCTCACAAGAACTGCTTCAAATAAACGCTGAGATGCGGGCGGTTTTGCAGGCGTTTCCCGACACGCTTTTCACCATTGATCATGAGGGCACCATCATGAGCTGCAAAACCGGCAGCCCGGGAGACCTTTTGGTTATGCCTGAGGGTAAGATTGTCGGAAAGCGCATTCAGGATATCCCTTTTTCCGATATCGGACACAAGTTCCGGGAGGCGCTTCAGGAGGTTAATGACACTCAATCGGTTGTGAGTATCGAGTATTTACTCGAGGTGCGAGGCCAACCAAGTTACTACGAAGCGCGTCTCGCGCCTCTTTTCCAGGATCAACGTATCGTTATTGTCCGGAACATCACCGAGCGAAAGCAAGCTGAGGAAGTACTCAGGTTTACTCAGTTTTCTGTTGACCACGCGCAAGACGGCATCTTATGGACAATGCCGGATGCACGAATTTTTAACGCCAACGAGGCAGCCTTCCGGTCCCTTGGGTACTCACGCCAGGAACTGCTGTCGATGACGGTACTGGACATTGATGACCGGCATACGGAAGCGACGTGGTCGGAGTGGTGGATGACTTTAAAGACAGAAGGCACACAAATCACCACTGCTTCTTTCCGAAGAAAAGACGGCAGTGTTTTTCCAGTGGGCGTTCATTCGAATTATCTGATTGTTGACGGCAAGGAGTACATTTTTGCATTTTTTCGTGATATTACCGAGCAAGTTCAGGCGGAAGAGGAAAAGGAAAAACTCCAGATGCAACTCCTCCAATCCCAGAAGATGCAGGCTCTTGGAACGCTGGCCGGAGGGATTGCCCACGACTTCAATAATATTCTTGGTGCAATTATCGGATATACCGAACTCTCCCGTTTCTCCATCCGTGAGGATACTCCCGCATGGGAAAATCTTGCCAAGGTGCTTCAAGCATGCCATCGCGCCAAGGATTTAGTGGCCCGCATTCTTGCATTCAGCAGGCAAAGCGAACAAGAAATGAAGCCGACCCAGCTTCACCTTGTCGTCAATGAGGTCCTCCGACTCCTTGCCGCCTCATTGCCGAGTAGCATCAAGATACGAACAAGTCTTTCGGCCGATTCGGACATCATTATGGCTGATCCCACCCAGATCCACCAGGTCCTCATGAACCTTTGCGCAAATGCTCACCACGCCATGATGCCCGAAGGCGGAGAACTACGGGTGGAACTCGCAACAGTTCAATTCGATGCCGATGATGTTGCTGCGAATCCTGATCTTACGACGGGAGAATATTGCCGGCTTTCCGTCCGGGACACCGGACACGGGATGGACCGACGGACAATGGAAAAAATTTTCGAGCCCTATTTTACCACCAAGAAAAAGGGAGTTGGTACGGGGATGGGCTTGTCGGTTGTCCATGGGATCGTAAAAAATCATCACGGGGCAATAGTGGTTGACAGCGGAGAGGGGAAAGGGACTACGGTTGCCGTTTTCTTGCCCAAAACCGAGGAACAGATCCTGCCGGAAATTAAGGAGCCCCTACGCCTTCCTCACGGCGATGAACGAATTATTTTCATTGATGATGAGGAAGTCTTGGTTGAACTCGGTGAAAAGGCGCTCAAACGACTTGGCTACTCTGTGACAGGAATGACGTGCCCCATTGAGGCATTGAAGGCCTTTCGCGCGCATCCTGCACAATACGATCTCGTTATTACCGATATGACCATGCCGAATATGAACGGTGATCGCTTGGCCCGAGAAATGATGACAATCCGTCCGGACATACCGATAATTATTTGTACGGGATACAGCGAATTTATCTCCGAGGGTAAAGCTGCGGTAATGGGGGTAAAGGGTTTTCTTATGAAGCCCGTTGCGGTAAAAGATTTGGCCGAAACCATTCGAACCGTTTTCGACAATCGCTGACGTGTCAACAAAGGGAGACGGTACCGCTTCAGCCTTCACCGAAGCAAGGGGAACCTGCAGTGCCCCGGGTGGTTTTATTTTCGCACGTAAATTATCCTCGATAGCAAGGGTCGTTTTGTTGAAGTATTTCTAGAGTGCGTTCTCGTCTAACGCTCATTCCCTATGGTTCCCCGGAGTGTCTTCAATTCGGAAGCCGCCCGCAATTACTTTTCCGCGCCGAATATGTGACAAGAGATCGGATCATGGCCGCATACGGCGCTGTTGTGTAAAATCAGGAAAGTATCCTGACGTTTTCACTTTCTTCGCACAGCATGGGGGTCAGAGGCTTATTGGCTAACGGCGGGGGGCGCTTGCCCGGCGGCGCTACGATTTTTCTTGGCCGAAGGGGAATGTGACCCTTTCTATCGCCTGCCGGTCGGGCTGGAAGGGTAAGGGGGGAGTGACCGGTAACGGTAATGCATGAGTTTCCGAAAAAGGAGTGTTTTTGAGAATCGCGTTATAGGCGATGACCATCAACGTTTCAAGGTTAACCGTGTCCAAAATGTTATAGGCGAGCAAGGTTTCGAGAGCTTTTGTGTTGTTATGCTTCACGTAGTCCTGCCACAGAAGAACAGCGCAGTATCCGTCAACATCGCGCAAATCCTTTCTATCAATACCCATTTGTCTTTCACATCCTTTTAATCCGCCGGTGTACCCGATATTCTTGAGCAGGTATCGCAAGTCCACATGGGCGTGGTCTATTTTTATCTTTAAAGACGATTCGATGAACGGAATATCAAAGCATTTTCCGTTATAGGTGATGAGAACCTTGTATTTGTTTATGTCGTTTTTGAAATCGTCCAAATTATCATCATAAATATAGTACGATACGGAATTCCCATCGTATAGCGAGATAGTGGTAATGTGATTATCCAAGCCGGAGAGTCCGGTCGTTTCTATATCCAGGTAGGCAACGGAGTCCCGAAATTCCGGAAACAGCCTCCAGACTTGACTTGACGGGAGCAGGTTACGAAAATATTGATGATCTTTGTTTTCGAGAGATCTGATGGATTCCTCCACATAACGCCGTGCCGATTTTAACCCTTCAGGCATGAACGGAGTCGCGGCAGAGCGGATGAAGTCGTCCCAGCAGTACACTCCCGAGGACCAGAGCCGAGATTCTCTCACCGTTCCAATACCGGGGACGTGGCAAAAAGTATTCTTGAGCATGGTCTTTTCTCAACAACAAAGCGTTCGGTGTTCCGTTGTCCTTGACAATTGCTCTATTATAAACGGAATGCATGCCAAAGAACAAAGGTTTTTGACGCGTCGCCGGACGTTGTGGCCACCTCGAAAACGCTGTCCTTTGGTCTCCCCGGGCATTCGATAGCCCACCGGCAGCAACCGACCCGAAAGCTTATCCCTGTCGAAGGAATGCCTTCCCAAACGGGGCCGGTGAGACGCAAGGATTATTTATCACGATTGGCTTACCAAGGAGACGCAACTACAATGGTTATACCGAAAAACATTACCCGGAGATGACTGCAGGAAAACAAAAAAAGTTCAAGAGTCTGCGGAAAATGGCCAAAATAGAAATAAAGACCATTATTAAAAGGATCCGTTTTGCTAAGCGCACCTTTTGATGGAGACCGTGTCAGTCGGAAAAAGAAGATTGCAAACGGCAGCAGAGGACCAGAGTATCATTTGCCCATGAACGGGGGGGGCTAAGCCGCCGGAATTCGCGTGTACTTTCCGTTAGATGTGAAGCCGAAGAACTGATTCCCATGGAGTAATGTCGATAAGCACGTTTGATTTTTCTGGAATAAGACCATCCGAAGACGCCGAAAACAACCATGACTAATAGACTTTTGATGAAACTGGGTGAGGAGCTGGTAGCCGCGGGGTACATCGGTGGAAAGCAGCTGCAGGAAGCCCTGAAGATACAAAGAACCTCCGGGGGTGATTTCTATGACCGTTTGGTGGAGAAGGGATACATCGACGAAAGAACCCTTGCCATGTTTATTGCCGGGCAAAAGAACCTTCCTTATATTTCATTGGATGATATAGAGATTGATCCGGAAGTGATGGATTTCATCCCCGAAAAAGTCATAAGACGCTCGATCGTGTTGCCCATCGGTAGAAACGACGGGAGAGAGCTTACCGTTGCCATGGCTAACCCCCTTGATCTTTCCATAATCAGCGATATAGAGTTTGCCAGCGGGTTTCTGGTTGTCCCGGTGGTATCTGAGAAGAGCAGCATTAAGAAGGCGATTAATAGGTTCTATGACCAGTCCAAAGATGCTTACGCAGATATCATGCAGGTGGTCAAGAAAGAGGAGAAGAACCTCGAGGTAGTGAATTCCGCCAAGGAAGAAGTAGGATCAGAAGAACTGGCATCAGCAGCAAAAGAAGCACCGATCGTACGCCTTGCCAATTTCATTGTAGCTGAAGCTATCACGAAAAAGACTAGTGATATTCATATCGAACCGTACGAAGACGAACTGCGGGTTCGATTTAGAATCGACGGGGTATTGCAGCAGGTGATGAATCTTTCTCGTCACCTTCAGCCGGGTCTCTCCTCCCGAATAAAAGTAATGAGCGGCATGGACATTTCCGAACGCCGGATTCCCCAGGACGGCAGAATGAAGGTCAGGGTAGAAGGGAGAACCATCGATATGCGGGTCAATTCCATTCCCACCATTTTCGGAGAAAAGATCGTGCTCCGCATTCTTGATGAGAGTAATCTGGTGTTGGATCTGGCGAAGTTGGGTTTTGAAGCTCAGGAATTAGCAGAGTTCTCGAAGGCGATTCAAAGCCCCTACGGAATGATCGTAGTCACCGGCCCAACGGGCAGCGGGAAGACCACCACGCTGTATTCTGCTCTGGATGCAGTCAACAAAGAGGGAACTAATGTGATGACTGCTGAAGATCCGGTGGAATACTACCTGAAAGGTATCAATCAGGTTCAGATGAATGAGAAAGCAGGCTTGAATTTTGCGAGCGCTCTTCGTTCTTTTTTACGACAGGATCCGGACGTCATTTTGGTCGGGGAGATCCGCGACCTGGAGACTGCTGAGATTGCGGTTAAGGCGGCCCAGACCGGTCATTTAGTACTCTCCACACTCCACACTAATGATGCGCCGACCACCATTGACCGCTTGATCAATATCGGCATACCCCCTTTTATAGTAATTACATCCGTTATCCTGGTTATTGCCCAGAGACTGATACGGAAGATATGCCCGTCCTGCAAGGCGGTAATACCTAAGATACCCGAGGAAAAAGTGCAGTCCCTGGGAATAGAAGCAAAGGAATTGGAGGGCGTTACCTTGTACGGGGGGAAAGGATGCGATTTGTGTAACCAAACCGGTTATAAGGGACGAATCGGGCTTTATGAGGTGTTTCCCTTGAATGATGATGTCAATCATTTGATCATACAAGGCGCTCCTTCGTCCGAACTGAGGAAGGCAGCAGCCGCTCTCGGTATGCGGACGATACGGGAAAGCGGGATCAGAA
The DNA here is from genome assembly GCA_016935335.1 of Deltaproteobacteria bacterium. Classification (GTDB taxonomy): domain Bacteria; phylum Desulfobacterota; class WTBG01; order JAGOGO01; family JAGOGO01; genus JAFGRE01. The sequence continues at coordinate 8,584 of JAFGRE010000150.1, forward strand.
AGGTGAAAGCGGGGATAACCACGATAGACGAAGTTCTCAGAGTAAGTGCCAAAAAATGACGGAAGCCCATGTCGATTTATCTCGGCGGTAAAGGAGGTTGCTTATGGATTGCAGAGAGATATTAGTCGTCGATAACGACACATTTTATCTCGATCTTTTAGGGGATATCATCCGTGAAAAAGGGTATCGGGTTCACACGGCCTCTGACGGACTGCAGGGGCTGGAATTGGTGAAGCAAAAGGCGTTCCGGTGCGTGTTTGTAGATTTTATCATGCCGAAGCTTGACGGTGCCAGGTTCATAGAATGTGTCCGAGAAGATCCGAAACTTAAAGAGTTACCCATAACGGTTATTTCAGCCGCCATCACCGAAGAATCCCCCGGTCTCGACAAGATCGGAGCCGATTTTTATCTTTACAAGGGTCCGGAAAAAACCCTTAAAAAAAACGTTCTTGAAGTACTCAATCAAATTGAGAATAAAACCAACAAGGCAACCGGTAGTGCCGCACTCCTGGGAACAGAGGGGATGAATAAACGGGCGGTTGTCAAGGAACTTATGTCGGAAAGGCGACACCGGGAAGTGGTTTTGAAGAATATCGGAGAAGCGGTTATCGAGACCGACACCAATGTGCAAGTCATTTATGCAAACACGAAGGCGGCAAGCATTTTCAACATACCGGAAGCGCTGATTATCGGCATGCCTCTTTATGACTTGTTCAAGTCCGAAAGTCTCCCGAAAATCAGAGAAGCGGTGGAAGGATTGTCGGCACGGTTTGAGAGCGATGTCGTTTCTTTTATAATCCCTCATGACAAGTATGTTCTCAAGATCGTGTTGGCCAATCTCATTGAGGAGGAGGAGGACAGGGGCACCGTTTTAATTGCCCAGGACGTAACCGATTACCATACCAAGGTCCGGGAGTTGGTGCTTGCCAACAAGAAGCTAAAAAATATGCAGGAGAAATTGGTGCAGGAGGCGAAATTTTCCATGATCGGGCACCTCAGCACTACTATCAACAGAGAGATAGAGAGTCCCCTGGTTTCGGCCTCGAGCTACCTGGCGTTGCTCCTCCACGGAAAAACGAGGGATGATTCCATCCGTGATAAATTGGAGGTTATTCAGGAAGATATCCATCGCGCCCGGGCCATGATCAGGGACCTCATCGATTTCGGCAAAGAAGAAGAATCGAAGGTGGAACGGATCGATGTGGGGGAAATAGTGCGGCGGATTGCGGCTCTGGTAAAACACCGGGCAAGTTCGTCGGGGGTGACGATAGTTGAAGACTACTGTGAGAACCTCCCCACACTGGATGCTGATGCCGACAAGTTAAAGCACGTTTTTATCAACATCATAAACAATGCCATTGAGGCGATGCCGGATGGTGGAATCCTTACTATGTCTACGACAGCTTCTTCCACGGTCTCCTTTCCCGAAGGTGAGACAAAACCAGCTATCCAAATAGCCTTCGCGGATACCGGAGTGGGGATACCGCCCGGGTTTATTCCCCAGATATTTAATCCTTTCTTCTCGGCTAAGCCCGACAAAAACGCAACCGGCTTAGGACTTTCGACGAGCATGAAGACGATCCAGGACTTGGGGGGGGGCATTGAGGTCGAGAGCACAGTTGGCGCGGGAAGCACCTTTACGGTGAAGATTCCCCTTGTTGAGGGTATCGGAGAATAGTACCGGATCCCAGGATACGAGGGACGAGGACATCCGGCAGAGGAGCAGGAGAAACAAGAAAAAAGTCGCGACGGTTGACAATGAAGAGGTAATTCTTATGGCCGGTAGTTTTTCTCCGCCTCTAAAAGCTCGGCAATGACGGCTTCCCGTAATTCCTGCGGCTCGATCACTGTCGCCTCTCTGCCATAGGAAAGCACCCAGCGCTTGACATCCCGCCATCCGGAAGTTTTCATGGAGAGGATGACCGAGCCGTCGTCATGATCTTCGAATTGCTGCGTTTTGGACCACTTTCTCTCCTTGACATACCTGGCTTGGTCTCTTGAAAACCTGATTTTCACATTAAGAGGATCATCGGCGACAATGTCAAACGCCGACCCCAGCAATTCTTCCGGGTTAAAGTCTTCGGGATAGACAAATGAGTCCTCCGTTGCCGTAATCGCCCGAATACGCTCCACCGCCAACGTACGAATATGGCCCGACTCGACTCTGATAAAGAGATACAGCCCGCCGTCATGTTCGAAGAAATGCAGCGGGTCCGCCGCGTAGTCCTTGATCCGATCGTCATAGAAGGAATGATAGGTTATCATACAGGTTTTTCTCTGGAGCATGGCCTGCATCAACCGTTCGATGGTCTCTTCTTTGCCGGTATAATCCTTGGTAAACTTTGAGGCGGAGATAAAGAGCGCCTTTATCCCTTTAAGCTTGTCGGATACATTCCTGGAGACAAAGAGGTTGAGTTTTTCGAAGGCCGACGTGAGGTGGCCGTCAAGGGTTGTCTCTTTAAAGAGGTTTTCTTCGCTTCGGAGCAGGTATAACGAGAGGATCTCCGGCAAGCTAAAGCTGACTTCCGGGAGGTTAATGTTAGGAAGCTTTTTCAGGTAGGACTCCTCGAGTCTCCACCGCTTCTCTTTTTCGAGGGGTATTTTCTCATCATAGAGGGGAAAACCCAGACTCTCGATCACCTCAAGCGATCGGTACACGGACCGCGGTTCAATCTCCAGGATTTCGGCCATTTCCTTGATGGTTGTCCCCTCAGATTGTGAAAGGAGTTCGATGGTTTTCAGGAGTTTCACCAGGTTTTTTCCGCGCATCACCAAAACCTCAAAAAAAATTCTGAACCTGTGACCAAAAACGTCATAGATAGACTATATAAGATTATCAAAAAGATCAATGAAATGAGAGGGGGCTTCGTACTTAACAAGGGAGATGAGGCTATGATCCGATACGTTGTTGTGATCAGTTTACTTTTGGTGGTGATTGTCGTCGGAACGGGGTGCTCGGGGGAACTGACCGACTTCATTGCCGATCCGGTTTCTTATTCACAGGGCATCGCCGTTCCGGAGTGGGTGGTGGCGGTCGTCCTTGAGATGTCCGGGGTGTCTCCACACGCTGACGTCGACCCCCTTGCCGAACGAACCATCATCAGCCGGTATCGGCAGGGGGTAGTATTCGCCTGCCTTGAATACAACAAGGCTCTCCTGCGGAAAACCGATCCGCTCTGCCGGCTGCGGGCGTGGTTTTCTGATATCTATGGAGGTAGAGGTAGCTTTGGTTCTTACGAAGATGCCGCTGGACGCCTTGGGGCGTTTGTCTGGATACATCAACATGGTGCCGGTGAAAGGGTTGACGAAATCTTAGGAAACGCGTATCAATGTATTGTATTTCGTATGCAAAAAGAGGAAAGAGGAAAAGGGAGATCATCAGCTTCGACCAATTCCGTAGGACACGTGCGATAACCCACGGATGACCAAAGGAACGTTTAATCGAGCAAAACGAATAGATGAAATCTGAATCAGTACTTTTGATCCACCCGCCCGTCTCAAAGCCCTGTGAACCGCCTTCCGGGTTGGCGAAACTTGCAGGTGCATTGCAGTACCATGGTGTTTCCTCACGACTAATCGATGCGAATCTGGAGGGGCTGCTTCACCTTCTTGCAGGTTCGTGTGGCTTATCAGACACCTGGACACGGCGCGCTTACGCCCACCGTGATGAAAGTCTGGCGGAGCTACGTTCGATGGCGGGATATAAAAATATCGGCCGTTATACCCGGGTGGTCATGGAAATGAACCGAATTCTTCACGTGGCCTCAGGGCCGGATGGAAAACGGGTGGGGATGGGAAACTATCAGGACCGGGAGCTGTCTCCCCTGAGGAGTGCCGATCTTATTACGGCAGCGGAACTGCCGGATCAGAATCCGTTCTTTCCCTATTTCAAAACCAGGATCGTCACGGTCTGTGAGGAAACGCCGCCCTCACTGGTCGGAATATCACTCAACTATCTCAGCCAGGCCCTCAATACCTTCGCTTTGGTCGGATTTCTTAAAAAAATATGTCCTCAGGTACGGATCGTCCTGGGTGGGGGGCTCATAACCTCGTGGATGCGAAGACCTGACTGGAAAAATCCTTTCAGCGGCTTGATTGATGAGACGGTGGCTGGCCCGGGCGAAAAATCGTTGCTTTCACTGGTTGGTATCCATAATAACCGCGAGGATTATATCCCGAGTTACGAGGCATTTCCCCTCACTGATTATCTCGCGCCGGTCCCTATCCTTCCCTATAGCGCCTCTATCGGATGCTATTGGAACCGGTGCTCTTTCTGCCCGGAGCGTGCCGAGGGAACTCTTTATCGGGCCGTATCTGCGGAACGAATAATTTCAGATCTTTCGTTTCTGCACCGGCGAATGAAACCCGGCCTTATCCACTTTCTTGATAACGCCCTTAGCCCCGCTCTTCTGAACGTTTTGAGCGAGAATCATCTGGAGGCTCCGTGGTATGGTTTTGCCAGGGTAAGTGATCGCCTTGCCGACCGGGACTTTTGCAGAGCCCTTAAGCATTCCGGGTGTGTGATGCTTAAGCTCGGTATTGAATCCGGCGACCAGGACGTGCTTGATGCCTTACGCAAGGGGATTACGATCACTGCCATATCCGCGGCGCTTCAGGCTCTCAAAGCGTCAGGGATTGCTACGTACGTTTACCTCTTGTTCGGAACGCCCGCCGAGACGGAAACATCGGCGAGGAAGACCCTAGCCTTCACGGTGCGTCACAGCGATTTGATTGACTTCCTCAATCTTGCTATTTTTAATCTGCCTGCTTTCGGACCGGATACCGAAAAGATGGAAACAGAAGATTTTTACGAAGGGGATTTGTCTCTTTACAGAAGCTTTGTGCATCCCGAGGGATGGGGGAGGGCAAGGGTGAGGCAGTTTCTGGATAGGGAATTTAAACGGCACGGAGCCATTCAATCGATCCTGAAAAATGATCCACCGATATTTACTTCCAACCATGCGCCGTTTTTTGTGATGCAGCTATGACAGGTCTGCGATGGTTGCCATTTTTACCGTCACTTTGACTATAGTGGCATTTTTACCGAGGGGCGCGTGTAACTGGACTGCTCGATTCCCAGCTACCCGGCTTAATGATGGTGTGGAATCCCTTTTGCCGTAGCGAACCGTGGCGGAGTGAGGGGCCGGACTGCGGCTATTCACGGGGCTTAATTTTTTTCGCCAGTTTCATAATTCTCACATCCAGATAATTTATAAAATCCTTCGTATCCCATGAAAGCCGGCTGAGAGTTCGGTAGATATGGCGAAGGACCGCATCTTCCGGGAAAGTGCTCAAGTATCCTTCGTATTTTTTTTTGAGCAGTTCTTTTTCTTCGAGGATTTTTTCTTGCTGTTGTTTCAGTTCCTTCAGGAGTGTTAATCGTTCCTCTCCTTCGATACCCATAAGGTTCCTCCTTTGTGGTGGAAAAGAGAATATTGTCTCGTCAGTTCAACAGGACTGCGTTATGCGGACGGCTTCGGATTTCTTAAAAAATAACTATACCACAAGTGGACACTTATCCAAACAACCGTGACAGCAGTCGGTTGTTCTTTTTTCCCTTGGCGGGCTTCTTTCCTCGGTCCGACAGGGTCACCAGGCATGCACCTAAGTGACACGGAAGGCGTACCGTTAGAACCGCGGCAGGACTCCGGCACCGCAGGATGCGCAATAACCCGGTGCTGGTATAATTGCGGTGATCCGCCAAGGGAAGCGTCGAAGACCGGCTCCTTGCCAGACACCAAAATCGATGTTAGTTTTCCAGTTCCACCTTGAGGGAAAGAAATTCCAGCATATCTTTAAGGCTAATGATTCCGACTAACCGGTCATTATCAACCACCATCAGACGACTGACGCCGGTGCGACTCATAATCGAGATAGCCTTGACAGGGTCTGTCTGCGAGGTGATCGCATTCCCGGGAGAGCAGGGGATAGAGAGTTCTCGTACTGTCTTCCGGGCCCATTCCTTCTGGGGAAGTTCCCTTACCTGCTTAGTTGTTATACACCCGATGAGTTTCCCTGATTCCACAACGGGAAACATTTTGAAATGATGTTGGTAGATGTAGTTTTCCACCAGCTCTTTTATGGAGAGCGAAGGGGAAACCACCATGGGATCGGTTTTCATGAATCGTTGAATGGTTTCTCCTTCAAGTGCCTTCCGGGTGACGAGTTGTTGATACGATGCTTTGGCAGCGCTGTTGAGGAACATGCCGATTAAAAACCACCACATGCCGCCAATAAAATCTCCTCTCAGCACCTGAAAAACCCCCATGATAATCATGAGAATACCGAAGAACGATCCGATTTGGGATGAAAGACGAGTTGCCCACCGCAGGTTTTTCTTTAACGCCCAGAGAGCCGATCTGAGAATACGGCCCCCGTCGAGGGGAAAGGCAGGCAGCAGATTGAACGCGGCAAGAACACTGTTGATCATTGCAAGATACCCGACAATACCATTCACCGGCATGGGCCATCCACTGGCAATGCCGATGCGAAAAATCGCGTAAAACCCCAAAGAAATGATGAAACTTGAAAGCGGTCCTACCACTGCCATAAGAAACTCGCTTTTGGCATTTGGTGGTTCTTCGCTCATTTCAGCAACACCGCCGAAAATAAACAGGGTGATTCCCTTCATCGGAATTCCGTATTTTCTGGCAACAAGGGAATGGGAAATCTCATGAGCTATGATGGAAATAAAGATACCTGCCGCCCCGACTGCTCCCATTATCCAATAGGTCTGCGTGGGAAGATTTTTGTAATGAAGGGGAAAGAAACCAACTGACAGGGACCAGGCAATAAGGATGGCGAGGATAAACCAACTCATATCAATCCGGACTTCGAAACCGAAAAGGCTAAACAGGGTAATGCGTTGTCCAAACACGGCTTACCTCCGGTTGCTAAAAAGTTTCAGGCAGAACAACCCTTCCCGTCCAGTGGATTACCGACGTTGGGATGCGGGCGGACGAGGGTGGCATAGGGATTTGATGCTCACTAAGAGACGAGGTAGTGATCTTTGAAAGCAGACAGATAGATCACTAGACTGCAACCACTGAATTATCAGCGCCCCCGTAAGGAGACTTTACATACTTGTCGGCGTTCCAGTCATTTTCCCATCTGGAGTCATCAATAAGATATCGGAACTGATATTCTCTTCCGGGCTCAAGATCAAGGGTGATGGTGTAGTTTCCATTCTTGAGTCTTTTCATCGGGTTGGCGTAAATATTCCAGTTATTGAACTCACCGACAATACACACCCTGTGTGCATCAGGAGCAGCGATCCTCGGTAACCGGAAGGTGACTTTGCAGAGATCTTTGGATGTAAGGTACTTTTTTTTAATTGCCGTGCTCATTACTTTTGCTCTTTTCGGCGCAGGTCTTTTCGCCATGATTCCATCCACAGCGGTCTTAAGATCGGTTGCGGCTTTTTCAATACCCGCCTTGAGGGTGTGCCATACTTCATTCCTTGCTGTTTTCAACTCCTCGATGCCTTTATGGAGTTCTTTCCATTGCTCGCGCGCCACTTCGAGTTGCTTTTCGTAGACGGCCTTGCTTTCAGATTTTGCCTTCGCCGCCTTCGTTTTTAATTTATCGATTTTATCCCCCCACTTCCGAAGGTGCGCTTCCATCTTCTTTAGATAAGATTCTTTGGTTTCCATGCTTCTCCTCCTTGTTTTAAAGAGCAAATGATGTGCAGGCTATTACCTCTTGCCGAACGAAACAGTTCGAAAGATTATTTTTTGCCCCCTCCATAAGTATAAATCCCGTCACACTGCCACTACCCATCTGGCGGGGTTTCGTCGGAGCCTTCATACCCTTCCTTGTCTTTATCTCAATAGTATATTCCCATAAGGCTTATGGCATCATTCTAAATCCATTATCTTTATGTTGCAATATATTTCTGGGGAGCGGGTGCCTCGCAAGTCTGCCTCCCCTTCCCGATGCTGTTGTGCTTGATTTTGGCGAATATCCGGGAGTCCCCTGCGCTCGCTTCAACGAGCCCTCGTTTCTCCCAACTCCGGTCGACGTGCGGCATCCTTCTCACTACCTCTTGAGCGCGTTGCCCCCGTATTCGATAGGTTGCCACGAAGAGTGCCCGGGTGAATCCCTTCTTTATTTTATGAAGAGCCGCGTGTATGGTATATTTATTCAGATAACTTTTAAGAAGGGTTCACGTGACGCGAAGTTGTGCATAAGGAGAACAAACGGTGCAGGATATTTATCGAAGGTTGATGAAGCATTTAAGAAACGTAGGGATCGGATATCCCCAAATCGACGATTTTCTGGAAGTGCTGAAGAGGATGGTTACTCCCGATGAGGCTGAAATAGCTTTGGGTTTACCCACCCGACTCCCACCATTAGAAGTTGAGGGAGTGGAGGCCATTGCCGGCCGTATTCAAAAACCGGTTGAAGAGGTCGGGAAGGTTCTTGAAGGGTTGGCGAGAAAAGGCTTCCTCTATAAAGACACGACCGATTCCGGGACGGTGGGTTATGCTTTCATCCAGATCGGGTTTGGATTTCCGCAGGTATTTCACTGGAAAAAAGAGATCACCGATGAGGTCAAAGAGATTACGCCACCTTTGCTGCAGTATATGAAAAAAGGGGGGAGAGAGGGAATCGAGCGCTTAAACCGATATGTCCCGGTCAACATAGCGGTAGATCATACCCTGCAAGCCATCTATCCCTACGATATGATGGTTGAGGTGGTAAACAAGGCCAAAAAGATCGCCGTGGCGCATTGTCCGTGCCGACAGAGAGCGCGTCTTTTATCGAGCACCGCATGTAGCCACACGCTCGAGAATTGCATAAAGTTTGACAAAATGGCGGAGTTTATTCTGGACAAAGGATTGGGCCGGGAACTGTCGAAAGAGGAGGCATTGGATATCATCCGAAAATCCGAGGAGGAAGGGCTGATTCATTTTGTGGATAATTGTCAGGAAGGGATTCAGCACAACTGCAACTGTTGCTCGTGCTGTTGCTGGAATGTCATGCCCATCAAAAAACGCCTGGTTCCTCGTGACTACCTCATGGCTACCTATTACCTGCGAACCACTGACAAAGATGCATGCATCGGCTGCGGGCAATGTGCGGAAGACTGTCCGCTTGAGATCATTACCATGGAAGATGACCTGCCGGTAGTAGACGAAAGTATCTGTATCGGATGCGGTCTCTGCCTTCTTCACTGCCCGGCGGAGGCGGCAAAGCTGAAGAAAAAAGACGATACGGTCCCTGTCAAGGATTTAAAGACCCTTTACCAGACCGCTATCTCCACCTCTATCGCGCGAGAGAAAGAATAAAAATTAAGCCGTAAACCTCCGTGTCTTGCAACCCTTATCCGGCAGTTCCGGAGCTTTTCTATCGTCTCGCCGGTGATGGTTGCCGCACCAAGCCCGACGCAGCCAGCAGAGGGGCAGTAAACCTTCTGGTTCGCGGCAAAACAGTTAGGACGCCAAGGGGGAGCGGGCCTGCGTTGTTGATCAGTATCGGCGTTGGTTTAGTATTCACAGGCGTTCACCAGTTAAATCCTGAGGGGGTATGCCCTTTACAGCAGAGCCCAATGGTTCCGTTGCTCATCTTGTCTCGTGAATCAGCATGAAAAACTTCGGGACAGTAGAGCGCCGTATGATAATTTCGAAGAGATTCGGCGTGCGCCGGAAACCATGTTTCATCGTATCATACCCTTGAATAGGGCTTTATGATACCTTTCGTGATCTCTTTTGATATATTCCGGAGCCGTTTTTTACGTCAGCTTACCGGTTTTGTTACGAAATTATGAAAATGTGTCTGAAGGGAGATGCCGCATCGTAACAAGGGCCTCTCAAAAGATCGAAGATGAATGGAGGAAGATGGCCGAGTAATTACCTTGACATTTTTTTGGTGGGGCTATATCGTTAAATAAGTATTTCTCAATGCGGGTCCCTCGATTCAAGATTCTATAGTCCGAAATTCGAAGAGAGGGAAAAATAATGGATCAATCGAAATTTGAGAGGCCGGTTTGCCGAAAAGGTAGGGCGGCCTGTTTTGTTTTGCTCTCTTTGTTGCGAACAGATCAACCAAGTGGGTTTTCCTGGAGACTATCACCGTTAACAGGTGATGAAGGATAACGTCGAGACATAAGAGGAGGGAAACGCCATGCCGGTAAGAAAATTAAAACAGTTTTTAGACAGTCATGCTATTAAATATGTGAGTATCATGCACTCCGAGGCCTACACCGCTCAGGAGATCGCGGCTTCCGCCCACATATCCGGTAAGGAACTGGCAAAAACCGTGATAGTCAAAATCGACGGCAAGATGGCCATGGTTGTCTTACCTGCCAGCTACAAGGTAGACTTGAGACTTTTGAAAGAAACTGTCGGTGCCCAGACGGTTGCGCTTGCGGGTGAGGAAGAATTCAAGGGCATGTTCCCTGATTGCGAAATCGGGGCTATGCCTCCTTTTGGGAATCTTTACGGAATGGATGTCTATGTGGCGAAGACTTTGGCTGAAGACGATGAAATTGCCTTTAATGCGGGATCGCATATAGAACTCATTAAACTGGCGTATACGGACTTTGAAAGACTGGTACAACCCATCGTCGTGCGACTTTCGGCACGGTAACGATGACATGAGGTGATGTTTCGGGGGGAGGGCGCTAGTCGCCACGGGAGGTCGTATTGCGCGATAGTGGCAAAGGCATGAGGGCCAGCGGCATGACGATGAGGGCGATTATCTTTGAGGACAACGAGGCGTATAGGACATACCTTTCTTCCCTCCTCGAAGAGCGGGGCTATGAGGTATACGCTTTCTCCGAGGCCGGAGGATGCCCGCTCTATCTCCAAGAGAGATGTCCCTGCCCGGAAGGATATGTTTGTGCGGATATTATTATTACCGATCTCAGGATGCCTCGAGTTACGGGGCTGAAGTTGATAGAACATCAGCTTCGGCTTGGCTGTAAAGGAAGGAATATTGCGATAATATCCGGCAGGTGGTCTAAGGCTGATCGAAGTTATGCCTTGGCGCTCGGATGCAAAGTGTTGGAGAAATCCATTGACACGACCGAACTCATCCAATGGTTGGAGGAATGTGAAGGAAAGATGGACATGCACCGGCGGTTGTGGGATTGGTTTAAAGAAGAGGCAGCCATCTCTCCGACTCATAGAGATATGATTGATGGATAAAACCTGCTTTGAGCAAAGACGACGACCGACTTAGCCCCTCACCCTAAACCAGTGAGAGAAGAACACCAGAGACGAGAGGGTTCAGGGAGTCGTTCGATTCGCGCTTTTTCAAATTCGCCCCTTCTCTTTATCTGTGTGGGGCATTTCATCTTCCGGCTGTGACTGTCCGCGCCGTAAAAGAAGTGAACCATGAACAGACCGAAACTCCGAGCCCCAATCCACCCAGGAATAGGCTACGGTAAAAGAGGTCGATGAAACGTTACAATGCGCTTATAATCGGATCCGGCCCGGCAGGCATTTTTACCGCGCTGCATCTTGAGCGATTCGGCGTAGACAAAATCGCCGTCTTTGACCAGAACTGCTATCCGGCAGGGGGGCTCCTGAATGACGGCAAACTGAACTTTGACCACCGTATCGGCCTGGACCTTGATGAATTGGGCATCGACCCAAAAACAGCCCGGGAATATATACAGCAAATCAAATCGGTTCTAACGGGATTTCCCCATTGCCGGCAGGTTACCTTCGCAAAAGATAATGAGAAAATTGCGGGATGGGAACGCATCGCCCGGGAGCGAAACGTACAGTTTATCGGTCCGGAGCAATGGCACTGGGGGACAGATAATGGAAAAGGTGTCGTCGATTACTTGCGGGGATTGCTTCACCGGACCACCTTTCTTTTAGGAACCGAGGTGAAAACCATCGAGACGGGAAACGGAATGCATTGCCTTATTTGCCGTGAGAACAGCGGGATGGCGGAGTATGCAGGCCCCGTTGTTCTGGCCGCCCCTGGCCGGAAAGGTGCTTACTGGTTTCGCGATGTAGCCCGCACAGTCGGCATTCACAATAACTTCGGCCCTGTCGATGTGGGAATACGGGTTGAACTGAACCGTAAATTCTACGATCCCGTCAGCGATGTTGTTTACGATCCGAAATTCATCCTCCGCACAACTCGCCATCAAGACAAGGTGCGAACCTTCTGCACCAACCCCGGCGGCCGGGTGCGCATCGAACACTACGGTGATTTTCGGCTGGTAAATGGTGATGCTTTGTCTTCCCGGAAGACGGCTAATACCAACTTTGCTCTGCTCAACACGGTTATGCTCACCCAGCCCTTTTCCGATACCACCAAGTTCGGGCAGATGATTGCCAAGCAGTTTCATCTTTTGGGGGGCGGACGGCCCATTGTCCAGCGGGTCGGTGATTTTCGAGAGGGAAGTCGCAGCCGACAGGCAACGTTTGAGAGCGAGATACGCCACTTTACTGTCTGCAGGGCTACCTGCAGGGCAGTGCCCGGTGATATTACCCTCGGTCTTCCTGCGCGAATTGTCGACAACCTTTGGGAGGCGCTCAAGACCCTCGACAAGATTGTACCCGGAATACTCCATCCTTCGACGTTACTCTATGCACCAGAGATCAAATTTTTTGATACTCATTTCCGCACGGACGAATTTATGGAAACAAATATAAAAGGAATCTTCGTAGCCGGGGACGGGACCGGCAAAAGCCGCGGAATTGTGGGAGCGGCGTTGACGGGAATCCTGGCGGCGCAGGGCATGGCGCAGCGATATTTGGGTAAAGATAAACTTGATTAAAGCCTGATGGTGTTACTCCACGGTTTCTGAAAACCTACGTGTTCGTGGCGGTGGGGATTCCATGCGGGAAGAAGCTCTCGGTGATGTCTACTACAGTCTTTGATGTCATTGTTCTTGGGGGGGGCCCGGCGGGCCTTGCGAGCGCTCTGCATCTCGCTGAACACGGCGTATCGGTCCTGGTCCTTGAAAGAAAGGCGATCGGAACCACCCAAAAATCATGGCTTACCTTTGACTATATTATCAAGGATTATGCCCTTGAAGAGTGCGTGAGGAATGCTTTTGTCGACGTAGCGTTTTCCTGTTATCTGGGTAACAGCTATTCTTTCAAGAATCATGATTTCATTTATCCTCTCCATGAAGAGAGAGCTCTTGAGGTTCTCGCCCAAAAAGCGAAGAGTAGCGGGGCGCTTGTTCACGACGAAGAAGCGTTTATTAACTACTCAATCGATACCAGCACCAACGGCATTCGAATACAAACAACCAAGCGGACCTATGAAGCACGAATCGCTGTTGATGCCATGGGGAGGGATTCGCCGATACTGCGAAGCAATGGTCTTAAAAATGATTCGTGTGACATGGGGTGTGTTGTTTTTCTTCTTAAAAATGTGAATCAGAAGAATGACAATAGATTGTTTCTCTACGATTCCTTTTTCCCCGGGTCGGATTACTTCTGGGTGGTTCCCCTTGAAGACGACAGAATGAGGGTGGGGATATTTTTTTTCTCGACCTTGACGGATGCGACGCTAAAGGGAAAAACGGAAAAACTGAAGAGATACATGGAAGCTCGGGGCTTTCGGGGGGAGGTTTATAATACGAGAATGGGGAATATCCCTCTGGGTGGACAGAATTATGTAAATACGGGGAAGATTCTCTGCATCGGAGACAGCTGCAACACGGCACTTCCTTCTTCGGGATTTTCATTTTCGCGCTGTCTGGATGAATCGCGAATTCTGGCACAGTTTGTGACAGACTACCTTACTAACAAGGCGTCGATTAAGGATTACAGAAAAACGATCCTGAGAGATAAAATACCGGGGATTGAGGTCCACCTCATCATTTCGGATATGCTCTCCAAGTTTCCTGATCCTCTGTTGAATAAGGCTATCGGCGCGATGGATGACCTTGATGAGGAATTCTTAATCTCCTTTCTCACCGGCAGAGACCTGAGCATTAATTTTGCAATAAATGCATTGAGAGCAATTTTTAACACCTTCTCTTTGACTGAGGTCAGGTCTCTTCCATTGCAGCAGATTCACCTCAGACACATGGTAAATCTTTACGACCTCTTGGTGGCTTTGCCGCAGGCAAAAATCAAGGATCATCTGATTCATTTTGTAAGAGGTCTTACGGGGGGTACGTCCCGCGGATCAGTGAAATAGTCGCAGGAGCTATATGGTTGGAGAGGCATCTTCGATCAGGGTCTGTTTAACGGCGGCATGAATCTAAGAACTCGTGATTCAACAACAGTCCCTCCCCGAATTCCAATATGAGTTGACAGGAACCCGGCGGTGAATGGAAGAATGCACCAATGAAGTCATTGAGGAGTATTACAGACTCTTGAGTTCTTTTCTGAGCTGGGAGGCAAGGCGGCTTCGTTGCTTATCGTCCCCTCTGATCTTTTCTTTTACGGCCTTCCAGATAGGGGAGCAATCCTTGTACTCAACGTCGACGAACTTGTTGATGATGCGGTCGATCGCCTTCTTGTTGTCATTGGTAACTCTAATCCCGGCCTGATCAAAGACGTCTTTCATGTGTCGGAAATAACAGGACATGCGATGCCTCCCCACAAAATTATGTGATTGTATAATCAGGGCACGTCCGGCCTTGCCCCGATACGCCCCCCTGCCGTTTATTTTTCCAGTAATTCTACGGTGTCGGTCATGTTTTCCATCTTTTTCTGGGAATCCTTACCGGCGGTCTAAAAATGCTTTTTCGCATCTTCGCCCACTGTCCCGAGGTTCGACTTCACGGCATTACTTTCCTGGTCGAGAGTCTCGATCATCGCCGTTCTCCTTGCCACGTTAAAAGGGCCTCACCTCGAAAATGATATAGAACAGTTCCCAGTATTTCAATGGAAGATGGTCAGGAACAGGTGTGTATTTTAGGGGGATCTAGTCGCTTACCGCATACGGGAAATTGGCTTGGCAAATAGTCTGAAGATACCGTACAATAGAAAGGATGCGTAACGCTACATCACGTGAGGAAAGTCATGGAGATTATTTTAGAAAACATTCGCGAGGGGCGCGACGGCGACATCAAAAGCTTCATTCACACCTGTGCGAGAAGAGTCTATCGCGAAGACCGGAATCCGGTGAAAAAAGTCATTGTAACCGGGGAAATTGAAAGACATATTCTGAATTCATTGGAATCAAGGGAGGAAAAAAGACTGTGGACGAAGAGCAACCGGGAAAAGTCTCTGGTAACCAGGGGAAAGAATATTCCTGTTGTCCGGGACGGCTCTCTTGAATTCACCATTATTCTCGATAGCTACCTTCTCTGGTTTCCCGAACGGTTTCAAGGAACGCTTATCCACGAGATGATTCACTCTTTGGACTATTCGCTCTATTTTGAGAACGTTTCTCCGCACCCTTATAAACAATGTGCCGTCTTATCTCCCGACGACTACCACCCGGAGTATTCCTGCTGGTCCGAATACAATGCAAATCGAGCCAGTCAGCGGGCTTTGAACCGCCTGCGATTCGCTTCTTATCTTGACACCTATGATTTAAACGGGATTCTTGCCGTCTTGGTAGATAAACTGAAAAAGGCGAGATATCACGAGACAACTCAGCTCCGGCGAAACTTTGTCGCCGATGTAGCCTTCTCTGACTTTAACCAGTCTTTTTTGATGTACGCCGGGAAAAGCGCGGAACTGTCGGAATACCGGGATATGCTTGATGCTTTTCTCATCGATCCACTTGCGGTTGGTATTTTCAGGGACAGCCTGCGGCCGGTGGTACGCCTGTTGGATACCATGTATGATATGGGAACGTTGGAAAAACGGATGACAATGCTCCCAAAGATGCGATATCTTTACGCTGAGATTATTGCCGGCCTGAATCACTTCAGCCTGCACGCCAGCTATTAGAGCACTTCTCGTGGAATTCTGCTCCGATTCAACCTCCTGACCTATGACCGGGGTGCGATCAAACGCGCCGCCCTGACGGGGATTGTGGTCAGCCTCGCCCCGGGCGCTGTTCTCGTCATCGGCGCGCATGAGAAGTTGCCGGGGGACCCTGCCGATTTCATTCCACTCTATCGGTCTTTTCTATTAAAAAAAGTTTCCTATAGGTAATCAGCATGCACTTTCTCACGCCGGACGTGGAGAGAGAGTTTTTTTCCGGACAAAACTTCACAAGCGGTACCCTCATAATCTGCTCGCCCGGGGGTTTTGGTTCCTTGTAGGAAATATCCTACAAAGAAATACTGCCAAGTCTTACAAAAAGATCTGAGAATTGTCTTAAACCTTCCTTGGGTAATTGTCGATATTAAGAATAGTCTTTGGAGGAAAGGGTTGGCATCATTGGGCAGATAAATTTCGACAATTGTCTTTAAACCGGAGATGTCAAGCGTACATAGGAACATCCCACACGCGGTATCAGGTGAACTTCCGGCCCCATCATTCGGTAGACGGAGTTGTTGAGTAGTGGTGGACGCATGAAGCAGGTTGTTGGTATGGGGTTTAAGTCGGGGATGGGCTGATTAAAAACCCCGATCAACGCCGGACTATGATTGGCGGGGGAGGGAGACATCCTCATCTGGTTGCGTTTAAAGACATCGGTGATAAAGAGACTGATCGGCCGCTTTGATCTAGGCAACCAAGGGAAACTGAGCGTGCCTGATATGGCGTTCGGCAAGGGAGTCGGTTGCTGCGAAATGTTGCCTGGTGAGGAAGCTTGTCCTCAAGGCTACTCGCAGGCGAGGGAATCGCCTTGCGCAAAAGACTATCCGTTAATTTTGAGCATGAGCAGGGGTTGTTTATGTTTAGTACGGAATGGATCTTAACAGTCAGGAATTAAAGAAAGGAGAACGCTGCATGTTAAAGGGGATGAAATTGAGCGTGAAGTTGACAGGAGCTTTTTGCATTGTTGCAATGGTCACCTTACTGGTGGGATTTATGGGATGGCGGGGTGCCTTTCGACTCAGTGGGTACTTAGATGACATAGCCGAGGTCCATCTCCCCGGTATCGAAAATCTTTTCTTGATGGAAAAAGCCTGCTTGACGGCGGGTAGGGTTCAGCTTGCGTTGCTTAATCCGAACTTAACGCTTGAGGAGCGAAAAAAGGAATACGAATCCGAATTGAATGCTCGCGGACTCTACTCAAAGGCAGCGGAAACATATGCTTCCTTGGAACATGAATCCGAAGAGGAAGCCCGATTGTGGAAAGAATTTGATTCGGCGATCAAAGAATGGGTCAATGCCAATATAGATTATTTTACGATATCCAATCAATTTGATGAACTGGGTATTTTAAATCCGCTGACCGTGCAAGCCCAAGTGGAGCGCTTCAGAGGGGAACTTTATAGACGGATAAGCGAGACGCGTTCCCTTTTTCACGGGGGAGCTTCAATTGAACCCGATACATCAACTATCGATTTCGATAAATGGGTGCGCACCGTTGCGGTAGAGAATCCTGTATTCACCGCCGCTTTAAACAAGCTGACAAAGGAGCAATCCAGAATCTATAGTAGTATTAATGAGGTCAATACGTTGCTCGGAGAAGGGAAGTTCGACGAGGCCGGAATCATTTTTGATAATGATACGGTACCGGCAACCCGGGAATGCCTTACTGCGTTGCGTCGCATGGGAGAAGAAGCGGACAAGGCGGAAGCGCTTTACGTTCAGATGTATAAGCAAGCGCAACGGGTCAATGAAAAACAAGCGGTGGGGCTGCGGTTGCTTAATGATCTTAAAGGGGTGAATGAAAACGGCGCAAATGAAGCTCAAGAGAAAGCGGTTGTGGATTCCGGTCGAATACAAGGGGTGACTATGTTCGGTATGCTTATCGGTTTTGCGGTCGCTTTGGCATTTGGTATTTTCTTAAGCCTTTCAATTAATCGATCACTGCACCGGATAATAGAGGGGCTTACACGGGGAGCTGAGCAAGTGGCATCTGCAGCAGGGCAAGTATCCCAGTCCAGTCAGATGATGGCTGAAGGGGCGAGCGAGCAGGCATCAAGTCTTGAAGAGACGTCTTCGTCCCTTGAGGAAATGGCTTCCATGACTAAAAAGAACGCTCATAATGCCAAGCAGGCCAGCACGATGTCAAATGAGGCGCGCAATGCCGGATACGAAGGCCGGGACGCCATGGAGCGGATGGCGGAAACGATAACCCTGATCAAGGCGTCGTCGAATGAAACCGCCAAGATTGTAAAGACGATAGATGAGATTGCGTTTCAGACAAACCTGTTGGCATTGAACGCGGCGGTCGAGGCGGCACGCGCCGGGGAGGCGGGAAAAGGGTTTGCGGTTGTGGCGGAGGAAGTTCGTAACTTGGCGCAACGCAGTGCTGAGGCTGCAAAGAATACGGCGACACTTATTGAAGAGTCTCAAAAAAAATCCGACAATGGAGTTGCGGTATCCGAGGAAGTGGAGAAGACCTTAAAGCAGATTGTTGATGCTGTTGATAAGGTTTCTCAGTTTATCGAGGAAGTTTCCGCAGCGAGTGAGGAACAGTCACGGGGCATTGAGGAGGTAACTACGGCGGTTGCACAGATGGATCATGTGACACAGTCGACGGCTGCGAATGCTGAGGAGACAGCTTCCGCCAGCGAGGAACTTTCGGCCCAGGCGAATGAGTTGCATAGCTTGGTGCAAGATTTGGAGGCTTTAGTTGGGAAAAATGGGAATAACGCTCCCTTGCTTTCAAAGAGGCGGGCACTACGTATTGTGCGCCCAGGAGACGGACCGCCCCCTGAGAGTCTTGGCAGTGGTGATAGGGGGGCGCTGGCTCTGGCGTCAATCAGGGGGAAACACGAAATTAACCCACAAGAAATCGTTCGCATTGATCACGATGAGCTTGTGGCGGATTAGGGGGCTATGTAAAGCTTTGAAGGGAACGATCATTTATTGGAAGCGGGAAAGAGAATAGAATTAGGATATTAATAGACTGGCCCGCTCCGGTGGTTCAATTTTAAAAAATAAGGACCGGTGCGAGTTATGGTAAACGGAGATACGATGTTGAATCAATATGGTATGCGGAAGCTTTTATTTGCAATCAGTGCTGCTGTAGTAGTTAATTTCGGGATAATGATAAGTAGCGCCGCGGCGTTTTATCAACTGGAATATCAGAATCGATGTAATACTAATTTTCTGGATTCGTACATCAAGCCCGGTTTTATTTTTCAGACTTTTTTTTACAATTTTAAGTCTGTGGATATGCGCCTCAGGGGTAAAGAAGCACCCGGTGATTTCAAACTTTCGGTTAACGTCTCCTTGAATCAACTTTTATATATAAGCAAACTGAGGGTGTTAGGTGGATACCTGGGTGGAGAAGTCATAGTTCCCTTTATTAATGGGCACTTGGCGACCGATGCAGGCAGAAGTGATGATCAGGGAGTAGGGGATACCCTCGTCGCCGTGCTGCTTCAGAGTGACGAAAAGAAGTTGAGGTTGGGGAGCTATACCCTGCCATTCTACTGGAGATTAATGGGAGGTGCTTTTGTCCCCATCGGTGATTATGATCATGACAAAGACTTTAATGTCGGATGTAACCTCACGACATTTCACACCTATTTATCATCCACGATTTTTCTATCCCCGAAGTGGGCGGCAAGCTGGAGAATAATGTACAATATTCACACCAAGAACAGCGAGTATGGTCCTGCTAAAGACGACTTAAAGCCCGGACAATTGTTCAATGTCCATTTTTCCTCTTGTTATGCGGTAAAAGAGGGGGTTCGGGTAGGCGTGCTCGGACATTATTGGAGACAAACCACTGACGACAAACTCAACGGGCGCCATCTGCGGGGAAGGGAGCTGGCATTGGCAGTCGGTCCGGGTATTTTCTTGAATCGCGTTATTGACAAAAACAATGTATTTCTGGAAGGTCATGCCCTATTCGATACCACCATTAGAAATCGTCCCCAAGGAACGACTCTTCAGGTGCGCGGAGGAATCATGTTTTGACACGACGCTGACAATCATCGGCAGCATAGTCATAGCCGCGTATAGTGTGGCGGCTGATAACGACCTGATGCCGATGTGGCCAGGTAGAATGGGATGTGGCACCCATAGCCCGGTGGGAGCGAAGAGATGGTGAAGCGTTAAGGGGGCCCCGGTGGGATGCATGATGATTTACGATAGGGGCGGACAACGGGCGGAGGAAGGGGAGTTCAGAATCCTCGGTATGAGAAAAACTGCCGGCTGTCGGCGGGCAGTGTCTTCCCACCGCCCTGAAGCCTTTCGGTCTCTTGGCGGTCTTTAGAGGCTGACCGCGTGAGCATTCACTCCGATAATCATCAGAACAGGGATGCCCTTAACTAAGACGGGATTTTTCTCTTTTTCCCTCATCGATAAATGCTCAAAAGCAGACCTCGTCCGATTCCATCTTCTGAGCCCCGGTGGTTCGGGGATATTTGTCCGGCAACCGGTGCCCGTTCTTAAAAATCAGTTTTTTGTCAAGCATAATGCGTGGTGTTATAATTATATAACGCGAAAACGATAAAAAGAGAGGCATCTTCTTCATCCCGCCGGAGGTGAGACAAACCGAGGTAGATACGATGCTGATTATCCAGGAGATCAGAGCAAAAAGCATTCTCAATAAATCGCAGGTTTTTGATTATTGTGTTAATCCTTACACCGGTTGTCAAATCGGCTGCGTTTACTGTTATGCCCGGTTGTTTATGAGCCGGTATTCCGGACATCGTGAAGGGTGGGGCGAATTTGTTGACGCTAAAATCAACGCTCCCGAGGTTCTGAAAAAGCAGGTGAGCAAGGCAAAGGAAGGAACCGTCTGGATCTCGTCAGTCTGCGATCCCTATCAACCCCTGGAAGCCACGTATCAATTAACAAGACGCTGCCTGGAAGAACTTCTCGCGATGCAGTTTCCGGTCACCGTCCAGACCAAGTCCGACCTTGTTCTGCGCGATGTGGATTTGTTTCGTAAGTTTGACGAGGTCGAGGTTGGATTCACTATCACCACGGAGGATGAGAAGACGGCACACTGTTTCGAACCGGGAGCAGCCCCGATAGCGAAAAGGGTGGAGGCTTTGGATAGGTTGCACGCTGCAGGAATACGAACGTTTGCGTTTGTTGGCCCCTTGCTTCCGGGAAACCCGGAAAAACTCATCCGGGACCTTGAAGGAAAGGTCGACAGGATATTGATTGACAGAATGAACTATATCCGGTCGGTAAAAGGATTCTATCGTCAACAAGGTTTGCTGCAGGAAACATCTGATGAGTTCTTCGAGGACTACAAATGCCGGCTGATCTTTGCGCTCCGCAAAAGGGGGATGCTGTTCGAGGTGCTCTTTTAACTCCCCACAAGAACTGCCCGCACCTTCTCCCCCTCTGGAAACGATCTCAGCCGCATAAGGAGAAATCTCCCCAACGAAAGACGGCTCGGAATCGAAAAGCGTCACAATAAAGCAAAGTCGGCCTTATCCTTTTCGATTGTTGATTGCTATTGTGAAAAGCAGGTACGTGCTGTTGCAGGAAAGGCCGGTTCGGAGAGGGATGGGTCACGGCGATGATGTGAGCAGGAACTGCAGAGAATGCAGGAAAGAAAACTTTATTTACCGTGCCCCGTCCGCCCGCTGCCCCTGCCGAAGGGGTTCGGTTCCGTCAAGAGTGAATATTCCTCCGGGCGGCGGTCCTTAAAAAGATCATTTCTATCGGTGATCTGTTTGTCTCGGGCCAGGCCGATATCAATCTCAGCGATTCCGACCTCCGCCTTGATCGGCGAGGCCTGACAAAGGAGGTCTCCGCGCGGATTGGCAATGATTGAAGATCCGGTAAAGGAAAGATCCCTTTCAGCGCCGATTCGGTTTGCGGTAACAATGTAAAGACGATTCAGGAGGGCGTGAATGGGTACTCCTCGTTGGGCAAGTCCCGGCAAAACCAGGTTCGAAGGATGGCAGATAATATCCGCCCCTTTCAGTGCCGCTATTCTCCATGCTTCGGGGAATGTCCAGTCAAAACAAATGAGCATCCCGATAATGCAGGATCCGATATCGAAGACCGGGACTCCCTGATTTCCGGGCCGGAAAAAGTCTTTTTCATTCAAAAAGAGATGAAGTTTCCGATAGGTGCCGATCAAACCGTGGGGGCCGACCAAGATGGCGGAGTTATACAGGGTGTCACGGTCCCGCTCATTAAATCCGGAGACGACGTGAAGGTTGCGCTCCCGGCATTTGTTTATCAGGTAGCGGACGAAAATACTGTCTTCGATCGGTTCCGACGTTTCCCACGCTTGTTCGTAGGATTGAAAATTATAACCTGAATTACAGAGTTCCGGAAGCACCAGAAGGTCACATCCTTCCATATTCTCTTGTAGTAAGGAATCAATCCGGTGCATTGTTGCCCGGAGATCTCCGAGCACCGGTGCAAACTGTAGAAAGCCGATCTTCACCGTTTCCTCCTTATCAAAGTTCTCCCTCAACCTCCTTATTGAGGCGATCAAAAAAAGCGACCATAAAGGCATGACGCTCTTCCGCCAATCGTTTGCCTTCCCGGGTGAGCATTCTTTCTTGCACTTTTCGGAGCTTCACGAAAAATTCTCTATAGGCAGTATCTTCTTTGGTATAGGGCTCGGTTTTTTCAATATCGACATCTTGGTTGTGTAATTTTGCGCCGACCTCTCCGGCAAAAAGAAATGCTCTTCCAATCCCCGTGGCGCCGATAGCATCAAGTTTGTCGGCATCGAAGAGAATTTTTGCTTCTTTTGACCGTGGGACCTTATCACTTCGAAACCGATGGGTTTCAATACAATCCGCGACCTTCTCGATTTTTATTTCGTCTACGTTATAACCTTTTAACAATTCTCGCGCTATTGCCGCCCCTCTTTCTGCATGGCAAAACTGTCCGTTTGAGCTGTCTTGACGCTCCCGTCCGATATCGTGTAACAGTGCGGCAAGCTTGACTATTTCACTATCGGCTTTTTCTATCGTGCCGATATGGACACAAAGATTATAAACCCGCTGGGTATGGTCCCAGCCGTGACTGGTCCGTGCATTGGAAAGGAGGCTTTTCATTTTCTCCTTGATCTGTTCAATCAGGTCCATACGGTGGCTATGCCTCCTTCTAAGATAATAGGTGATTCGCTTCCTGAAAACGTGACTGCTGATTATACCACTTTCCCCCCGATCCGTCTTTTGTAAAAAATCCTCGTGCCCCGGTATTGTTTTTTTAGCAGAGAGAAGGCGGAATGACAATAATTAATCAATGGGTACGGTCCGGCATATCGGCTTGGCCGTGTGCTTTATTTTCGGAAGATCCAAGATCTTTTTGGTTTATATGCTTTTATCCCCGCATATGGGTGTGTTATTCGCTTACTTTGGCCGGCTAAAGATTTCTCTTGCTTTTTTCCCACAAAAATGGATAATTGATCGACCCTGCCGGTGTCTTTAGGAGTCATAATGCCATCCTGCTTTACTCTGCAGCACCTCCATGAATTAGCAGCACTGTCAAGGAGACGCGTTGATCGCAGCAGGCGATGAACGAAAGTGAAGGTCACGTTTTCGGGTGCAACAACGCGGGAGGGGGGCTTAAGGCAGATAAGCCGCTAAGGCCCCACTCAGAAAAACACAACGAAACTTGTGCCAAGTAACCAGATGGATGATATCTCCTGGCCTAAGGAGCCGGGACCATCAGATGCCAAAGAAGAGAAAATGAATCAGAACAAAATACGAAATGTCGCCATTATCGCCCACGTTGATCACGGCAAAACCACCCTTGTGGATCAGCTTTTTAAGCACAGCGGCATGTTTCACGAAAATCAGACGGTTGCCGAACGACTCATGGACAGCATCGACCTTGAGCGGGAACGGGGAATTACCATTGCCTCCAAGAACGGCTCATTTCACTATCAGGACTACCTCATCAACATTATCGACACGCCGGGCCATGCCGACTTCGGTGGTCAGGTGGAGCGGGTACTGAAGATGGCCGATGGCGCCTTGCTGCTTGTTGATGCCCAGGAAGGCCCCATGCCCCAGACCTACTTTGTACTGAAAAAGGCACTTGCACTGCATCTGCCTATCATCGTTGTCATCAACAAGATTGATAAGCCCGCGGCCCGATCTCACTGGACGGTTGATCAGGTATTTGATCTCTTTGTCAAACTGAATGCGCCGGAGGATATTCTGGATTTCCCCGTCGTCTATGCCTCCGCCCGTGACGGCTACGCGCTCAATGATATCGATGATGGCCATTCCTCCATGGAACCGCTGTGTCACAAAATCATCACGCACATACCGGCGCCGAAGGGGGATCCGGACGGTGCGCTGCAGTTGCTGGTGAGTTCCATTGATTACTCCCCCTACCTGGGGCGGATGGGAATCGGTAAGATTACCTCGGGAACGCTGAATATCAATAAGGACATTGCCGTAGCCAGGCGCGACGGGACGCTCATTCCCGCACGCATCACCAAGATATATCGCTTCGAGGGAAACCGCAAAGTCGCAACCGAAGCTGCCGGAGCCGGCGAGATTGTCGTCGTTGCCGGAATGGATGAAATTACCGTTGGAGTAACCTACACCGACCCGGAAAATCCGATTCCATTGCCGCCGGTGGAAATCGACCCCCCCACTATTTCCATGGACTTTATTCCCAACGACTCCCCGTTTTCAGGAAAAGAAGGTAGATTTGTTACCTCGCGGCATCTTGGAGAACGCCTGCGTCGTGAGGCCCTTGCCGATGTGGCCCTGGTGGTTGAAGAACTGGAGGGGAGATCGGGCTATAAGGTATCGGGAAGAGGAGAGCTGCACCTGTCGATTCTTATCGAGCGGATGCGCCGGGAGGGATATGAGTTTCAGGTTACCCGGCCCCGCGTTATTATGCGCCGCGACGGAGCGAACTTACTGGAGCCCTATGAGGAGCTTACCGTGGATGTGGAAGAGCGGCACATGGGCGCGGTTATCGAGCGGTTGGGTATTCGCAAGGCCGCTATCTGCGAATTACACCAGGCGAACGGCAACGGCATGGCGCGGTTGATTTGTAAGATTCCGACACGGGGACTCTTGGGGTTTCGCCCGGAATTTATGAACGTTACCAAGGGCATGGGAATTATGAACTATGTCTTCAACGAGTACGGGGCGTACGCAGGAGAGATCAAAAACCGTAAAAACGGGGTCCTGATTGTCAAAGATGCCTGCGTCACCATTGCCTATGCCCTCTTTAATCTCCAGGAGCGCGGAAAACTCTTCTATGGAGCCGGCGTTTCCGTCTATGCCGGGCAGATTTTGGGCGAACACTGCCGTGAAAATGATTTGGTCGTCAATCCGGCTCGGGGCAAAAAGCTCACGAATATGCGCGCAGCCGGATCCGATGAAAATGTGGTGCTGAACAGGGCGATTGAAATGAGCCTTGAAGAGTGCATGTCCTATATCAATGATGACGAGCTGGTGGAAATAACCCCACAGGCGATACGGCTGCGAAAAGCTCCCGGCGTAAGTAAGACGAGAACAGCGGTTAATGAGTGACGGCAGAGGCTTAATCTGGATTGCTCATTAATTCCGGGTCCTTGCCGATGGTTCTTGTGGCTCCTTTTCACGCAATGGTTGTCAAAGCCCCCCGCCACTTCCCCCCGACGTATAGATCATTTGACCTTGATGAGGGCTCCGCACCTCTCACAGCGGTACAGCACCGCACCGTCGTCTTCCGGTTCGACTTCCTCAAAATCCCGACTCCGCTGGTTAAAGGCTTCAAGGCATTCCGGGCAATAGCCTTCGCCCAGTTCCTTCTCGTCGATGGTCAGGTGGCAGCGACGGCAGCGGAGTTTCTTGCCCGGCTTTTTTACGAGTGTAAGCTCCTGATGTCGGCATGATTCCATGCCCAGGATGATACCGGATTGAGATCCGAAACGCAACGGAAACCCATAATGAGTCTCGATTGCGGTTCTCTTGATCCGGCCGGGTTCTGCAAACCCATTGCCGTATTCTTCCCTTGCCACCGCAGCTCATGAAAAGAAGTGGGACTAACTCTTCAGACATTCAAAGGAATCCGAGGTCCAGCGGCGATACCGGCAGTTGTAGCAACTGCGATAGGCATTCGACACTGTTTCATCGTCATCATCGCCGATAAATGACGAGCAGTGCCGGGCGGCCTCAGCGGCGAGGAGATAGCTTTCCTGTCCGTACTTAAACCGTTTTTTCCCCGGGGGATTCTCTTCCCAAATGTTCATGAGTAATCCGCTAAAATATTTTTAATTGCTGTTTGGTGCAGGTTCGCCAATATCTTTCACCGGTTCGGATTTCTTGTTCGGCAAAAACCAGCAGGGTCGACTTACTATCCTGCAGAACTGCCTTGACCTTCTCGCCGATCTGCACTACTTCTTCATTATCTAATACCCGGCCATCCAGGCTTTTCACCACATCAACGCCGGTCTGTTGCATCAACTCGCATACCTTGATTCTTTCTCTCCTCCTATCGATCTGAAAGTGTCCGCGAAAGCGGCCGTCATTACCGGTTAACCGCAGCCCGCAGCCGGCGAGAGCTCCGATAATTCCCTGACCGGTGCCTCCATGCTCTGAGAGATGAATCGCCAAGCGTTCGGCAAGCTGATATGCTTCTTCCTTGGTAATGACTGTCGTTTTTGCTTTTTTCCCGAACGTAATGAGGGCATCGGGGTCGCTGAGGAGGCCACGATTGACGATACAGAGTCCCGGGTCTGATCCGGGAGCGCTTTCCCGGCGGAGGAAGGATTGGGCAAATTCGATGACCATTTCGAAAAACTCCGGCTTTATTTTGCCGGTACAACACATTGAGCTGTTATGGGAAGTATAGGGAATATCCTGATGCACCAGCAGTTGATGGCGCGTTATCGGACCGAACTCCCCCCAGCCGTTGTTTTCCAGGGCATCGGACAGAAGCGCTGCCAGCTTTCCCGTGCCAATGCTGTCGATGTTATCCGTATCGTCAATACACAAAAGAATCTCCATGACCGTGATCTCCCTTGTTACTGGTAACGCATTGTTTTTATTTTCTGCTTTTGGTCAAACGCATTCCCCTGCCGGATAGTATCTGTTCGATTATTTCCTCTGAAAGGTCATAATTGAAAAACGTCTTATAAAAAAAGCCGATCTCACTATGTATGTCAACAGCCATGAACCTTTCCGGGTAGACTGTTTTTACCGTCCAGAGGATGGCCAGCGGCGTTTCCAACGACCCGGGGTGGCCCCAGCGGGAAATGCCGATCGGCAACTGGTGGACGCACCCGTTCCGCACTGCTGCGATCGCCCCCCAGGCCGGACTCTCCTGTATCGAGGCGGCAACACCCGGTTCATTGGCCAGGATAACGTCCGGATTCCACAGAAGTATCTGCTCAATGCTTACGTGGTGCCTTCCATCAAACAGGCGGGGCGATTCTTGGCTGGCTACGTTGATGAGACCGGCAGCCCGGATCCAGTCTTCAGGAAGGCTTTGGCGGGGAGACGTCCTGGTAGGCTCATTGGTTGCGTGGTACACTCTGGCCCGGATTTCCGGGGGAATAGGTGCCGTCCCTTGAGCTGCCCGGGAAATGCAGCTGCGGTAATAGCTGTTGTAAACGGCGGCTTTTTCAGACGCGCCGATAGCTTGACCGATCAAGGCTATCGCCTGCTGTTGCTGCTCCATGCTGTGAAAATCAATAACGAGCCAGGTCAACCCGCAGGCGTCAAGCTTGGCGGTTTCGGCACTGTTCCGGCCGGTTTCCGCCGATACAAAGACAATGTCCGGTTTCGCCTTGGCAAGCTCCTCAATATTGACGGCGCCCTGGAAGTAAGGCACAAGGGCTTTTCGAATCGCAGGATAAAGAGTGGTAAGCAGCACATCGCGTTGCAGTCCGTTGGAAACAGCCACAATATCGTCCCCTCTTCCGAGCATGGCCACCACATGGCCGGTAAAGGCATACAAACAGGCTATTCGCTCGATGTCAGTCGAAACCTTGACCTGGCGGCCAAAGGAATCGGCCAGAGTGTTCGTTGCCGCCTCGGAGTGGGTCTGCAGGTAAGCAGCAGGGATCAAACCGATAGTCAAGAGACCGATAATGACCGCGATCAGTAAACGGTTGATCATGTCTTCCCTTTGCCGTTTTTTATGATCCATATCTCTCCCTGATTACATTGCCGCACCAGCACTCTTGGTTTGCGGTGCTCAAGGGAACAATGTGTTGCATAGTACCGGAGCCGTCATTGTTCAGCGAAATCACCCGGACATTTACGCCGTAAAGTTTTTTCAGGCTGTCCTCGTCAAGAACGCTTTCAGGCGGGCCCATTGCCATAAACTTCCCTTGGTGGAGCAGTGCTGTTGCCGTCCTGATCCCTTTATTCTGAAAGTAGAACGAATGGTTGGGAAAATGGGTCGCCATGATGACAGTAAGGCCGTTTATTTTCACCAGTCCGGTAATAATTTCCATGATAACCATCTCATAGCGGAAATCCAGGTGTGCCGTCGGTTCGTCCAATATTATCACCGGGGCCTGTTGGACAATGGCCCGGGCGATCATCACCAACTGCGTTTCACCGCTGCTGATCTGGGTGTAGGGACGGTCTCCCAGATGTCTTATTCCAATGCGTTCCAGCGCCCCTTCGGCCAAAAGCCTGTCTTTGTCAGAAGGTGACTCAAACAGGCCCAGGTGGGCTGCCCTTCCCATGGTAACGATCTCCCGAACAGTGTAGGGAAAGGTCCGCTCATGATTTTGCGGTACGTAGGCTAACGAGCGGGCAACCTGTCCGGGTCTACAGTCTTTGGTCTCCTTTTCCATTATGCTGATAGTGCCCGAGCCGAGGCGGTGAAAGCCGAGGATACAATCCAGCAACGTTGTCTTGCCGCTCCCGTTTGGGCCGAGCAGACAAAAGATTTCACCGGAATCAACAGTGAAGCTCACCTGTTCGAAAATACTCCGCGTTCCGTATGAAAAACACGCATTTCTCACCTCGACGACGGGCATTACCAGTTGCCTCCTTTGGTTTTTTTGAGCAGGTAAACAAAAAAAGGCCCCCCTACCAGGGCTGTCAAGATACCCAGCGGAATTTCCGATCCGGTGATTATGCGACCCAGATTATCAACAAGCACCAGGAAACAGGCTCCCAGGGACAGGCTGACCGGAATGAGCAGCCGGTTATCATTTCCAACCAACATTCTCCCGATATGGGGAATCACCAATCCGATCCACCCGATTACGCCGCTCACGCATACGGCTCCGGCTGTTGCCACGGTTGCGCACACAACCACGATGCCTTTGCTGAGTGGCGTATTTACACCCAACGCGCGGGCTTCACGGTCCCCCATGGATAACACGTTGATTTGCCATCGGATTCCTATCAGCCCGGCTACGCCGAGGGCCATGGGCACACCCGCTACCAGGATATCGCGGTAGCGGGCCGAAGCCAGGCTGCCCATAAGCCAGAAGACAATGGTCGGCAATTGCTCGTAAGGGTCGGCAACGTATTTGACAAATGACAGCAAGGCGGCAAAGACCGACGAGACGATAACTCCGCCAAGTACCAGCATAATGGTGGGAGTGGTACTGTACAAGCGCCCGATCAGGTAACTGCATGTCACCGCCAGAATGCCGAAAAGGAGGGCGAAGGGATATGCCGCCGCCACGTTTTTAAAGAGCAGGATTGCCAGTGCAGCTCCGAACCCTGCACCCGAACTGACCCCCAGAATTCCTGAGCTGACCAGGGGATTACGAAAAAGCCCCTGGAAGGCGGTTCCGCTGACCGCCAGGCCCGCGCCTACCAGGGCTCCGAGCAGCGCCCGCGGCAACCGTATTTCCCATATTATATTCTGATATATATCCGGCGTCATGCACCCCTCCGGCCACAGTCGGCACCACAGCGCTTTCATTATCTCGGTTGCCGGAAGGGGATAG
>JAFGRE010000151.1 GCA_016935335.1 Deltaproteobacteria bacterium
ACCAATTATACAAGCGAAATCATGGAAAATAATGCTTTCAAAAATCACTGTTTTTAGATAGAGTTTCACTTTTTGATACTCCGCAGAAGAAAGCGCAAGAGTTTTGCCAGGGAATTATTTCGGTGCCGAAAAGAGCACTCGTAGTATCAAACAAGTGGGACCATCAGCGCCATGAATGAAGAAACCAAGAATGTTCTGCAGTCTTCACTTAAACCGACTTTCACCATAGATTCAGACCACGAGAAAATTGTCGAAAAGGCCAAGCTCTTGACGGAGGACTGTTCCACCGAGACGGAAAAGGCGGTGAAGCTCTTTTACTTTGTCCGGGATTCCATCCCCTACAACCTTTTTATGAGTTCTGTGTTCGAGGAAGACTATAAAGCATCCCGCGTTCTCGCCTGGGGAAAGGGTTTTTGCGTCCAGAAAGCGGTGCTTCTTGCCGCCCTTGGGCGAGCTGCCGGTATTCCAAGCCGCCTCCTTTTTGCTACCATCAAAAACCACCGAGTCCCCCCCCACATCATTGAGGAGTTGGGCACCAACATTTTCTATGCACACGGATACAACCAATTTTTTCTGAATGGACGATGGATCAACGCCACCGCGACATTTGATAAAATCATATGCCATAAGCAAGGGGTTCCCGTCGTTGAATTCGACGGAACGGGCGATGCCACGTTACCTAAGAAAGACCTGAAGGGTAAACCGTATATCGAATATCTTAAACAATTTCCACCCACCGATGACGTTCCCTCTCTCTGGATAGCCCAAACGATTTCCAAGACCATCGGAAAAAGCAAGCGACCGTGGTTAAAGAAGGATCAAGACTGATGAACGAACAACATATCCACGTTATCGCCGAAGAACTCCGGCTTAAACCGGGTCAGGTTTCGGCCACAGCGATCCTCCTCGAAGAAGGAGGAACCGTTCCTTTTATCTCCCGCTACCGGAAAGAAGCTACCGGGTCTCTGGATGAAGTAGCCGTAACCGCCATTCGTGACCGGATCTCACAATTAGAAGAGCTGGAGAAACGGAGGGATTCGATCCTGAAGTCGCTTGCGGAACGCGAACTTCTCACCGACGATTTAAAGGAGAAAATTTTCGCCGCCGAAACCCTGGCAACGCTGGAGGATATTTACCTCCCCTATCGTCCCAAGCGCCGCACCCGGGCAACCATCGCTCGAGAAAAAGGGCTTGAGCCTCTGGCCACCATGCTCTTTGAGCAGAACGAAACAACCGATCCCGCTTCGGAGGCGCTCCCTTTCATTAATCCTGAGAAAGGCGTCGAATCGGCCGAGGAAGCCCTTGCCGGAGCGCGTGATATCATCGCCGAATGGGTGAACGAAGACCAGAAGGCCCGGGAGGTAATGCGAAATCTCTTTTCCGCAAAGGGGCTATTCATCACCAAAGTCATTTCGTCTCAGGAGGCGGAAGGGGCCAAATATCGAGACTACTTTGACTGGCAAGAGCCGGCAGCCGCAGCGCCTTCTCATCGAATTTTGGCCATGCGCCGGGGAGAAAAGGAAGGCTTTCTCACCATGCGAATAAATCCCCCGGAAGATGAGGCAGTGGCGCTCCTTGATACTCTTTTTGTCAAGGAACCAAGTGCCGCATCCCCCGAGGTTAAAACAGCGGTCCGCGACAGCTACAAAAGACTCCTCTCTTCGTCCATGGAAACGGAGATACGGCTGGCAACCAAAGAAAGGGCTGATACCGAAGCCATAAGAGTCTTTGCCGAGAATCTCCGGGAACTGCTTCTTGCGCCGCCTCTTGGCCCAAAAAATGTTCTGGGAATCGATCCCGGTATTCGAACCGGGTGTAAGATAGCATGCCTTGACCGTCAAGGAAAACTGATCGCTACCGAAACGATCCATCTGTTTTCGTCTGAAGGAGTCCAAGCGGCTGCAGCCAAAACGCTGCTCGATCTTTGTGAGCGCTACCACATAGAAGCCATTGCCGTGGGAAACGGCACTGCCGGCCGGGAAACCGAAGCCTTTATCAAAAGCATTCCTCTCCGGGAAAACATCACGGTGGTTATGGTCAATGAAAGCGGTGCATCGGTCTATTCGGCTTCCGAGGTCGCCCGCGCGGAGTTTCCCACCCTGGATCTCACCTTTCGGGGCGCTGTTTCAATCGGAAGGCGGCTGATAGATCCCTTGGCGGAGTTGGTGAAGATCGATCCGAAATCCATCGGTGTCGGACAGTATCAGCACGATGTCAATCAACAGTCCCTCAAACAAAGCCTGGATGATGTGGTCATGAGTTGTGTCAATGCCGTGGGGGTGGAGGTCAACACCGCCAGCGAGCAGCTTCTGTCGTATGTTTCCGGTCTTGGCCCGCAGTTGGCGAAAAATATTATCACCTACCGCAATGGGAACGGCCCGTTTACCACCAGAGACGAACTCCATAAAGTTCCTCGCCTTGGCCCCAAGGCCTTTGAGCAAGCAGCCGGGTTCCTCCGTATCAGGAACGGGGGAAACCCTCTCGATGCCAGCGCCGTGCATCCTGAGTCCTATCCCGTGGTAGAGGCCATGGCCGGAGACCTGTCCTGTTCCATAGCTGATTTACTTGCCGACGAAAGCCTTCGGCAACGGATAGACCTTTCCCGCTATGCAACCGATACCGTGGGGATGCCGACGCTCATTGATATTGTGAAGGAGCTGGCAAAACCGGGCCGCGATCCCCGTAAAGGGTTTGAGAGTTTTGTTTTTGCAAAGGGAGTCGAGAAGATTGAGGACGTAAGACCGGGGATGCAGCTTCCGGGTATCGTAACGAATGTCACCGCCTTCGGGGCCTTCGTGGATATAGGAGTTCATCAGGACGGGTTGGTTCATGTGAGCCAGTTAACTGATCGTTTTGTTAAGGATCCTCACACGGTAATCAAGGTGAACCAGTGCGTCACGGTGCGTGTCCTGGAGGTGGATCTGGAAAGAAACCGGATCTCACTTTCCCTGAGACAGGAGCTGGGTATTACTGAAAAAAAGGCCGATAGAAAAGTAACGAAGCCTGGGCAGGAAAAGACGAATCATAAACCACAGAGACAAAAACCCAAGGAAGATCCCCACAACCCCTTTGTCCGGGCGTTTAAGAATAAGGGATTCTTGAAATAATGATTGTGAGTCTTTTCCTGACAGACAGAGCCACGAATTGTCAATCAGAGGCGAGGAGAAGACAATATTTGGGGCATTCCTCCGCATAATCTTTGAATTCCGCAAGCAAGAAAGGACCAGGTATGGAAACAATCAAAATTATGCCCTGTCTTGACATGAAAGACGGGAAAGTCGTTAAAGGAATTCATTTTGTTGATCTTAAAGCTGCCGGGGACCCCGTGGAGAATGCCGCCTTGTATCAAAAGGAGGGTGCTGACGAGCTTGCCATGCTCGATATCGCCGCAACGGTGGAGAACCGAAAAACCCGGTTGGAGTGGGTAAAAAACGTTTCCTCGGTGATTTCAATTCCTCTTACCGTGGGTGGGGGAATAGCCACACTTAAAGACATCGAGCTGGTTCTGGAAGCCGGAGCAACGAAAGTCTCCATGAACAGTGCAGCAGTAAAAAATCCGAACCTGGTTAAAGAGGCAACGCAAAAATTCGGCTCGGCAACAATCACGGTGGCGGTTGACGCCAGAAGAAATAAGACGATGCCTTCCGGATTTGAACTTGTCGTATCCGGCGGCACCAAACCAGTTGGAAAGGATGCGATTGTCTGGGCACAACAGTGCCAGGACTTGGGTGCGGGGGTAATTCTCCCGACGAGTATGGACGGCGACGGGACCAAGGCGGGTTATGATCTCGAGTTTACGAGAGCCATTGCCGACGTTGTTTCCGTACCGGTTGTCGCTTCCGGCGGCGCGGGCACTTTAGAGCACTTTTACGAGGGGGCGGTACAAGGAGGGGCCGAGATTCTACTGGCTGCTTCTGTTTTTCATTACCGCATCCTAACCATCAAGCAGGTGAAAGAGTACCTTTGCGAGAAGGGATTAAAAGTAAATTTATAGAAAAAGTCCCTGACAACATTTCTTTCATGGAAGCTCGGGGGGTGCGCAATCAGACCCTTAACCAATTCTTAATTTTACGCAAAAGCACCTCATAAATATCCTGCTGCGGGATTCCAGCCTCCTTCAGAGGGTGAAGCGAGTGGTCCCCCCCTTCTATGACCTCCAGCTCCCAGGGAGCCTGTAAACGGCTCAGAACCTTTCTGAGCAAAATTAGGTCGCAGAGGGGATCGCGGGTGCCCGCAAAAAACAACATGGGAATAGTGATACGGTAAAGATGTTCGTCGCGGAGCTTAACCTTGTTGCCGGGCGCATGAAGAGGGTACCCCAGGAAGATAAGGCGATCCGCCGGCAAGAGTCCTTCGGAGGCCATCTGCGACGCAACCCGGCCACCCATCGATTTCCCAGCAGCGATGAGGGTATCAACCCGATAACCTGAGCCTTCCTTCAGAAACCGACAAACTGACTGCCACGTGCGAATCAGCGTCTTTTGGCTGTCAGGGCTTTTTCTCCCCTCATTCCGGTAGGGAAAATTAAATCGGAGGGCAAGGCACCCCGCTTGTGCAAGCCCGTGCGCTACTGAAACAAGGAGGGGATGGTTCATATCATTTTCGGCACCGTGGGCCAGGATGATAGCGATGCTTTTTCTCTCCCCGTGATCTTCGGGGAAGATCATAGCCGCGGGAATCTGTTTGGTTTCGTCAAGACGGATAGAGATTGTTTCGGTTATTATCTTGTTGTCGGTTACCACCTGATTCCTCTTTAAAATCACCACGTCTTTTTCATTTCTCGAATAGGGACCTCTGACGCCCTTTCTGCTGATTACCTTTCCGTATATGCAATCTCTTTAAGGAACTTTTAATTGAATCCAGACTGACACCCCAGTTTTCAGCAATTTGTGAGGCAGGGAGACCTTCAAAAAGGTAACGTGTCTCCAGTTCCTGCTTTAACTTATCGCTCCATCGTAAACGCTTTGGGGAGGAAAGCAATTTGATAAGACGCTTAACGCAGAGAATATTTTCCGCCAAGATTTCAAGGAGCATGCGTTCATTTTCGATATCTTTATAAAACTTCTCAAAGAACTCCTTTGGCGATACCCCGACCGGTCCCTGAGCCTTTCCGCTTAACATATCGCCGCTTAATTCCAATGCAACCTGATGAAAGTCTTCAAGGTACGATCGATTCTCCTCGATCAACGCGAGGAACGTTTGGCTCGCTTCCTTTACCCTGTTTAGTCGTTCTTCTACATCCATAGCGTTAATTCCCCTTTTTGGTTAAGAGTAATCTCCCGCCCCATTGAAAAACCCTTACCAAGGAATCTTTTCCCTCACCCCATTCTCAATCCCTGGGAACCTGAAATGGGCCAGGCCTTTGTCCCAAGGATCTTCATGAGAGATAGTGCGTTGTGCGGCGCATAGCCACACGAATCATTATTAAAAAAGATATAGACTGTCCGCGCTCCGATCCGGCTGACCTTCCCGGCAAAAACTGCAATCTCGTTGAAATCTTGCTCCGAATAGTCATAATCGTACCAGCGCGCGCGTCCATGCAATCGAATATACGCTGTTTCTGAAGTTGCCCAGGCAAGGAGAGGCGTGTCCGGCGAGTCTGAAATGCAAAACACGGATCGTGTCTCTTTGAGCATCTCTTTTATTTCCTCGGTGAACCATTTTTTGTGTCGGAACTCCACCGCCACGTTCCCAGGGTCACCGAATGCCACAAGCGCCTTCCTCAAACGTTCCGGGTCATAGGGCGTATGGGGAGCAAGCTGAAGGAGAACCAGCCCGAGGCTGTCTTCGAGGATGACGGCTGATTCCCAAAACCGGTTGATGGACTCTTCTAAATCTTTCAGATACTTGCGGTGAGTAATAAAACGAGGAACTTTTAATACGAATTTAAACCCCGGCGGGGCCCGGTCCCGCCATTTACGGTAAGTGCTTTCTCCAAAGCTTCGATAGAAGGTGGCATTGATTTCCACCGTCAAGAACTGCCGGGTATAGTAATCAAACCATCTGCTTTGAGCAACATCCTCCGGATAGAACACTCCTTTCCAGTGGGGATAGGTCCAGCCTGATGTTCCTATCAAGCATCGGACGTTTTCTTTGGTCATAGCACGGCCTTCGGTTCAGGCAAGAGTTCTTGTTAGCAAGTCCCCGGAGTTGCGTAGAAAATGAGTTTATATTGGTATTACTATATAGCAATTCCGCCAGGGGAGGCAAGGGAAATGGTTTTAGGTTTCGTACGCTTATTGCGTAGAGGCGCAAAAGGTTCGCGCCCATGAATTACCCCAATATGGCAGCCTGTGCGCACAACCCCTCGTTAAAAACGTTGCCAGAATGGGCGTTGCACCAACGGCAGAAGACCGCAAACTTCTTCATGCACGATCGACTCTTCAGTATGGAAACAATAAATATCCTTTATTCTTCATCGTCGCATCATTATACAATGACAGTCGATCCCTCATCATGAATTTTGCTCTTGCTGAAAAGAGCATACGAATGAATCCCGACTGAAGCACGGAACTTCAACGAAACCTTAGCCGACGCAGTCCTTAAATTTGAAACGCAACGAGGAACAATCGCTTTCCGGATCCGCGTCGGCTACAAAAAAGGGCGTTTATGGTTATCCACGGCCTTATTTGTTCCCGTTCAGACCCGCATCCCCGCCAGAGACCCCTCCGGGGTGGAATATACATCCTGTGGGAATAAAAGAAAAAGATCATTTGCGAAGAAACTCTTTTTTTATTATAATGTTATCGTTCCCTTTGAGATATCCCTCCACCCCGTAACCACCTAAAAAAAGGAGAGGCCCATGAGCGCACATCTTTCGTCACCGCGGTCTTCTCATCCGTTGAAATCACTTATCAAGGGTGTTTTCTATCTTCTGGTTACTGTTCTTATTGTGTTCATCCTTCTCGTGGTGTTTCTCCCGTCCCTTCTTTCGACCGATTTTGCCAAACAAAAAATTATCGCCTCACTCTCCGGGAGTTTGCATCGACCGGTATCGGTCTCCTCATTTTCCTTCTCGTGGACAAAAGGAGTTGCCGTATCCGGCCTCTCGATAGAAAATAACGATCAGTCCCCCCTTCTCTCCCTTAAAGACCTTACGCTCAAAGTTGCCCTCCCCCCCCTCGCGCGCCGAAAGATTGTTGTTGAGGCTCTGATTATTGACGGCATAGAGGTCATAATCACTCGTGATCCCGAAGGCAAAACATCAATCAATGACCTCCTTGGACCACCGGCAGAGACTGCGCCGAAAAAGGAGGCGGCTCCCCCCTCCCGTCTCCCGGCCCTCCTTCTGGATGCGCATGTAAAAAACGCTAGCCTAACGTTTGTGGATCAGCGCCTTGCCACTACCACGCGCATCAGCAATGTGGCGGTCGACATTACGATAACGTCCCTTACTGAGCCGATAAACCTCCTTCTGAAAGGCACTGTCGCCCTGGATGATAACCCACCCGAGCCGGTGGAAGTAATCGGCACCGCCCTGGTGGCTCCCGACGGAACATTTGATCTTCAAAAGGTCCGGGGAAACCTGGAACTTACTGCAAGCTTCGGTCAGGTTAAGGCGTATCTTGACCTCGCTCAGTTTAACCGGCCTGAGGAGGCAACCGGAGCAAGCCTTTCCTGTTTCATTGATATCCAGAAACTGATGCGGCTTGGAGCCGCTATAATCGGGCTCCCACCGGGCTTTTCCATAAAAGGACAACTCAAATCCAACCTGGAGGCGCGCGGCAATCTTCAGACACAAGTCGCCGTAAAGGGGGAGACCTCTATAACCGATCTCATAGCCGTGGGCGGACCGTTTAGGGATGCGCCGTTTAAACAAGCCCGCATCGACTTTCTTCAAGACATCGCTCTCAACTTTGCCGGTGATGCGATTAACATTCAGACCTTTACCTTGAAAAGCACTTTTATTGATCTCACCGCCTCCGGGAAAATCAGTGGCTTTCGGGCTGACCCCGCCGTAAACCTTCGCCTGTCCGCAACGGGAGATCTCCACAATATTACCAGACTCCTGGCCAATGTCGCACCGCTGCCGCCGGACCTCAACGTCAAGGGCACTATCAATACGGTTATGTCGAGCGAAGGAAACCTCGCTTCATTAGCTGTCAAAGGAAAAACCGAACTGAACGATTTCAAAATCGATACTGCTCTCCTTCAGGGTGTCCCCTTGTCGGAAAAAAGCGTCATCATAAGCCATGACTTGGTCCTCAACGTTCCTCAACGGCGATGTTCAATCTCTTCCTTTTCGCTTACCGGAGAATCTGTGCGAGCCGATCTGAAAGGAACGCTGGCGGAGACTGACGATGTAGACATCACCATACGCCTTTCCACGGATTTTAGGAACCTCAAACGCCAACTTGGGGGAATACTTCCCGCGTCCTTTCCGACCGCAGGAGAGCTGGAATCAAACATGAACCTCACCGGCACGGTTAAACAGTCACTTTCCCTCACCGGAAACCACACACTGGACAATATAACGGTTACCCTTCCCCCATTAGAAAAAGATCCACCATCCTCTCCTGTCATGCTGGCGTTTCC
The DNA here is from genome assembly GCA_016935335.1 of Deltaproteobacteria bacterium. Classification (GTDB taxonomy): domain Bacteria; phylum Desulfobacterota; class WTBG01; order JAGOGO01; family JAGOGO01; genus JAFGRE01. The sequence continues at coordinate 8,536 of JAFGRE010000151.1, forward strand.
TCGGTTCAAGCTCTTCCATACTACAATATACTATCCTGAAAACGATGCGGTTGTCCTCAAGGAGTGCAAAGCTAACGCTGAGTTCTTTGCTTTGGAGACCTCAGGAGACCTCTCCGATATTTCCAGCAACCCCCGCTTGAAATCCGACGTGTCAGTCTTCCTCGATTTGGGAAAGACGCAGGCAATCCTCGGAGCGCTGCTCCCGAAAGGATTGAGCGCGCAAGGGCAAGGGACTTTTAAATTCACCGGAGAAGGTTCTCTGAAGGCACCGGAGGATTCGCACCCCCTGAGTACCTGGAATGGAAACGGGGCTATGTCTCTGGGGGCCATCACGTATGAGGGACTGGGAAGCCTCAAAGATTTCCAAAGCACCGAACTCTCCTTGGCAAAAGGTCTTCTCAAATTCACGTTCACGTGCCTCCTCAATGACGGCCCTGCGGAGTTTAAGGGATCATGCGATTTCAACACCGCGAAACCGAATATGAAGATAGACCTGAAGGGGAAGGATATGCTTGTCTCACAGGATATCCACCTCCTTGGCTATGTCGTTCCTATTTTGATCATGTCATCCGGAGGAACACTTTCCGGGAAAGGGAATTTTTCGCTCCAGGCCGCCTGGGAGGGATTTGACTGGGATGCCGAGATCGGAAAAACCATCACTGGAAAAGGAAACGTGAGCTTGCGGGAAGGGACCCTCCGTAGCGATTATGTTTTATCCCAGATATTGAGAACCCTCGGACAGGCTGAAACTCTCCAGTTCGAAGAAATCCTTACCGGTTTTCGCTTGGCAGATGAGAAAATCTACAACGATGATATCCAGGTCAATGGGAAAGAGCTCACGTTCGGCCTCAAGGGGTGGACATCCCTCGTGTATGACCCCGCCCACAAAGGGAACCCCATGGAATACACGGTCACCGGAAAGGCACTGGCAAAGTCATTGGGCAAGGATGCTCAGGCTATTCTGTCTGTTCTCGGCGGTGGAGAACAGACAATTCCCATCGGTATCGGCGGAACCGTCCAGAAACCGCGGGTTTCCATAAAAACGGCCCAACCGAAAGACCTCCTCCGCGAACTCCTTGCCCCCACCCGCTGAACTCTTCCGGTCAACAGAATGCGATCGTAGAGCCTGAAAGGTAACCTGCACCGCTTCTTCAACGATGAAGGCGATCTACCCAACGTTCCCATAGTGGTTTTGCAAGAAAAGACTGCGCCTGCTCGATACTCCCCAAACTCAAACATACCAAAAAATATCCGGAACACCGAAACTCATATTATCAAGCGCATAATGCGTGCGTGACGCCAGGTTTCTTCCGGCAACGCCGCTTCACAGAAATATCTTCTTAGTAATACCTTGACTTCTCGGGCAGCTATTTCATAATGAGACCGAAATAAAATACAAACTATGCGGCAGTAAAAACTCCGCCATCGCCGAAACGGTCGGCATAGGTGCCACGCAACAGGGCTCTATGGATCGGGTGTTCGTTATCATGGGATGATGCTTATTTTTCATCGACTCTGAAAGGAGAATAAATGCCCCTTGAGATTATTGCCAAGTGTCTGTTGATAATCGTGGCGAGAATTACGGATGTCTCTCTCGGTACATTGAGAACGGTCTTTATTGTGCATGGCCGCAAGGGCATTGCATTCGTTGTGGGTTTTATCGAGATATTAATCTGGCTTGTCGTGATCTCAAGCGTCATTAAAAACTTGGATAAACCCATTTATGCGGTCAGCTATGCGTTCGGCTTCGGCCTCGGCACCTATGTGGGAATTACTATCGAGGCTTGGCTCAAAGCCGGTGAACAGGTCATCCGAACCTTCACTCGCAAGGGAGGTGAGATAGCAACGGGATTACGATCATCAGGCTACATTGTCACCCAGTTCGAAGGGACGGGCAGAGAGGGGCCTATAAGTCTCCTTTTTCTCAAGACCGATCGCCGGAAAGTTGCAGAGGTTGTGGACTATGTGACCGGGATTGACCCCGATTGCTTCTATATTATCGACAATGTTCGCTTAAGCTCGGGCAGAAAAATCCGCTATCAGAGCCCGACGGGATGGCGCGCGATTTTAAAAAAGAAATAGATGGAAGATCTCAGAGGGCAAAGCAATACCTTGCTCTTTCAGAGTGAGCTTGCTACCCATCCGCGATCCCTGACTGCTCCGGTACTTCTTCTCGTGAGAGAAGAGCAGGCTGTCGACGCTGCTGAGTTCTTAAAAGAACCACGCCTACCTTTCCGGAAACAAATACGGCTTATGATTCAACCGAAAAAGTCAACCCTGATACCTCGTAGTATGCGACAGAATTATTATCGTATCTTTCATTGCGCTTCAAGAGGATATAAGTGATGAAAAAACCAAATTTACCCCTTATTGTCTGGCTTCTCGTTTTTTGCACCGTCTTTATATGGTCGGCCATAAATCCGCATGACTATTATACCTGGATCCTGGAAGTACTGCCTGCTCTCATCGGACTTTTAATCCTGGCGATCACCTACAAATCATTTCCCTTAACCGGTTTGGCTTATTGGCTCATTCTGATCCATTGCATTATTCTCGTGGTGGGAGGGCACTACACCTATGCCCAGGTTCCTCTCTTCAACTGGATCAGGGACGCATTCGATATGGGCCGGAATCACTATGACAAAGTCGGCCATTTTGCCCAGGGCTTTGTCCCAGCAATCATCGCCCGCGAAATTCTCGTGCGCAAATCGCCGCTCACAACCGGTAAATGGCTCTTCTTTATCGTAGTCTGTATCTGTCTTGCCATCAGCGCGGTCTACGAGTTGATTGAGTGGTGGGTCGCGGTGGCTTCGGGTACGGCAGCGGAAGCCTTTTTAGGAACGCAGGGGTATGTATGGGATACCCAATCGGACATGTTCCTGGCCCTCCTTGGAGCACTTTGTTCATTACTTCTTTTGGGTCGGTATCATGACTGCCTGATAGCCAAAACCAGCAAATCCTGAAAATCATAGATGCCCATCAAGTTGCACTGAAGGGTCATCTTCGTCCGATTTGCATCTTCGCCGCGCTGTCGAAGATGCGCTCGCCCACACTGCCGGGAATCAGAAAAGGGAAAGGAAGATGGCTGAGGGCATACGAGAGAGCGTGAAAAAGAATGCATCGATACGCCATCTGTAACCAGCACTTCTTGTTTTGATAATTCTTTTTTGAAAGAACCTTGACAGGAAATCTTTCTTCGGCAATACTTTTTTAAATCAGCAATATTTTGTATCTTTTTTGGCGTTTTAAACGATGGACAGACAATTAAGCGTCACCATTCTCGGAGCGGGGACCGGTGTTCCCCTCAAAGACCGGCAGGCTCCGGGCCTGGCGGTTCAGGCCGGCCCAACCCACCTTATTCTTGACAGCGGTAGCGGCGCCGCCTACCAACTCGCTAAAGCCGGAATTGACTATCACCGGTTTGACCATCTTTTATATACCCACTATGCTCATCCTGATCATATCAATGACTTGCCGGAATTGATTTTTGCCAATGAGTACTTCGACCCGCGACGCAAGCGGGAGTTGGCTATCTTTGGACCAAGAGGGATGCAGAATTTTTTTGAAAAACTTGTCGCTCTTTATCCTATCTTAGGAAGGGTCACATATCCGATCAAGATACATGAACTGCAACGAAGCACGCTACTGATTAATGACGTAGTGATTAAGTCGTCGCCGCTCAACCACCAGGGTAATGAATGCGTGGGATACCGAATCGAGTACGGTGGAAAAAGCCTCATCTATTCCGGTGATACTGATTATTGCAAGGCCATGATCGATTTGGCGCAAGGAGGTGATCTGCTGATTGCCGAATGTTCGTTTCCCAATCAATACAAAGTAGCAGGGCATCTTATCCCTACCGATGTTGGAATGATCGCCCGTCAGGCAAGGGTCAAAAAAGTGGTCCTTACTCACCTCTATCCCCTCTGTGATCAGTTTGATGTTGTTGCTCAAGTTCGCGAAAAATTCCACGGCGAAGTCCTGCGGGCAGAAGATTTGATAACTCTGACTCTTTAACCGGTGTCCTTCTTGTCTAATACTTTCCTGAGCGTTAGGGATATTTGCTTCATACCAAAAGGTTTCTGAATGAAACCGGTACAGCCACGCTCTAACATCTCGGTGGCCAAGCCATTCAAACTGTAGCCGCTTGAAAGAAGGACTTTTACATTCGGATCGATTTCCTTCAGCCTGTCATAGACCTCCCTGCCTCCCATTCCCGGCATAATCATGTCTAATATAACCATGTCGATCTTTTCTTTGTACGTGCTATACACTTCCACTGCCTTCTGACCGCTCTCGGCTAAAAACACTTTGTACCCTAACGACTTCAGCATCTCTTTACCGGCGGTAAGAATCATCTCCTCATCGTCTACCAAAAGGATGGTCTCTTTCCCCCGTTTTATCTCTATTGTCTCTTCCTTTTCCTCCGCTAAATCTTTTTGGGAAGCGGGAAGATATATAGTGAAGGTTGTACCCTTACCTTTTTCACTGTAAACGTTTATGATGCCGCCATGGTTCTTAACGATTCCATAGACTGATGCAAGCCCAAGTCCCGTACCCCCCCCCATCTCGCGAGTAGTAAAAAACGGTTCGAATATTCTTCGTTGCGTCTCTTGATCCATGCCGACGCCGGTATCGGTAACAGTCATCTTTACATATTTGCCTGTTTCCACCTTAAACGGAGTGGAGTACCCCTTGTCAATAATCACATTCTCCGTCTTGAGATAGAGATCTCCTCCTCCCGGCATAGCATGCCAAGCATTAACATAAAGATTTAACAGTGCCTGTTCGATCTGAGCCTGGTCTACTTCAACAGTCCAAATATCTTCTTGCAAATTTCTGTTGATTCTTATCTCCTTTTTGGTGCGCCCAAACATTTGAGAACTCGTAAAAATAAGTTTGTTTACATTCGTCGGTTGAACCACATACTTTCCCCCGCGAGCAAATCCCAACAATTGTCGGGTAAGAGATGCACCCATCCTGATTATCTCCTCTATTCCTTTGAGGTGGTCAAAATGGGGATGGCGGCTATCAAGATCCAATGAAATTAATGACACGCGACCCTGAATTCCCATAAGCAGATTATTGAAATCATGAGCAACGCCCCCGGCAAGGGTGCCGATGGCTTCCATCTTTTGGGCTTGCTGAAGCTGGGCTTCAAGCTTCTTTTGTACTTCTTCGGATCGTTTGCGTTCGGTAATATCTTGAAC
>JAFGRE010000152.1 GCA_016935335.1 Deltaproteobacteria bacterium
GGCAAGAGCAGGCCGTTGTCCGGTCTTCACCACCGTCACGCAATACCCGCTTTCTTCCCGGAACATTTCAGCGATCTCCTGCCACAGGCCGGTCATAGTCATACCGCCGATGACCGCGACTCTCACGGCTTCATTTCCCGAGGTCTTCTGATCATTTTTTTCCGCCCCCGCTCCGATTGAATTCCCGGTGCCGACTATTATCGACATGACCATCACAAATACGATTCTCCAAAGGTTCTTCATGGCTCACTCCTTTGTCATTCAAAAACGACTCGATTGTCCTCCATTCGCTATGTATATTTAGAATAACGATCCCAACGTTATGACAATTTTCCATAAAGATCAAGAAAAAATTACAGAAAAAATTATGGGTGATAAAAATGGGGAGCGGCCGTATCCGTATGATAGATAAGGGGAAGAATTTGCTCCGCGGCAATTGTTTTCCCACTTATCCGCAACGTAGGTGGAACTGGTGCCGGGTCACCCCCGAAAAGAGTTCTCTTCCGGTTCAATGAGGGATCTATCCTTAACCAGCCTGCGGATGGCCGGACATCCGCCCAACTTCCGCACCTCATCATACCGCTCTTTCACATATCAGGTCCCCACGAAAATCCAGCCCACCAGTATGGCGAGTGAAAAAAGCGTTACCGGAATTCCCACCTTGGCATGTTCCTTAAAGCTGATTTCTATTCCGCAGTTTTTTGCTTGCTCTATAACGATGAGGTTCGCGATGCTTCCGATCACAATCAGGTTGCCGGAAAAGGTGCTCGACACTGCCAGGACATACCACTCAATCGGGTTAGCCGAATCCAGAAAACGGGTCAGAAGCATGGTGGCGGGAACATTACTCACGAAATTGCTCATGATGGTTGAAATGCCGGTCAGAATAAAGAGGTTGTGCACATTTACTCCCAGGTGGGTGAGGAACTCAATGATGTGTGACGGGATGTCGCCCAACGTTATTGCGCGAATAACGATAAACAGGGCGCAGAAGAGAGTAATCAGGTGCCAGTCAATCAACTCTAGGATATGACGAGATCTCATCTTCCGACTGCACAGTATCGTCCCGGCAACAGCGATTGCGGAATACTCCCGGGGAATTGACGTGAAAAATAAGATTATGAGAATCGCAACGGCTATTATCCCTTTCCCGCTCTGCCACCGGGAAAATACCGGCCATGAAGCTTCATGGATTTCATCCGCTTTCCGCGTGGGAAGTATAAGATGATGCTTATATACCCGGCAGATAAAAAAGTAGCTCGCTAACAAAGCTAACAGCGAAGGCGGAGCACACCAAAGCATAAATGCTCCGAAATGGAGTCGTGCTACCTGTCCGATAAGCATGTTCTGCGGATTACCGATAATGGTTGCCGCCGAACCAATGTTGCTGGAAATTGCCAGGCCAAGCAGAAAGGGAATCGGATTCCTGCCGGCTTTGAGAAGCACGACAGCGAGAACCGGCGTGAACGCGAGGCAGATGATATCGTTGGCTAGGATTGCCGACAAAACAGCGCTGAGAAGCATACTGACCAATAGAAATAATCGAGGGTTGTAAAGCAAGGACGTGCTCTTGAAGGCTATCCAGGTATAAAACCCGCCTAAACGCAGCTGCGCTGAAATGAGCATAAGCGCGCACAGCAAAAGGATGGTCGGAAAATCAATTGAGCCGAGGACGTGTTCGGGGGGGATCCCCCCGCTGATCACCATTCCAATCGCACCGAGCAAGGCGATTCCGGTTCTGTCAAGCATGAGGCCCGGAACGCGACCAAGAGCCACGCCAACGTAGGTCAGCACAAAAATAGTCACCGCTTGAGGCGGCATATTAATCCCTTTATTGTTTCGGTAATTGGCGGCCTGTGGCTGACACTCCCGATGACACCACCACACGGGTGGCCCGCCGAGGAAAAACCTGTGATTTATTCACGTGAAAGCGTCGGGCTAGCCAGGATCGAGAGAGATGGGCGACCCGCCGGTTTCTTCTCCTGGTTCGGATTCCCCTGAGATCAATCACGGATAACAGGCCTTGTCGCGAAACGCCCCTCCACTTTCTTCGAGTGGGAGGTCAGACTCTTGCACTCCGGGGCCGGCACTCGTGACGCGACGTCCGCTCGGCATCCCTTAGAACCTACCCGAACGTAAGCCAACAGCTCCTGGATCATAGCCAGCCAGCTCACGATCATAAACAAGCCACCCAATAAAAAGAGCCCCTTATCTGATTGATGAGTCGTGATCCCCTCCTTTTGTCCCGCGGGGCACGAGCCACGGGGAGGTTCCTCCGAGTCAACAAAAAAGACCACGTTCACAGAAAAGGGAGCGAAAATTTGGACGTCTTGATTCCTCTAAAGCGGTTGCATTCCTTTAGGAACCTTTGCCGAAATAACACAGCGGATAGATACACTTCCGGCAGTCTATGCAAAATCCTCCATGCCCAAGTTTTGCAATTTCCGCTCTGCCAATTCTTTCTCCGGCTACTATTCGGGGAAGGATTAAATCAAAGATCGTGATGGTATAGTAAAGGGCGGCTGCGGGAACTCCGAGGATAGGTATTCCATTGATATAGGAGACCAAAAACATTGCACCGGGTAAGACGGGAGAACCATATGCCTCAATTTTCGCGCCCGCCTTTTTGATACCTTGCCGAGTAACATCATCGGGGTCTACCGACATACCGCCGGTAGTAATAATTACTTGTGCACCCGCATCAAGCAAGTCCCGGATGCTGTCGGCAATCATTTCCTCGTCATCAGGTGCGATAATAACTTTGATAACCTGACAGCCGATCTTTTTAATTTTTTTTCGTATAATAGGTTCAAAACCATCTTGTATTCGACCCTTATATACTTCATTACCGGTAATGAGAAGACCGACCTTGAGCGATTGTAGCGGCAACGCCTGAATAATCGTGCCGGCCTGAGCACATATCCTTTCCGCTTCCTCAACAACCCGCGTCTTTATTATAAGCGGAATTGCCCGCGTTCCCGCCACCATGTCGTTTTTCTTTACCAGTGTATTGGTATGGCGAGTCGCGCACATAACCTCTCCGAGCAAATTGAGCTGCTCCAACGCATCACTCTCAACCTGCAACAACCCGTCATAGCGCGCATAAAAGGTGATTTTCCCTTCGCTCACTTCGTCTGTAAAATAGATCCCCTTTCCGGCAATTCCCCTTGCAAGCCTTACCGCAGCATCGTTCTCATGGAGTTCGTCGTCATCGATTTCAAGGACGTACAGGTTTTCTTTTCCCAACCTCAGTAACGCAGGAATATCCTCCGAGGTGATTTTGTGTCCCTTTTTAAAAGCCCTTCCCTTAAATTCACGATTCAGACGCACTTCCGTGATATCGTGAACGATAATGGTTCCCACTGCTTCTTCAACTTTTATCTTTTTTACGTGAGCCATGGTGACCTGGTTCGTATTCCCTGAAGTATGAAAAAATTGTACTGACTGTGGGACATCCTCAGCCCTTATCGGTCAAATTCAGCCTGATTACCGGAACCGGAAACAGGGATACTCTTTGTTGGTTTATAATAAAGCGGCAACCGGGCACAGCGGCGGCACACAATGGTTTGTCCGCGATGAATTTCACGGCCCGAGAGTATCTCTTCCCCGCATACATTGCATTGAGAGCGTGGCGGCGGCGGACCGGGAAGTTCAAATGATGAAAGGTCAACGGTTACCTCTTCAGCTATAAAAATTTCTTCTGTCGGCAACGTCTTATAGGCCGTAATATAGGCGAGGTTTTTATCGACCTCATGAGGGTGCTGATCCTTTGCCTTAGCCCGTGCGTCCGTGCGGACGGAAATTCTGACCGCTCTCTTGGTTTCAAAGTTATAAAATGTTGCTGCAAGAATTCCGTAGTCGACGACCTTTAAGGTCCGTCTCCCGATGGAGCAGCCGGTCACGCTTTGAATGCCGTCGGTTGCGCATCGGTCGGTTTCCACCAGGATCAATAATTTCTTCCGGTTTTCAGAATTCTTTGGCTCATCGATACCGATGAGACGACAGCCTAAAAGGGACATCCTCACACCAAGGATAACCCCCGGACACGTGCTTCCGTGTAACTCGCCTGCCTGTTGATAAAGCTTCTCTATTGTAACCATTGCTTTGCCTCTCGGTCCATGACTGGGTTCGTAAAATCAGGTTCTACGCTAAATAAATTTATCTTAACAGTCAAGGGAAAAGTCAGGGCTCCGGTGCCATCCTCATGTTCCACGCATTTACCATCATTGATGTCGTAATAATACACCAGATGCAAAAAAGAGCGCTTGGAAGAGCCACTGCCTCCGAAAAATGTTTCAACGCCAAGACCATACCAAGACCGGCGTTTTGCATTCCGATCTCTATGGAAAGGGTCCTGCATCTTTTCAAGTCTTGCCCGAACAGCTTACCCCCATAATATCCACCGAGATAGCCGACGATGTTAAGCGAAAAAACAGATAAAAACAATGCCAGCGTAATCTGAAAAATACGGGACTGATTAAGGGCAACCACCGCCGCACAAATTATGACAATCGCCAGGACTGAGAGAGCCGGGAAAACGGTGAGGACTTTTTTTATATGACTGCCAAAACGATGGCGAAGAAAAAGGCCGAGAAGCAAGGGGATAATTACTATCGTAATGATGGAAAAAAAGAGTTCCCAGAAGTTTACCTTTACAAAGGTACTCGCCAAAAGAAAAGTCAAGAGCGGCGTAAGGAGAGGAGCCAGCAGCGTTGAGACGGTGGTAAGAGAAACGGAGTAAGCAACATCGCCCCGAACCAGATAGGTCATAACATTGCTTGACATTGCACCCGGGGCCGATCCTGCGAGTATGATTCCCAGAGCAAGTTCGGGAGGAAGGTGAAAGAGGTGCGCGAGCGCAAAAGAAGAAAGCGGCATGATACTAAATTGCAGGAAGGAACCCTTAATAACCGCGGCCGGAGACTGCAGGATTCGTTTGAAATCCTCAGCCTCCAGAGTCATGCCGATTCCGAACATGGTGAGACCGAAATAGAATCCCAGTTGACTTTTTAAAGGGATGAAAAAATGTGGCCACATGAGGGCAAAAAGAGAGAAAAGGATAACCCACCATGGGAACCCCCTTGTCCACAATCGAAGCAATTTATTCAACAAAGCATCCGCCAACGCCGCACCAGCATTGATTATCTGAATACCACAACCGCCCTCTCACCTCCAAATCCAGAGAGGCCTGAAGATCTCCGGAGGGTACCTCCTCTTTGTCCCACCCGTTAAAATAACCAGATTAAAACAATGGAGCATGGTAACACAGTAATCAATTAAATGGCAAAACTTGTTTCGAGATAAAAGACTCGCAGGTTAATTCCGTGTTGCGGGGGGTCAACCGACAAACGCAATGGCATCTTCTGAGATGAAGTTATTCGCATTACCGGGAAAACAGTACTGGGTATCCAATTTCTGTTGCCCTTGCCGCTGTGAATCATTGCGTTTGGTGTAAAAATCGCACAGACGGCGCCGTCATATTACTGCTGTCCAGAAAACAGGCAAGGCGCAGAAGACCGGCATCTTCTGCGCCTTGCCTGTCGGTGTGCGCGCCTGCGCTAAAATGGATTTTTCAGCCCGGCAAAAAACCCGGACCTAAAAATGCACATACAGATCAAAGGTCAAACGCTCATCCATTAACCCGTGATTTTGATCAACGAGGGGAAATTCATAGGCAAATCCAACATCCAGATTTTTCATCATTCGATACCGCAGCCCGGCTGCCAGGCTGAGGAAGTGTTTGTTCCGTTCGGCATGTCGGGCTCCGAGGTTGATGACGTCACCCCCCTCAAACTTGACGATGCTGGCAACCAGTTCATTACGGTCTCCTTCATCGACTACCCAGAAATGATTCAGCTCAATCAACGGAAAAAGCTTCGGAGTTACCGCATAACTCACGTGCCAGCTATCATAGATTTCCGTGCTTTCTTCATCGTTGTCAAAAGGAATAATTCCTCCAACCGTACCGCACAGTTGCAGTTTTCCCAGTCCCTTCAAAAACGTTAGTGAGGGCGCAATGTTTCCGTCACCATTGCCCTGAAACACATCCCGGCTTCCCTGGGTAAACTCCGCCAGCACCTTCCCTGAAAGAATAAACTCTTTCTCGGGGTTATACATAAGCGCATATTTAAAACCAGCCGCAAGATCGCCCCATCCTTCTTCCTTGGCCAGAGTGTCGTCCGGATTGAAATCTATATAGCCGTCCTTGGCGGCTACCAGCGAAAAGCGGTCGTTGATTGCATAATTGAGACGAACCGCCGTCAGGTTTAAATCCCCGTCCAGGGGAACATGTCCCAGAATGGTGCTGACATGCTTGGGAAGAGCTTGATAAACATGAACAATGTGAAGGAAGGTTTCGTTGCGGGGATCATCAAAATAGACCGGGTTGGTGACCGGGCTGATAAACCGTGAAAACGGGTTCTCTCCGGCCACGCCGGCAATTGGTTTAAAAAACACTCCGGCGAAAACAATCATTACCATACAGACCAAACGACTTTTCATTTCTCTACTCCTTCTGTCTAAAAATTAATAAGACTCAACAACAAAATGCGAGAGGGCTTCGCCCTGGTTCGGGCCGGTGCGGTACGTCGCAATTGCTCACCCGCCGGAAATATACACGGGCAAGGGGGCGGACCATTCCGATTGCTCTTCTTAAGAAGAACTCCCGGACACCGCCGCTACTGCTTCCGGCAAGAGGGTCCTTATAAACCAACCTGATCAGAAGGAAAGGCAGAGTGCAGATAAACACGCAGGAATAACCCGAAGGTCGAGTAAAAACACGGCTCCCCCGAAATACTTGCCTCGCGGTGACCGCGCTTTGGAATGCTCTGGCGTTACGGATTGTACACGATCGGCCCGTTCTCAAACATCAGTGCGCCCCGGTCAGAAGCGACGTTATCCAGACTGTCGCTAAAGCCATTATTATCCGGTCTATTCTGGTTGTATAAACCGGAGAGTGCATCCAATGTAAGAGCGAGAAGCGCTTAATTCGTATATACAAGAATCCCCCGCAGAGGATCGCTTTTCCCTTTTAACGTGTGCGTCGGTTAAAACCGACTCATCTCTTAAAATTCTGTCTACTTTACCCCTCGGCACTTTCCCTTTGCCTGACGAAGAGCCTCACCAACCTCCGCCGGCATAAGCCGGCGAACCACAATAGGACTTGTCTTCTCAATCTGAGAAGAAAATTATAGTACCATTATACCTGATGCTCTTCAAGCATTTCTCTTGCAGCCTGCACCGAAAACTATGGAGCCGGGCTTCGATAAGGGGTTGGCAGGCTTCGGCGCCCGCGCCACCCTCCTTTCACGCGGCTGCGATCTTCGCGTTGCACCAGGACCTCACAAACTCGTTATACTTTGAGCTTAAGCCCACTTTCTTTCAGCAGTTTGATCCTCCCGGAACGATCATTATAGTGGGTATGCAAAAAATGGTGCGACATATGAGAACATGGTTCGTGAAGAAACTCCTTGTATATTTTATGAATAGCCGGGCTGTCTTGTGATTTTCTGATTTTCATCTTCGTGTCATGTTCATACACAGCGGACTGCCGTTGGGCAATAGTGTCTTTCACCGCCGCATAAGTTAATTTTGTAAAATTCCACAGATAAAGTACGGCTCCCGCCGTAACCCCGGCAACCTTAACAAATTGTCGCCTCGTCATCTTTGAAATAGTCTGCATGGCATTCCTCCTGTTAGGCTGTTTTTCTCATGGCAAATCTTCTGTTCATCCGGGCGACAATGCTCTTGAACAAAGATCCGGCCCGCACATCGGGAAAGAGCGGCTGTCCGCCACCGTTCACGCATCCTCCGGGACAGGTCATTACTTCAATAAAATGATAAGGGGATTTGCCGCTTTTGACTGCTTCAAGAATCGGGACTGCGTTGTCAAGCCCGCTCACGACGCAGACTTTCAACTCACCAAAAGAAGGGATCTTTACGGTAGCCTCCTTGACGCCCTTGTGACTGCGTACCGCCGTAATATCGGGAACCGTCAGCTTTTCGCCGGAAACAACTTCATAGGCATAACGAAGAGCGGCTTCCATGACCCCGCCGCTGTTACCAAAGATGGTGGCAGCCCCGGTAGAAGCGCCCAAATCGAAATCAGGCTCCTCTTCCGGCAGGCTGTTGAAGTCGATGCCCGCCTTCTTTATCATATAAGCTAGCTCCCGGGTCGTGATCGTAGCATCGATATCCCGAAAGCCGCTGTCGGCCATTTCCGGTCGCAACGCCTCATACTTTTTGGCAATACATGGCATTATGGAAACCGAAAATATTCTTTTCGCCTCTACCCCCGTCACCTCGGCACCGTATGTCTTGCTGAGTGGTCCCAGCATGCCTATGGGCGATTTACAGGACGAAAGATGGGGAATCAGTTCGGGATAAAAGGACTCGGCAAACTTGATCCAGCCCGGGCAGCAAGAGGTAAATTGAGGAAGCGGCTTCTTGATTTTTCCCGTCAGCCGATGAATGAGCTCGGTGCCTTCTTCCAGGATAGTCACGTCTGCCGTCATTTGGTTGTCCCATATGTAATCGAAACCGAGCTTCCGTAACGCAGCGAACATTTTTCCACCCACATAGGTACCGATCGGATAACCGAAAGGCTCGCCAAGACCGTAACGTACCGCCGGGGCGGGCATCGACACCACCACCGTATCGGGGTTTTTAAGGGCCGCAAAAATCTCATTCACAAACGAAACTCCCTCGTAAATTGCTCCATAAGGACAGTTAACCAAACATTGACCGCAGTTGATGCAAGCGGCCGGGTCAATGACCGTTCGGGGGCCTTCGTCCCCGTTCCGAGGCTGAATCGCCCCGGTAGCACAGCGCCCCTCGCACTCACCGCATTGCTCACACTTTGCTGCGTCCACCTGCACAAAATAGACGTTGTCACTGTCCTCGCATCGTGGAGCGTTCGACAGCACGGATACCTTTTCGATCTGTCTCATCTTCTTTCCTCCGCATTATTCAATTTCTCTTTTGCCAATTCCAACAGCTTCTCCCCTTCAGCCCAGCTCATAACCGCCTCGTGATCAACCCGGTTTACCAAAGCAGGGAGTGAATTATCATTTATGCATCAACATTTGTGATCGCTTTTGTCTATATCTAATATAGGTCTTTTCTATTTGTCAATAGTTTTATTTTCGCTTTCTTATTCTCCCCTGTTCACCCTCTTCGGCATATCCTTTAATCGGTCCGGTCCCGCAACTCCTTCTCGCCCAGAGATAATCCTAAGGGTTATCAGGCGAGACACTCACCATTGTCCATCTGACGGTTTTTATGGGACTTTCTTCCCGAGCAGACTTTCAGAAGATTGTCACCTACGTTGCTTCTGACGGGAGGATAGGAAGTAACTCTTAACTACTCCTTCTTGCCGAATACACCGGGGGTATCTTACTAAGAGGTAAAAAAGAAGAATTTCTAGTTCACGGGTGGAACAATCTTACAACGTAGTTTTAAATCCCATCTCGATGGCTTTGAGGTCCAGGTGGGGAGTGGCAACATGCTCCAAGGGCGGGTAGATGACTCGCTCCACTTTCCGGGTGTCGACGGTTTTGATAAAACCCTTACATCCATCGCACACGTCGATTCGATACTCCTCTTCCCGCTCGCTGGAATAATAACGGAGGGTTTTACTGTCCTTATTCTCGCAAAAGGGACAGTATATTCGCTGCACATACCATTTGTGCCGGCAAAAGCTGCAATATAAAGAGCGTTCCCCCCCTTCTTCGAGCATAGAAATGACCGGTTGATTTCCGCAAATCGGACAAGATCCACTGTTCCAGCCATAGTCTTCGGAAAAATTCTCTGCCAGCTTCTCGGCGCAGGTAACCACGGAGGGCGTGATGCTGTTATAGATTAAGAATGAAAGAGTGTTGCCATTAATCTTCCATCTGTCTTCGATCTCCTTAAAATAAGCTTCGCTCCTATCCAAAAAATTAGAGAAGAGGCCGTTTAAGTCCAATCCATCGGAGGATTTGAGAGCTTTGGTGATTGGATCGATAGAAAGCGCCAACTCTTTATGGGCACCCTCTGCGATGTGGATCAGTTTCTTTAAAAGCAATCCGGCATTCTTTTCATCGATCACAAATTCGGAAGTTCTGATAAGGGGGAACGTGTTTTCCCCGTGGTCGTTCAGATTTTTTTCAGGGAGATGAAGCAGTCCCAACTCGATACTATCTTTGGATTCTTCCTGCGCAATGAAGACCTGCCCGTAAAAATCAACGATGGGCTGGTAATTCGGCCGTCGTCTTTTGGCGAATTCCACCGCTTGGGTTATTTCATCTCGGGACACGATTTTCCCCGTCATCTCATCTCCTTGTGCTGTTGCGCTATCCGAGGAAGGGCTCGATGCGTAATAGATTCCGTTATGAGTCAAACAGGCTGTTGTGAAAACCAAGGCTCTTCCAGAAGGGATCTTCTTACTAAGCAAAGCAGATAAAAGGGGACTCTTCCCCTTTTATCTGCTTTGGAGCGTATGCCTTTAATTATATGATGTTCTGGAAGACGTTCACCGGCGATAGGAGCCGTGCCAATGCCGTTTTTCTGGTCATTCGGAAAGCATCCTCCCCCACCATGGCGGTGTGGTACCGTTCCGGTTTATCTGAAATAAGATAGATAACGTTCACAAAATCAGCGTCCACCAACTGCGCTTCAGGATACTCTTTTTTCACGACCGTAAGCCGCTGCTCCGCCAACTTCAACATCTCGTCCCGGTCACCAAAATTCATTGCTTTGGTGGGACATGCCTTGACACACATAGGCAATAAACCGGCGTTGACCCGATCGTAACACATATCGCATTTCATAACCAGCCCGGTCTTTTCATCGCGCCGCGGAATGTTATACGGGCAGGACTCCCGCATACCTTCAAACGCTTCCTTTGACAGTGATTTGGTTGCCTCGGTATAAATGACCGCCCCGGTTTTTTTATCGGTGACGACTGCATCCTTCACGTATTCATTGGCCATATCTTTACACGGTGGCTCCAGGCAATGCCGACATTGGTCGGAGAAAAAATTCCACACTACTTTGCCGGCTTCGGTTTTGTATTCATGGAATCTAACCACCTTCAGGGTACTTCCGTTTAAATCCGGGGGATTTTGATGGCTTCCCTGTTGTTTCGTCTCGGTTGCAGGCAAAAGTTTCCATTCCTTGCAGGCCACCTGGCAACCACGGCACGCAGTGCATCTTGTCGTATCAATAAAAAATGTTTTTCCCATATCATTATCTCCATTGTATTGAAGGGCAGGCAGACTCGGCCTGCCCTTGCTGGGATTTGTTGACAACGATGTCATTTTTTTACATGCTTATTTCGGTGACTTTTTCCGCCTTTTTGATGTTTACGCAACAGGCCTTATATTCTGGAATGGTGGTGTTCGGATCACCTGCCGAGATACACAACCGGTTGGTTGCGTCCCCCACACCCGGCGTAGTCCAGCCAAAGGCAAACGGCATCCCGATTTCGTGCACCGTCTTGCCCAATACCTTGAAGGGCCGGAATCGCACCGTTACCATGGCGATGGCTTCCACCCGTCCCCGGGCGCTTTCCACGATCACCGGATCACCGTTTTTAATGTTTTTCTCCGCCGCCAACTCCGGACTCATTTCCACATACAGCTGCGGCTCCGCTTCCAGCAACCAGGGAACATTCCTTGTTTCTCCGCCGCCGCACCAGTGTTCCGTCATGCCATAGGTGGTCAAAACAATGGGATACCGTGGATCAGCCGGAACTGCGATGTGGTCCATATCGCTGGACATGATCTTGGCACAGGGATTGTGAAGTTGCTTGGAAAAAGGATGCTTCTCAACCGGAGTTTCAATGGGTTCGTAGTGTTCCGGGAACGGCCCTTCCTGCCGTCCGGGGCCGAAGAGTTGACCATGTCCCTCTGTTTGCATGATAAATGGATACCTTCCCTCACCAGATGCCAAGGGCTTCCAGCCACCGTCGGGCACATCGCCGATCCACTTGCTTCCGTCCCATTGAATGACCGTTCTCTGTGGATCCCAAGGCTGCCCGTTTTTGTCTACCGATGCACGGTTATAAAGGATCCTTCGGTTCACCGGCCAGCACCAGGAGAAGTTGGGGTAAATCCCTAGCTTTTCCTGAATCGGCGTCTGAGAATAATCTCGCCGCTTGGCCTTGTTTCCGTCTTCTTCAGTATAGCTGCCGGCATAGAGCCAGTTGAGGCAGGCTGTTGAACCATCGTCCTTGAGAGCGGTGAAACTGGGAACTTGCTGGCCCTTCTTGTAGAGTTTACCACCTACCTCGGTATCCTTGGTAAAGTACCCGTTGATTTTTTTCGTTACTGCTTCCGCTTCATAGGTGGCGGGCCAATCCAGGTTCACAATAGGCTCGGAGAACACCCCCTTATCTTTGGTATAGAGTTCCCGCACCTTATTCACGATTTCCACCATGATCTGGCCCATGGACTTTGACTGACCTTGCGGTTCGGTGGCCTTGTAATGCCAGAGAACCCAGCGTCCGCTGTTGGAAATGCTGCCTTCCTTCTCCACGCGATGGCAGGAGGGCCAGAGAAACACTTCGGTTTTGATCTTCTTGGGATCGGCACCCGGCCGACGCCAGAAGTCGGTGGTTTCATTGTGATGAATCTCCGCTAAAGATAACCAATCCAGATTTTCCATTGCCTTCCTGACCTTGTTGGAATTGGGAACACTCTGGGCCGGATTGGTTGCCCAGATGGAACCACC
>JAFGRE010000153.1 GCA_016935335.1 Deltaproteobacteria bacterium
AGTGAAGAGGCGCCGTTGACCTTAAAACAACGAACGGTGACGGTGACCGCGCTTCCGGCCGAAGGCGATGGGGATGCCACGACTATCATGATCATCAATGACATCACCGACCGGAAGCGGGCGGAAGATGAACTGCAGAAGCACCATGAGCATCTGGAGGAATTAGTGGTTGAACGGACCGCCGAATTGAAACAGAGTAATGAGAGACTGCAAAAAGAGATCGTTGAACGAAAGCGCACCGAAGAGCTTCTGAAGGCGTCGCTTCGCGATAAGGAAGTGCTCTTGCGAGAGGTGAACCACCGCACGAAGAACAATATGCAGATCATTTCCAGCTTGTTCAGCTTGCAGTCCGCCCGGTGTAAGGACCAGAAGGTGCTTGCAATAATGCAGGACAGCCAGAATCGAATCCGGGCGATGGCCCTGATTCACGAGACTCTTTATCAAGCTAAGCAGTTTGACAGCATCAATTTTGGAGACTATGTGGGTCAACTTGTTCATGACCTGTATGCGGCTTACCGCATCAGCAGTGACCGCATTCATCTTCAGATCGATATCCAGGACGTCTCCTTGGGGATTGACACCGCCGCTCCCTGTGGTTTGGTTATCAATGAATTGGTCTCCAACTCATTAAAACATGCTTTTCCGCCGGGAACAGCGGGTACCATTACGATATCGGCGACATCCGGTGCCGACGATGTTATCGACCTTATCATCAGTGACGACGGAATCGGGATGCCCTCCGACCTCGACATTCGGAAAACCGAAACAGTGGGCCTTCAGCTTGTATTCGGCATTGTCGAAGATCAACTGAACGGCACTCTCGAACCTCTTCGCTCGGGAGGAACGGGATTCAGGATACGCTTTAGAGGGTTGCAAGGCAAGGAAAGGATGTGATGTATGACGCCTGCAAGGATTCTGATTGTGGAAGACGAGATAATTGTCGCGAAAGATGTCCAGTTGAAATTACAGAGCCTGGGATATTCGCTTGCGCCGATTGCGACATCGGGTGAAAAGGCACTGCAGGAGGTCGCCCGCAGGACGCCGGACCTTGTCCTTATGGATGTCATGTTGCGGGGCGCCATGGACGGCATTGAAGCGGCTCAACAGATAAAGGAGCGATGCGCCGTTCCGGTTATTTACCTAACGGCTTATTCCGACGATGAAATGCTGAAGCGCGCCAAATTAACCGAGCCGTACGGATACTTGCTGAAGCCGGTCGATCCCAAGGAACTGCAAGTTACCATTGAGATGGCCCTCTATAAGGCTGAAATGGAAGGGAGGGTTCGGGAGAACGAAGATCGCTACCGGACCCTCGTTGAAACCGCGCCCGATGTTATTTTCACCATCGCCGCTGACGATGAGAGCATACTATCACTTAACCGTTCCTTTGAAACCATCACGGGGTGGACGTGCGCCGAGTGGACGGGGAAGTCCTTTTTAGACCTCATCCATCCCGATGACGTTTCCCTTGCAGCGGAAAAGCATCGGCGGGTTTTAGAGGGCAAGCGGACGGAACCATTTGAGCTCCGTGTCCTGTCTAAATCCGGCGACTATCTGATCGGAGAGTTCATCGAAATACCGCAGGTTAAAAATGAAAAACTGGTAGGGATCCTGGGTTTCTGCCGCGATATAACCGATCGAAAGAAGATGGAGGAAGAACTCATTAAGACCAAGAAGCTTGAATCGATTGGTGTGCTTTCCCGGGGGATCGCTCATGATTACAATAACCTTCTGTCGGTGATCATGGGGGCTGTTTCAATCGGAAAACTGTATGTACGGCCGAATGACAAAGTGTTTTCCATTTTGGAAAAAGTGGAAGAAGCATCGAACAAAGCCAAAGACCTCACCTCGCGCCTTCTTAAGTTTTCAAAAGTGGGAGTTCCCCGGAAGAAGCCTGTGATGATCGCCGACCTCCTCAAAGACACCGCAAATTTCGTTTTAAGCGGAACGAACACCCATTGCGAATTTTCCATTGCCGAAGATTTGTGGCCGGTCACCATCGACGAGGCGGAAATCGGCCAGGCGACGGCTCATGTGATAACCAACGCTCAGGAGGCCATGGCCGGGAGGGGAACCATCAGGATACACGCCCGGAATATGGCGGCGGACACCAAAAAGGAATTTCTCGTAAGGGCTGGGAACTATGTCGTGATTTCCATTCAGGATGAAGGAGTGGGGATACCGGAAGAGCATCTGGGGAGAGTTTTCGATCCCTATTTTTCCACCAAAGAGATCGGAACCCAGAAAGGAATGGGTCTCGGCCTCGCTGTTACTCATTCAATAATAGAACAGCATGCGGGGTACATGAGTCTGGAATCGGAGGTTGGACGGGGGACGACATTCCATATTCTCTTGCCGGCGTTGATGAGTAAACCCGGCGAAACGGAGACGGGTACGGCAATAACCACGGGGGGGAAGAAGAAAGTACTCCTCATGGATGATAAGACAATGATCAGGGAGACCACGGGGAAGATGCTCCATCGGCTCGGCTATGAGATTTCCTATGCCCGAGACGGAAGGGAGGCGGTTGCCCTCTATAAGAAAGCGCACGAAGAAGGGAGGTTTTTTGATGTGGTCATTCTGGATTTAACGGTGCAAGGCGGCATGGGAGGAGAAGAAGCCATCCGCAGAATTCTCGAGATTCATCCTGCGGCACGGGTATTCATCTCAAGCGGCTACCCCGATCACCCGGTGATGGAGCATTATGAACGATACGGATTTTGCGGCGCAATTGTTAAACCGTATACCATCCAGGAATTGGGTGGAATCCTCGAGGGCGTATTAGGAGCGGCGCAGGATCACGGGCTCGCATGAGGCGCCGAATGCTTCACTGGTAACCGTACCGATCCTGTACGCGGGCGTATGGTGCGGAGCGGACATAACTGACAAGAACGATGACGGATGCTCTCTTTACGGAAGATACGGTAACCGTTGCCGCCGCCTTCGCCGTCTATGGAGCGGCGATGTTGATGGTGGGTATCATCGCCTGTCGCCGGACGAGCACTCTCTCTGACTATATTCTCGGAGGGCGACGGCTCAACAGCTTTGTTACCGCCTTAAGCGCTGAAGCGTCGGACATGAGCGGATGGCTCTTGTTGGGCTTGCCCGGCTACGCCTATGCCGCGGGCTGCGAATCGATATGGCTGGCTGGGGGGCTGCTCATCGGCACCTACCTGAACTGGCGGCTGGTTGCCCCGCGGTTGCGGGACTATTCGGTGATGGCCGGGGACTCCTTTACCATTTCGGAATACCTGGAGGCTCGTTTCCACGACCGATCGCGGATGTTGCGCCTGATAAGCGGGATTTTTATTCTGGTCTTTTTTATGATTTACACGACTTCCGGCCTGGTTGCCGGGGGCAAGCTTTTTTCCACGGTTTTCGGGTTGCCGTATGAATCCGCGGTTGTCCTGGGAGCTTCCACGATTGTGGCCTATACTTTTCTCGGCGGTTTTCTTGCGGTGTGCTGGACCGACTGCATTCAGGGGATTTTGATGCTTGTGGCGCTGGTAGCGCTGCCGCTGATGGTGGTGCATGAGCAGGGAGGCTGGGGACAGGGCTTTGAAACACTGCGGGGTATCAACCCGGATTTGCTGAATCCGTTTACGTCCGCGGATGGAGGAGCACTGTCGGCTATTTCGATCATTTCGCTTATGGGGTGGGGATTAGGATATTTCGGCCAACCGCATATTCTTACCCGCTTCATGGCGATTCGATCATCCGGCGAAGTGCCGCGGGCACGGGTCATTGCCATGGGGTGGGTTACGGCGGGCCTTGTGGGATCCGTGCTGGTGGGACTGGGGGGGATCGGAACCCTCGCTACACCCCTCGCCGGGGCGGATACCGAAAAGGTATTCATCCTTCTGGTCCGTGCCCTTCTGCATCCGATCCCGGCGGGGATCTGCCTTGCGGCGATTCTTGCTGCGATCATGAGTACCGCTGACTCCCAACTTTTAGTCTCCTCGTCGGTTTTGGCGGAAGATTTCTATAAGGATTTGTTCCGAAAGGATGCATCGGCAAAGGAGTTGATGTGGGCGGGAAGACTGGCGGTTGTTTTCATAGCATTGTGGGCGGGGGCTCTTTCGATGAATCCCGCGAGCATGGTCCTGGACCTGGTTGCGTATGCGTGGGCCGGATTCGGTGCCGCCTTCGGGCCCACACTGCTGATGAGCCTATTGTGGAAGAGGATGACGCGGAATGGGGCCCTTGCGGGAATTATAACCGGCGGGCTGACTGTCATTGTCTGGAAGCAGCTTGAAGGCGGTCTGTTCGACCTCTACGAGATTGTTCCGGGGTTTGTTTTCTCGCTCCTGGCCGTTGTTTTTTTCAGCTACCGGCGGAAGTCTGAAGATTACTGACTCCAAGAGAATAGCGGGAAATAATGCGCCGGGAACGAGGCGGTTTCAGGTTTGATCCCACCGGCGGTCGTAGGGGACAATGTGCGTGCCGGAGAAACGGGAGAAGCTTTCCATTACCAAAGGCCGATAACGGCTTTTAGAGTAAAGACCCGGCGTCAGAGAGGACCAT
>JAFGRE010000154.1 GCA_016935335.1 Deltaproteobacteria bacterium
CGCTCGCTCCCTGCTTATTGTATTGACTGAGCGCCCACTCCTTGAACCCCACCAAACAGCTCGACCGCCTTCTTCCACGAGTATCGGTTGGCAAACATCGTGACCGAGGTCGTGAGTTTCCCCTGCAAATTAAGACCAAGGATAGCTCTCCATTGATTCGCCGGCGAATCCCGATCAAAATCAGCTTGCTCGCTATACCGTGCGCTCAGAAAGCCTTCGAGGTAACTCTGATCCACTGAGAGCGACGGGGGGATTTGATCACGGTTGCCTTCGGCGCTGGCCACCTCTAAATCACCGAACTGATCCGCCGCAAGGTGCAAAGAAGTATTACTCGCGGGGCTGTATTCCAAATCAGCCTGTTTGTTCACAAAAAAGATGTTATTGTCTATTTTAACCCACTCATCCTTGTTGAACCGACTGTGATCAATGCCGGACATGATGTTCCCGCCGAGGATGTTATGGTGGATATTGTAGTCCAGCTTCGTCATTACCCGAATACCGTAGCCCATGTCCTGAAAGTCTTTTAATCGGCTCCAGGTAAATAGAATGGTGTTGTAAGCAATTTCCGCGTTTCCGCACAGAGGCAAATCTTTCGGGCCTCCCTTACTGGGGCAGGTTCCGTAAATCTCTATAGCCGCCATCCGGTTAGCAACGAAAACATTGTTAATGACTTTGATGGAACCTTCCCGCAGCCCCGCTTGAATCCCGAAGTTCGCGCCGTTGACAAACACATTGTTACTGATGACAACCTCTCCACCATCGGCAGCGCTGGGAATGGACAGGCACGGTTCCGTGACCGTGGCATTTTGCCCCGGTCCTTTTTTCGGAGGCAAAAGCAGCATTCCGGTTTCAACACCTTCGGGCTTCCCTTCATCGAGAGAGTATGAATTACGCTCTCCCATATCAAAGACGAACCCGTCCACAACCACTCCGTCAATTCCCTTGGTAAATCGAAGCATGGGCTTGCGCGCTTTTGCCGCACTTTTATTGTCGGGCTGAAAAACGGTGGCATGTTTGACACGATCTCTTTTGGAAAAATCTCCGGAAAAACCACCATACAACTTCAGCGGTTTGTCGCTTTCAAGGTACCCGATTCCAAAGGTCCCGCTGTAAACGCCTTCGGCGACCAAAATAGTATCCCCTGGTTCCGCTACCTTTATTGCCTTATCAATGTTTTTGAGCGGTGCCTCCTTGGTCCCAGGGTTTTTATTCTCACCGCTTGCGGCGACAAAGATGACGTTACCCTTTTCCGGGCTCAAGAGTTTCGCAATATCGGTGTTTGCCGTTACAGACCCCGGGTAGGCATAGGAAATGATGAGACTGGCGAAAATCCCGTAGCGCAGGCATTGCTTTAATAAATCCATAGCTCCTCCTTTCAATGAAAAAATGGTAATGATGGAAACCACTTTCATGCAAATGCAGGGTTTTGTCAATAGAAAATCAGACTCTGGCGGCAGAGGGTTTTCCTCTTCACAGACCTTAAGCGCAGCTAAATCTCCATAAGGGGGTCCCCCGGTAACAAGCTCCCCAGCCACGACGCCGGTCCCATGATTATGCTAGAAAGTATCCCGTGTAAGCATGGTTTTACTCCAGACCTCCGGAAATTCCATGCACAGGTATATCCAGCCCGATATATCAAACGAGCGTATCCATTGGATCATCGCATTATACAGTTCTATCCGCAATTCCGGGGGATAGCGAAGTTTCCCGTCCCTCCCCACATAAAATTCCCCCCAATAAAACAGCCGGTTGTCGGCAAATCGCTGTTCGGCAATTTGCTGCAATCCCGAAGTATATCGCAGGGTCCCAAGACTGACCCAAACAGTCATTCTTCTAAGCTCATCCCGAGAAAAAATCTCCTCCACCAGAGTTCGGTAATCCTCCTTCCAGGAAGGATAAAACACGATCGGATCAAAATGAAACCCCACCTGGTATCCTTTCCGGGCGACCTCGACAGCGCTTTTGATTCGGTCGCCAACGGAAACGGCACCCATTTCATATCGCTCGGCTATCTGCGGTGGATTCATCGACCACGAAATAACCACGTTCTTGTGGGGTCGTTTTTGTAAAAGCGTCTCAATATCATCGGCTTTGGTTTTCAGCTCCAGCACAAGATTCTTCGTCTTCCGGAAAAAGGGAATGAGGAAAGAGGAATACCCGGTGTATTGGTCCAAATAAAGCGAATCCGTAAACTCACCGGTTCCGATTCTGGTTCTCCGCGATAGCCGTCTATCAAAGTTTTCCAGATGAGAGAGATATTCTTCAAGGTTTGCCGGGAGAATGAGACCGGAAGCGTTGCTATAGGTCTGCAAGTAACAGTACGAGCAATCCATCGAGCAACCGAACCCCACATTCAATATCCAGTAACCGCATCGGCGGACACCCATCGAACACGGACAGGCTTTGATAAAGGAAGACTTATTTCTGATGACGAATATGTTTTCCCTCCGCGCAGCATAGGAGCTAATCGGAGGGTGTTGGCGTAAACAGTTCATGCCGTCCCGCAGGTGAACAACCGGAATGATCTCAGCGTCCGGAAAATGCCGAACAAAATCGCGCGTCCATTCCAGATTTCTGACGCTCTGTTCAACAAATATTCTCTTCGGCGCTACGGCCGAATCTCCCGGCGCGCATTCTCGACCCTGCGAATCGATTTCAACAGGGACTATACGCGGCTTATTGTCCCTTCCTATCGACGGATACCGCAGTTTCAAAAGTCGATCCTTGAGCCGGTGGAAGAGACCCCCTGCGCCCTCGGCAACAATTTCCTGAATCCCCACCTGTTCCAATACCTTCTGAGCGGACCTTTCATGCGCCTGACACAGCTCGTACAAAAGTCGTATAAGCTCGTTTCGTTTGTTGACGCCGAGGATGATCGGCACGGTTTTGACCAGGACTGTGGCAATCTCCTCCCTCAATTTCCTATTCCCGGCAATGGATTTGTTTCCACACGCCGGTAACCCGTCGTCTATGCGCGTTCTCGTTCTCCTGGCTTGCATCGTTACGGAATTCCTTTCGACTTGATCGAACAAATTGCCTCCTCTGTCCTTTCTCCTGCCGCAGGATCCCATCCCTCTAGACTCTGCCGCGCCTCCTCGATTACCTGATTCAACTTCTCATCATATTTACCCCACTGCTGAACACAATCTAAATACCCACCGGAAACGTATTTATTAAACCGGAACCGGAGTCGCTCTCGGGGAGCCTTGGCCTGATATTCACCAATCTGAGCAAACAGCGACTCCCTGATAGCGGACAGTGTTCCCTTAACCGCGAACAATACATTGGTCATTTGCAGGGTTTCAAACGTGCAGTCGAAGGTTAATCCTTCCAGGATCAGCCGGATCTCATCAATCATTTGATCGTCATCTGCACAGGAAAATTCTCCGGATCGCCATCCGCCGTACAGCGGCGAATTTTCAATAACGGCCAGGCTTCTGATCCGGATCTCAGCCGGCTTTATATCATTCAAGATCCTCAGTGTCTCCGTGACATGTCGTTGAGCCAACTGCCGATCGTTTCCCGCCAGGCCGGGCATCACAAAGGCAGCCATATTGATCCCCGCTTTTTGCACTGCCTGTCCGCCGGCACTATGTTCCGCGCCCGTTACCCCCTTTTGCATATATTTCAGCACCTCATCACATCCCGATTCGATGCCTACGAACACCCATGAAAGCCCCGCCTCCTTTATTTCGTACAATTCCTCAAGGGATTTCTGTGAGCAGGTTTTTGATCGAGCGTAACAGGTAATGGTTTGTACTGAGGGAAAGGTGCCTTTTAAATATCGCAGGACCTCGGCGAGGTCTTCGCTTTTTGTGGCCAACGCGTTAGCGTCCTGCAAAAAAACTCTCCGTGACCCGCACATCATCCAGTTAGCCGTGTTTTGGAGACTGATCAGCGCCTCATACTGATCCTGACTTACCAACCCGGCGGGGTTTCCATAGATTTCAGGATGATGCCTCACAACCTCCGTCAGCAATTCGCGATTGATTCTCCCGGAAAAACCGATGTGCCAGGAGGTTTGGTCTATAAGATCGCGGATTCTTTGGACAGCATCAATATCATTTTTTATTTCCTCGGCATCCCGGCGGCTGAATGTTCTCCCTTTATAAACCGGACAGAATAAGCACTTGTTCCACGGGCAATTGCGACTGACACGCAAAATAAGCGCTTCCCCTTCACCAATGGGACCCATCGGTCCCGCTTCGATACTATACCGCCTCCTTTTTTTCGGATTCACTCTTTCCCTGTTTCTTTCAACCAGCAAGAAAAGCACCGCATCGCTGCAAGGTATGCCTCCAAGAAGACCACGACAGCCTGACTGCCTATCGAATCACCTGCAGCACTTCATCAATCTCGCCTAGGGCCTGAAGTATGCCTGCGGCATCGCCGGGTTGCAGCTGAGAAATTTCAATCTTTCGCACATAATCGTCAACAGCATCAAACGCAGTCTTCACATCCAGATCATTATCCATATGGCTGGCAAAAATCCTTTTAATCTGATCAGATGCCTTGTACTCCGTCTTCGTAGCCTTGGCGGCTACCTTTCGAATTGCCGCTACCGTTTTTTTTAAAAGTCTCAACTTTTCAACACACGAGTTCATCTGCCGGTGTGAGTAATCCATCTTTTTTCGGTAATGGCCGTATATCAGAAAAAAACGGATTTCACTTCTTCCATAGCCTTCTTCAAGGAGTGTTTCGACATAGTAGACATTCCCCTTGCTCTTCGACATTTTTTGCCCGTTTACGAAGAGATGATGACAATGAAGCCAGTATCTGGCCATCGGATAGGGCCGAATCGACTCAAGGATGGCCCGTGTATAGTCGTGATGTCGAACCAGGTTATCAATTCCACCGCAATAAACAGAGAGGGGCTCATCCATGAATTGAATGATCATACTCGGGTCCTGAACATTCCATGCGGGTCGCCCCTTGCCTATCCTTGTCTCCCAACAAAGCGTATCCTCGTTTCCGCACCCGTGCCAGAGGATAAAATCACCCCGATTCCATCTCATTCCCGGATACGTATCGCGGTGAAAGCGTATTTTTTTCTTAGGCCATGAACTCATATCAAGTCCATAGAGTTCCCCGAACCGGGGGTATTGCAGTGGGTCAAAGTAGACATTTCCTTTATACCGGTATGCGATTCCACGATCAGCAAGTTCTTCGATAATAGCGACGGCATGATTAACCGATCCCGAGGCAGTGGGACGATAGTCAGGGATTTTCATTCGCAACAGTCGACTTTCCTTCAGGAATTCCTTTATATTTCCCTGCGTCAGAACATTCACCGGCACTTTTCTCACGGAGGCCTCTTTCAGCGCTTTATCCTCGACGTCGGTGAAATTCATCCCCCGCGTTACCCGATACCCCCCGTATTCAAGATATCGAACCAGGACATCCTCAAATAAGAACGTACGAAAGTTTCCGATATGTGCCCGTTGATAGATGGATGGTCCGCAGGTAAAAACGGTCACGACTTCTCTGTTAACCGGTCTGAAGGCCTGTCTTTGTTTTCCTAATGTATTGAACAATGATAACAATTATCTAACTCCTGCGTTCATTCCTTCCGCTCGTAAAGGTGAATATCCCGCTGAGGAAAGGGAATCGTTATTCCTTCCGCATCAAATCGCTTCTTGATCGTTTCGTTCAAATAAAAACAGACATTCCAGTAATCCGTTGACGCTACCCACGGCCGTACCGCAATATTGACGCTGTTGTCACCCAACTCGACAACACCAATCGTGAAAGGCGGATCCTTGAGTATCCGTGCATCATTTTCCAAAATCTCTTTGATCACATTTTTCGCCTTATCCAGGTCGTCGCCGTAGCCGACGCCGAAGACGAGGTCAACTCGACGGGTCTTTTCCGCCGAGAAATTCGTGATCTTATCCGACGTTAGCTTCGCATTCGGAATGATGACCACCTTGTTATCGGGAGTTTTAAGCTGGGTAGTAAATATATGCATTTTATCGACCGTGCCTGCTGCACCGGCACCGTCGATAAAGTCCCCTACTTTAAAAGGCCGGAATAAGACAATGAGAAACCCAGCGGCAAAGTTCGCCAGAGATCCTTGAAAGGCCAGGGCGATTGCCAAACCGGCGGCACCGACAACAGCAACAAAAGAGGTGGTCTGGATCCCAAGTCGTGCCAGGGCCGCGAGTATCACAAAGGCACATAACGCAACATACGCCAGATGCCCGGTAAAAGAAACGATGATGGGATCAAGGTCGCGTTGCTTCATGACTTTCTCGATGACTCCTCTCACCGCCTTCGCTACCCACCACCCCACGACCAGGATAATCGTAGCGACGATGAATCTAAGCCACAATGCGGTCACGATCCCCCATACTTTGGCAAACATATCTTCCATGGGCTCCCTCCTTCTTTTTTAGAATTATTTCCCTCCAAAATTTCGCTGAGATGCGGTAAGAATACCCGCCTCAGACAATACTGATAGCCGGGACTACCGACAGTCCTTTTTGCACAATGCAAGGGGGTAATATCTATCCCTCTTTCCTGAAACTTACATATTTTTCCGCTAGGTCATCAAAGATGATGGGGATCTCTTCGGCAAATCCTTGCAAGCACTCAAGCATCAGAACCCTGATTTGAGGGTGTGCTCCCTTCGCACACCGCAGACTGAAAACGCTCCGCCATTCCCGTAAATTTGCGGTCATCACGATCTCGGTTTTAAGGCTGTTCGGAAGAACCTCCCTGGCCTGTTCGGGACGGCTCCCCTGCTTCAAGAGAAATTTGTACGCTGATTCAGCCTGACTCATAGCATCTTCCCAGATATCGCGCTCCTCCTGAGACCATTCATTCCACCAGACCGGCCTGATAAATTCCATACGGTCTTTGTAACGAACATACCGCGTGCTTTCTTGGCTGAAGCTGGACAAACGGTGCCGCACCAATTCATGGGTAACCCCACGATTGGTTATAAAACGAATCGAAGCAACCGCATGCTCAATAACCGACTCATGCCCACTCCGCACCAGCATTCGAGCAAATTTCTCTGCGGAGCCAGGACCAATTGCGCCTTCGGATTTATAACAGGTGCGACCCGCCCGCTCGATGACTTCGAGCGGCGCCGCCGGTTTTTGCACCCACTCCCAGGATTGGTCAATAATTTTCATCGCATTTCCCTCTCCGTTCCAAACACGTTAGACAATTTACATTCCTCAGAAACGACTCCTCCCCTCACACCCTCCTCCTCTCACTTCGATTCATCCCCCAGTGAAGAACCCACCAGTAGACTGCTCCGTTACCAAGCAAAACCGACATCCCTAAAAAGACCTGCATCTCCCGGGTAAGACCGACAGGATACAAAAGAGGCGCCAGGTAGTGCTCTACAAAACCACCGGCATAGCCTGCATCCCCGGCTTGGCAACGAAGCCAGTTTTCCAATGGGGTCAAGGGACAAATCCAGCCTTTCAATTCCACCAGTGCCGCCCACACTACCGCGGGAACATGAATCCAGATAATGTGCCGCCACCACAGCGCCGCAACCCCCCCGGCGACAACAAAAGCTACATAAACGCCATGAATGATCAGAACACTATCGGCGAGCGCGTCAAAAAAGGTCATCCTCAGACTGTTCTTCACTCCTTGGGTTCCAGGTGTACCAAAACATCAATGACATTCGGACCGGCTTTAACAAGCTGGTGTTTGACCTTCCGTGATATTGCGTGCCCTTCCCGAACCGTCATTTCTCCATTTACCAGGATATGGAGATCGATATAGAGCCCGTTGCCATGATGTCTCGTTCGAAGGCCGTGAATTGATTCTACTCCTTCAACACTCAAGGCCACAGATCGTATCCGTTCAAGCACCTTGGCGGATGCGCCGCGATCAGCAAGCTCTGAAAAAGCCGGGGTGATAATATTCCACGCGACCTTGAGAATAAAAACCGCTACGATAACGGCTCCAACATGATCGATAAAAGCCCACCTCGGGTTAACAACCGCAGATCCTACCGCTCCTAAGACCGGCATTGAGCTGAAGGAATCACTGCGATGATGCCAAGCGTTGGCAACCACCGCAGATGATTTAACGCGGGTGCCGACGATTACCGTCCACTGGTACATAATTTCCTTGAGGACGATGGTACAAAGCGGCCCGATAAGGGCAATCCATTCTGGTTGTCGAATATCAACGTTTCGCACTGTGGAGAGGGCCTTGTATCCGATCCCTATTGCCACAAGAGCGAGGACAACGCCAATGAAGGCGGTCACCAAGGTCTCGATGCGGGAGTGTCCGTAGGGATGGTCTTCATCAGCAGGACTGGACCAGGCGCGGACCCCCCAAAGCACTGCGCAATCAGTGACCAGATCCGTTAGACTGTGAACCGCATCAGCAATAACGGCTTGACTCCCTCCCAGAAATCCGACGAAGAATTTCAGTCCCGAAAGTCCGATGTTAACAGCAAGCCCGATTACGGTAACTCGCTTTATCTCTTGAGCGTACTGCCCGTTTTCGCACTGAGGTGTCTTGATCTGTTTCGCCATGATGGTGCGACCTCTTATTGATCTAATCTCCGCGAGGTTTTAATCCGCCGGCGAGTTCATATTCCACCACAACAATCCTCATATCACCCGCCTCTTTCGCTTGTCTGAGGACGGCCTCCAGTTCCTCCTCATCCCAGGGATTTCTGATAAAAACAACCGCCCCTTCATACCCCTTGAGAATATGTTCAAGCATCCCTCCGGGGATCGCCTGCCCTCCCGTTGCCTCCGCTTTTTTATTGCTGAAAATAACCGTCCTGAGAGGAATATCTCGCTGCATGGCTTCCAATAAGCCCAAGTGCCCCGCAGCAATAAACGAGAAATCTCCCGTAAGCGCCCACGCATCCTTATATCCGGCAAGGTAGGCACCAATCGCCAGGGGGAGACTTCCTCCCATATAGGAGCACACGTCGATGCAGTCATACGGGGGAAACGCAAAAAGACTGGAGATACCGGTATCACCGGTAACAATGTCGCCCCGTATCGTCCGAAAAACCTCAAAAAAAGGTTTATACACCTCTGCCTGCCGACGCCAGACATCGGGAAGTGACTCAGGAACATTCGGGAGGAGCGGTTTTTCTATTCCGCGCCAATCGTGACCGGATATTTTGGCACGAAGCACTTCGTCGTGGTAGCAACTCAAAAAAGGGCAGAGCACATGCCGGACAACGTCTCGACAATAGCTTTGCGGTGCCGTGCACGTTTCCGTCGGCTCATATCGCCCCTCCCGTTGTATATCCCGTGAGTCCACCAGGATCACTACCGGTAATTGCAGTTCTTCTGATTGAGCAAGGGCGTCACAAATCTCCTGACTGGGTTTTTGACCCTTCAGCCTCCTGTAAGGAATGCCCGTCCCGCTCACCAGCGTGGCACTATTTAGAATACTGTCCGAATGCGCCCCCTCAGCGTCGTCAAAAACGAAGACCAAGAACCCCGCAGTAGTCCCGACCGACAGAGAATCAACCACACTGTTGGCAGCCTTTGCAAATCCGTGTGCTTTAAGCAAGGTGGCTGATCGTTTCCCGGCAAGACTCGCTCCATGAGCAATGGAAAAGGCAACTTCCTCATGGAAACTGGGCAAAACGGAAGCGGGATGGGCTTCACAAAATGCATCAAATACCTGGGTGCCGCCAAAACCAGGAACATTGGTGACGATGGTTATTCCCGCGTCGTTGAGAGCCCGTGCAATAATCTGAGCAATACTCGTCTTTATCACAACCACACAGATTCCCTCGCGATCATTCTTTTACGGATTCCCCATAGTGCGCACTATCCGGCCTTTTCATTCCCGGCCTTCCGAAGTTCGTCAAAGACTTCTTGCAATGCCTTCAACTCCGGAACCGTAACGCATCCATCCCTATCCCGATCAGCTCGGATGATCCGTCTCCAAAGGCGCATCGGGACCTCGTTCCTCGCAAGCCTGCCGTCTCCATTCCGATCCAGACGGCGGAACACCTCGATCGGCGTAAGCAAAGGTTCCCTGAGCCCATCTTTCGGCGGGGATTGTTTTGGCGCGTCAAGGGGTGCGGACGATTGAGGACTCACCGGAGCGACGCGAGCAGGGGCAGGAATACCGGCCGTCGGTCCCGGTGGAGAGAGAGTCGGCTCGACCGCGCCTTTATCTCCAGACAGCGGCGGTTTTTTCAAAAGTAAAAAGGCTACTATGCCTGCCAGGAAAAGAGTGCAGAGCGCAAATCCCCAGAGTATCTGATTGTACTGTCTCCTTCCGCTCGGAGGCGGCGCAGTCTGGGGCAACCCGTAAAATTCCGCCTCCATGGGTATTTTAACATGGTAAATATGAACCGGTGACCTGATGTTTTTGAGCTGCTTTGCCCCCAGATAAACAGTCTGCATTGAAAGACGGGTTTTTATGACTTCATACAAAGGCTGAGAAATGCAGATTCCGCCGGCGGGAGCCTCGGTCTGCAAGCGCGCCGCAACATTAACGCCGTCTCCCATAACTTCATCATCGGTTACATAAATATCCCCAAGATGGATTCCAATCCGGTGTTGCAGTACTTCCTCCGGCGGCAGGGAACGGGCATGTTCGGCGAACAGGCGTTGCACCTCTTGCGCGCATTCTACTGCATAAACTCCGCTTTGAAAAACAGCAAGGCATCCGTCGCCCATCTGTTTAAGAACCCTTCCATTAAACTGTTTGCAGAGTTCGCAAATGATTCTCAGATCCCGTTCGATGAGAATCATGGTGCGTTCTTCGTTTTCGCCCATGAGACGGCTCGAATCGACAACATCGGTGAACATAACGGCTGCCAGCATCCGCCGGCCCTGAGAATCCACTCCGCTTGATTCACTATTGTTCATTCTGTGCTCGCTTTCGATATTCCTTGTAGCATATCAGACAAAAAACGACTCCGACCCCTCATCAAAGACCAAGGACTCCAAATAATTTCAGGGCCTCTGCCGATGCCTGGTGAAGAAGCCGTTATGCTCTCTCGTTTTCCGGCGTTGAGGCGTTTGCTGACTAATTTCACTGCTAACGGTCACAGTGTTCCCGCTTCTCGCGGGTGTCACGACTTCTTTAGAAGGGTGTATTCTAACAAAAAGCCGGGGATTCGCACAATGACAAATGCAAAAAAGCGGCGGAAAGAGAGAGTGTGGGCAGTAACGGCCAAGTATTTTTGAAGGACGGTTTTATCTGAACAGAGAATTGACAAAAATAGCCGCGGAAAGGCATGCATGAGTCTCGTCATCAGAAAAGAGTGACGAAGGTCCCGGCCAAAGGTTTTTTCTGCGTGGCGCTGATAGTCTTTGAGGCCTCCATACGAAAAATCGTCTTCTTCCGCCGCCTTCAGACCCACCGCGGCGGCAAGATGACCCGAGCGGATTGCATACGCTATCCCTTCGCCCGAAAAGGGGTCCGCAAATCCGGCGGCATCACCCGCCAACATTATTCTGTCGGCGCAGACTGTGCGTTTGATTCCGCCACAGGGGATAAAATGCCCCCGTGGCCGTATCCCATTTCCCGGTTCAATGTGTCGCTCTTTCAAAAAGGCATAAAAGGTAGCCAACGGAGCAGTGAATCGTGAGCAGAGGCCGCCGACGCCCACGGAATAGAACGAGCCATGGTGAAAAATCCAGCCGTACCCGTATTCCGCCAAGCCGAAATAAATATCGATCGTTTCTTTCAGATCAGTATAACGTTCCGCCCTTTCCACCGGGATATCGGCCTTGATACAGAATCCCTGTGCCGCAGGCGGATCCTTTCCCCGAAGCCTTCGAGCAAGTCTCCGATTGGCGCCTTCACAGACAATAACACATCGCGCCCTCCACGTTCCACAAGGGCTGAGAAGTTCTGCGTGTCCTCGGTGCCGCTCGATGCTTTTTACTTCCTGCCAAACGACGTCGGCACCGCATTCGCGGGCCTTTGACAGCAGGAAGTGATCAAACTTTGCCCGTGTGACTAAAACGGCAATTCGCTCCTCCAGCCGCGCATGAGTACTCTGATTTTGAAAGTGGACTTTTGCCCCAAAAACCTGCGCGTTGACAAGATGTTCCGGCACGGCAAAATCCAGGAATGAGAGTGCCTGCGTTGATACGGCACCACCGCACGGCTTCTCTCTCGGCATTGTACTCCGTTCAAAAATGACAACCGATGCACCGTGCTTGGCGAGAACTCGGGCGGCCGAAGCCCCTGCCGGCCCTGCACCGACAACCGCAAAATCATACTCCTTCATGCCCTGGATTCTACGTTACATTAACGAGGATATAAACATTTTTTTGGCTCAGGGTGAAGATACCTGCTCGAAAACCACGCCTGGATAACCACCGTGAAGCCGACGAATCCCTTGGAGGAAGTGCGAGAGTCTCACGCCTGAATCTATAATTCGGTCATCATCTTGTCGAAATCTTCCACCGATACCGCCTGCGAGGTAGTGAAGGAAATGCCGGTCATTTTGGTTATGGCAACCGATGCTTTCATTGCCTGTTCCATCTGGGAAAAATCGACGATCAAGACCAGGTCATGTTCGCCAAAAAGAGCATAGATCGCTTTTACTTCCCCTCCCAGGCTCCGGAGGGTATCGATAACCTTTGTTGTCCGTTCGGGACTGATCTTTTCCAGAGCCGTGGATGAATACCGTCCAAACATGAAAAACGTGGCCATCGTAGTCCTCCTTCTTTTTATAGGGTTACCATAACACCTCTCGTGCACTATCCTGCCCACCACAATTTGTTCTCCCCTCATCGGCTTCGATTACCGGGAGGTCCGCGCAAGGGCCATTCCGTCGTTGCGATACAAGCTGGGTGTTTTCGGCAGTCCGCACCATATCAAATCCGACATAGTGAAAGGCGTGTGAAGTTAGTTGCTCACAGTTATCACTCTACCACCATTCAACCAGGCGAAGCAAGTCACCGCTGTCGTCCACAATGTCACCCATTTGCCGTTGTGTGAACACGAAAAGCCATACTAAACGAAACTGCCGATCATTTTTTTGTTGCGAGTCGCTGCCATTCTGCAATGGAAGGGATACCGGTACGTCCCCCCAATTTCATGCTCACCATGCTGGCCGCCCAAGCGGCAAAATCCATACACCCTTCTAGGCTCCAGTCTTGAAGCAACCCGTAAATAAATCCGCCATGAAACACATCGCCACAGCCGGTGGTGTCCACCGCTTCCACCGAATAGGCGGGCCGATTTATAATCCTCATTTTATCCATGACCACCGCCCCTCGCTTGCCGAGGGTGACACCAACCGTGCCGGGGCAGATTTCCGCCAGCTTGCGACACGCATCCAACGGCTTATCCTCTCCCACAAAATCTCTGGCGAAAGTTTCAGAGGCCAAAAAACAATCGCTCATCCGCCCAAGTTCAACCATGCCTTCCCGAAAAGAACCCGCATCCACAACCACCAAAACCCCCGCCTCCCGAGCCTCTCGACAGGCGCACAGGGAAGCCTCGATGAAGAGGCCGTCAGTATGGACTATCCTAGCGCTCCGGATAGAAGCGTAATCGATCTCCTCCGCGCTAAGCGCCGGGCCGGTGGGCCGCCGCCAAAAAATCGTCCGCCTTCCCACCCCCGGCTCAGCCATGATAAAGGCACACTGGGACTCAAATCCGCGCCGCACCCGGAGGCCGCTTATATCAATTCCTTCATCCTCGAGAGATGACTTGATAATATTTCCGAACCGATCATCTCCCACCACCCCGGCAAAGGAGCAGGCGATACCCCACCGGGCCAGAGCAACCAGGGCGGTGGCAACCGGTCCGCCACCCTGAATAATCATCTCTGACAATTCGCACTTGGTGTCCGCCGGCGGATAGGTGTCGACCCTGCCGACATAGTCCAGGGAGCACTGTCCGATTCCGTAAACGTCGAAATTACTCGCGCCTTTTCCAGCGCCATTCTCGAATCGGCACTCTCGTATCTTTCCCATCTCGTCCCCCGAAACGCCTTGCGTTGCAAAGAGAAGTTGATGCTCTCTATGAATCGTGCCGTTTTACTATATCACAGAGAGACCCCGCATGAGAATCGGATACTGCCAAAAAACATCAGAACTGTTTCGGAAACTCGGAAGAATGAGCGACAATAATGCAGAAGTTGACAAACGGGGCTTTACCGCATGCATGGGTAACGGTGCTCACTTCTGCTCTAGTCTACCGTGATCTTGAGCACCTGGGCAGAGCGTCTAAAAACCTGGGGGGGAACTCCCAGCGCCTGTTTGAGCATGGCGTCCCGATCCCAGGCATTCTTGAATCGGTACAGGGCAATGATCTGTTTCGGGGTCAAATTGAAAGCGTGATAACAAGGAAAGCACAAGCCGGTTGCGGTGAGCGGGTAGTCGGTCCCGTACATGAGCCGCTCCAGGATGTCTTCCTCGCGCAGAGCCCGCGAGAGAAAACCGAGCTTGTTGATTTGCGTAAGGCTGGAAATATCCGCATAGAGCGTCGGACAGGTTGGAAACAGATTAATGAGGCGGGTCATGTTGTCTTCCCCATCGTTTTGCCCGGTCGTTGCCAGGTGTGCAGCAATCACGGTCACTCCCATATTCAGTGGCAGGAGCAGCCGCTTGGGATCACTTAGCACGTTTTTTACCCGGGGGAAGGAATGTTCATCTCCGGTGTGGCAGAGCAGCGGCAGATCGAGCCTGATCACTTCCCGATAAAAAGGGATGATCCGCTCGTCAGCAGGATCAATCTGCATGATGGAGGGAATCCACTTTACCAGCACCGCGCCGTCTCCTACCGCCCTCCGAACGCGTTCGAGCGCGTCAGGGCGGTAGGGGTTGACACTGGCGCCGAAGTAGAGATTATCGTACTTCTTGACCTCCCGAGCCACGAACTCGTTCGGAACATACATTTCTGTTGCTTCCCTATCCACCTCCCCGCCACTCCCGATCACACCGTCCATGGCCAATATCACCGCACCGCCCACATACTCTGATGCGCGAATTTGTTCGGAGATTTTCTGAATTATGACGGCATCGCCGTGCTCTTCCAAGGCATCACGAGAAACGCCAAAGCTGCGGATAAAAAAGGCGAATCGCCAGCTCTTTTGCAGTTGTTCGGATATAAAACAGCCGCTCCCGCCATATCCCAAGCCGGCAGTATGGCAGTGCATGTCGATGACTTTCTCCCAGGGGAACGGTTCCGGCGGGCGTGCCGGACCGGTATAGCCGAAATACCATACCACGAGTAGCAGGATGCCGACACCCAGCATTCCCGCCACGGCCCGGAAGAGAAACTGCCTTAGTTTTCTTACGATGGTCCTCGCCTTCATGCCGCCTTTCGGGAGGGGGTTTTTCTGGCAACGAACTGACGATGGCTATCGCCCCGATTCGGTGTGCCTCGGTGATCCCTTTCTACTAAAGCAGCTCTCAACGGATGCTTAAAACCTCTTGGGTCTTGCCGCACGCCCCGAGACTGCGGTCCGGTGAGGGATCGAACAATCATCCCTTTTTCCCGCAAGGACGTTTCCTCCCCTCGCTACCGCCGGCTGCGGAGTTTCGCAAGAAGTCTCAAGATCTCAAGATAGAGCCAGATAAGGGTGACCATGAGGCCGAAGGCAGCATACCACTCCATGAACTTTGGTACCCCTCGGGCAGCCCCCTCTTCGATAAAGTCAAAATCAAGGACTAAATTAAGGGCCGCCACCACAACGACAAAGAGGCTGAATCCGATGCCGATGAGACCGCTTTCATGAATGTAGGGAATGTTCACGCCGAAGAACCCCAGCACAAAAGAGAAAAAATAGATCACGACAATACCGCCGGTGGCTGCAACCACGCCGAGTTTAAAATTCTCCGTTACCTTGATGAGTCCGGACTTGTAGGCAAACAGAAGGCAAAGCAATGTTCCGAAGGTAAGCGCCACGGCCTGAATCACGATCCCGGGAAATTGCGCTTCAAAAACAGAAGAGATAGCGCCAAGGGCCAGCCCTTCGAGAACGGCATAGAGCGGCGCGGTTATCGGTGCCCACTGTTTTTTAAAGACGGTGGCAATAGCCACGATAAAGCCGCCGATGGTTCCACCCATCAGCCAGGGCATGACTGCCGCAGGGTTGCCGGACGCAAAAAACAGCTTCCAGGTATAGCTTGCCGAGAGCATCACCAGGACCAACATCAGAAGCGTCTTATTAACCGTGCCCTGGATGGTCATGGACTCCGTCATCTCTACCGGACCGGCAAGGTCGGTGAAGGTTTTGGAGTTGAGTGCGGGGTTGGCGGTTCGCATCATTACCGTTCCTCCTTGTGATTAGTACCCTATTTTCAATTCACTACGAAGAGTATACAAGAGCAAGGCATCGATTCTACTTGCTGCTCTTTCCTTGTTTTTTTGTCTTCCACAATCTACGGATTACGAAGATGATCCCAATAAAAAGAACGATGAACGGCCAGATACTGACTACACCGACCAGAAACAGGATAAAATTATTCCAGCCGGTTTTCAGGCCGGTTTTGGCCTTTGAAAAGAAGGCGACCGGGGTGGAGATCACTTCGTAAAAGGTGACGGTCAGGGTGCTGAAAGCTACTTGGTTTTGCAGATATTTGAGGCGCCCTTCGACCGATTCGATCTCTTCCCGTATTTTCCCCAATTCTCTCTCTATCTCCAGAATCTCCTTCACGTTCTTCGCTCTCGCCAAGAGTTCCCGGTACCTCGTCTCCGTCTCCTTCTTGATCTTTATCCGCAACTCAATATCAAGAAACTCCTCGGTAACGTCAGTTGACCCAATATGCTTCCGGTCGAATCGCCTGACACCCTGTGAAATATCAGCCACCAGGCCATCGAAGTTTTCCGCGGGCACCCGGATGATAATGCTCTGTTCGATCCTGTCGGTATAGCGGTATTCGTTTTCATTCGAAATATAGCCGCCGTATTTCTTGATGGCTTCTTCAACTCGCTTTCTGGTTTCACCAAGATTCGAGCACTCGAAGGCAAGCTCACCGTTTCTGATAATTTTTCGTTCAACCAGGGTCAAGTTCTTATTCGCCGGACCAGTCGAAGAAAAATGCATCGCCTCGCGAGGCGCCATTGCAGCTCCGCCGACCTTGTGCGACACCACCGTCCCATTTTTTTCCTCCGAGCAGCCAAAAAAGATGAAAAGGATAAACAACCAGGCCCATAATTTCACTGGTCTTTTCATTGTTCCCCTCTTCCCGAGCAAATGAAGGTTAATCTTTTCGCCTTTCCTTATCAGACTGTATCCCTGACTGACGGCAACCATTACATCACCGATCTGCAAAGCGTACCGGCCAGACATAATGGCGGTTATCCTTAGAGCCGAAATCCACCAGGCCATCACACAGGTGCACGCGCCAGGCGTTATTCGGATGATCAGCGCAGACAGTACCAGACCAATAGCAGATGGACTGGGCTTGCACAAAGGGATGCCCGGCGGGAAGACAAGGGCTCTCGGTACCGTAATTAATCAAGCTTTGCAGTTCTTTTGCCGTGGGTAGACGCCAATCACCCGCGTGGGAACCATCCGATAGTCCCCCTTGCCCATCGGCCAACTTTTCACAATACCCGACCGCCTCTCCCCAACCAAAAAACACTCCACCCGCCGCATTCGGCTCATGAAGTGTTTTATTTTTGGTAATCTCTATCGTTTCATTCCCTCCTCCCTGAATGCAACCTTTCTCACAACATCACAGGGGAAAACATTTGTCAAGGAGATTCAAGTCATTCTCCGGCCCGGCGCGGGGACTACAAGACTTTGAGACAAAGTGTTAGTGTTCATTATTCGTTTGAATTTTTAAACCGCCGAGCATCTCATCCGAGCGGTGCCCTGTTTCACTAAACGCCACATCAGTAACCGGATCGACATTCTTCCCCTTTTCGCCCACTTTCAAACTGAACCGTTTGCAGGCGACCCTGGGTGCACATGAGGTTAGAGATACGGCGAACACAGCCACGCCAGCGCATCGCGTATTCTGACAGGGAGTGGGCGTGTATAGACATCCTCCAGTGTTATTTCCCGAGACCGCTTCCGGGTCTCTTCGATATGCGTTGCCAAGGCTTCCGAAAATTCCTTATCGTAGACTTCAACGGCCAGTTCAAAATTGAGACGAAGGCTCCTGGAATCCATATTGGCCGACCCGATCTGGGTATAGTGGTCATCAACAATAAACAGCTTGGTATGCACAAAGGGTGGCGGCTGGTAATAGATTCGAACTCCCCGCTGCAAAAGGTCCCAGAGTACATTGCCGGTCGCCCATTGTACAAAGGGCAAATTGTTCTTCTGCGGTAAAATTACGGTCACCTCTATGCCGCGCAGGGCCGCCGTCTGGAGAGCGGAAATCATCTCCCGCGATGGCAGAAAATAGGGAGTCATAATCGAAATCCGGCGGTGGGCCGATGCAATAGCGCCCAAAAGAATCGCAGCCAACTTGTCCATGTCTTCGTTCGGGCCGTCGACAATCGTCCGGCAAATAGCGCTGCCGGTCCTGACGGTGCCGATTGCTGTCGGCGAACTTTGCTCGCCGGTAGCAAAACTCCAGTCCTCGAGAAATACCTGCTCGACCTGTGCCACAACCGGTCCGGAGAGCCGGAAATGCAAGTCGATCACCCGGCCGGGATTGAGACTAACCTCGCCCAGATGGCGATCACCTATATTCATCCCACCGACAAATCCCATCGATCCGTCGGCGACCAGAATCTTTCGATGATTTCTCAGATTAATATTGAACATGGGAGGGAAAAGCTTCGGCGGAAGGAATCGGGCAACCCGCACACCGCGCTCTTTAAGCAGGCGCCCGGCCCGAGGGGAGGAGTAAAGTTCTCCCACCCCGTCAAGCAACACCCTCACATCGACGCCTCGCCTGGCAGCCGCAGCCAATGCTTCAATGAACCGGCTCCCCGCGCCGTTCGTCTCCAGGATGTAGGTAGCCAGGAAAAGGGAACGCGCCGCGTTTTTAATCGCATCGAGCATCGCAGGATATGCCTGCTCACCGTTGTGCAGGATCTCGATCAGGTTCCCCCCCACCAGGGACCGTCGCGTCACCGCATCGGAAATTTTAGCGATTTCAATAAACTCCGACGGGACGTTTTTGCTCGATGGGAACGGCAGGGCTTCTTCTTCCGGCTTGTCGTACCCCACATGGATGCGAAAGGGCGAGCGCCGAGCCAGCTTTTTGGCGCGCGTGCGAATCCGATT
Source organism: Deltaproteobacteria bacterium (assembly GCA_016935335.1). Taxonomy (GTDB): domain Bacteria; phylum Desulfobacterota; class WTBG01; order JAGOGO01; family JAGOGO01; genus JAFGRE01. Next base: position 19,121 of record JAFGRE010000154.1, read on the forward strand.
AATTCCAAACAGGTAGTACAAAAACGGCCCCACCAGGGGGAACAGGATACATACCGCTATCCAGCCCAAGGCCGCCCTCGGGTCGCGTTTAGTCAAAAGAGCGTGTCCCGCGCTGGCCATTACGATAAGAACGTCAAGAAAGATCAATATCCAGTGCAACAGATTCATTTGTCGGCTGTATTCAGGTTATGCGCTACCGGAGTTCTCCTGTCCCCCGTTAATAAACCAGCTAACCTGCCGTGTCCTGAGGTAGCAGTGTTATTATCCGATAGTGCGGAATAAAAAGGTAGTCATTTCTTGGTTATGGATACCCCGTACCTTCGCAGGCCGGAGGCCTTATGGGTAGTGGTGAATCAATGATTTGGTCCGTCGATAAATGACTCTTCGGAGAACTTTCGGATCCAATAGTCGCGATTGGAGAGAAAGCCTGTTCATCCGTCACTTTGCACCACAGCGGCCCATAAGAAATCAAAAGCGAGCCTTATAATCCTTGCGAAGAGACTTCAACAACCGAAGGCTTACCAGCTTCCGCGCTTCTCATTCCACGGGTTCGGCAACACGGATTTAAGCCCGTTGCGAAGCCTAAAGGGCGCATCAACGGGACTCTTTGATGAAGCGGAATACTCTTTTACAACTCATGAATTTTTCTATATTTCCGGCGCCTCTTTTCGGTGGCGGGCGACTTTGCTCATCCGGCTGCTTCCAAGTCCACAATCAAAAGATGACCGTCCGCATCTTTCTTGGTTTTAAACCATCCCTTCTTCTCAAAATCTCTCGCCAAGGTCGTCATTCTTTTATAACTCGTATTCTTAATCTTAAATGACTTATCCAATTGCCTCATCTTATTGGCGATAGGATTCAACAAATGTTCTTCGCTCGGATCGAGGCTTTTGAGGACTTTTTTAAACAGTTCTTCAGCGATTTTATCCTTCGGCTTCTCTTTTTCCTCTTCCTTTTGAGTCATCTTTTCTCCGGTTGTCCGGGTCTCTTCTTTCAGCGTCGTCTCCTTCTTTTCCATCTTCGCACTTGGCTTCTTTGGTGGACGAAGGGGAATAATATTATCGGTGCAATTGGTAAAAATCGGCCGCTGGGCGTCGCCTTCTTTGGTGATCAGCCAGACTTCCTTTCCGTATTTTCTCAAGATGTCCATGATGACGGAAAAATCTGAATCGCTGGTAACGAAAACAAACCTGTCAATCGAGGGCTTGTCCAGAAAAAGTTTTTCAAAGGCATCAAGACTGATAATCAAATCCGCTCGGTTTTTCTTCCCCGAGACATGCGGAGCTTCTCGAATATCGAAATTATGGTTGATTAATTGTCCCCGGAACTTTGAGATCGAATTCGAGTTGCCGCAGGCAAACTTTAC